>CAZDHE010000009.1:0-33782 GCA_964505305.1 uncultured Bdellovibrionales bacterium
AGTTAAAGAGCTTAGGAAATATTCTCATTCAGGTGAAATTAACTCGGAAGTAAAAGATAAAGAGGCTGTTTTTAGAAAGCTTAAGGAAAAATATTCCGATGGCAAATTAAATGAATCGGATGGAGTGAGAATTGATTATCCGGATTGGTGGTTTAATGTCAGAGCTTCCAATACCGAGCCTAAAATTAGATTAAACTTGGAAGCTAAAAGCAGAGATTTGATGAATGAAAAAAAAGAAGAAGTCTTGCAGATAATAAGAAAGAATTAGAATGGTCTGATTTTCATTCAGAGTTATTTCAATGAATTTTTTTAATTAATACTAATTTAATGTTATGCAAATAAAAATATCCAACAAAAAGAAGTTTATTTTTTTCTTGGCTTTAATTGCTTTTTTTACCAGTTCTTTAGGTTATTATTTTTATTTGAAAAAAGATAACCGGAAAAAAGAAAAAGTTGCAGTTGAGGGAGTAGAGGATCTTGGTAAAGAAGGTTTTGATAAGGCGGCTGAAAAGTTTGAAAAAGCTTTGAAAGAAGATAAGTCCCCCCACAACTTAAAAATGCTGGCAATTTCCCGTTACAATCAAGGAGATCATAAAGAGGCGGAAAAACATTTTAAAGAATTGTTGAAAAAAGACAAGGAAAACGCGTACGAATATTATAATAGCTTAGGCAATATTTATAGGGATAAAGGAGAATTGGAAGAAGCTTTGGAGTATTACGAAAAAGCTATCAAAGAAAAGAATGATTACGAACAAGCTTACCAAAATTTAATTATTTTGTGTCTTTACGAAAAAAAACCTCCCCAGATAGATAAAGCTCATGAATTTATTAAAAAAGGAATTGAAAATATTCCAAAAAGCAAAAATATAAAAAATTTCGAGAAGATAGTTGAAGAAAAATCTGAGGCAAACGATTAAGAACTTAAAATGCAAAAGTACAGTTTAAAATTTTGAACACGCAATCTTTTACTTTTAAGATTTTGTTTGTATTTTTAAAAAACAGCGGAGGCGGAGGGATTCGCCCGGCATCCGCCGGGCGCCCCGCGCATGCGGGGCGAACGCTTCCTTCAAAAAAACAAAAAAACATTTCTCATATTATCAGCGGAGGCGGAGGGATTCGAACCCCCGGTCCCGTAAAACGGGACAACGGTTTTCAAGACCGCCGCTTTCGACCACTCAGCCACGCCTCCCGGATTTATTGCAAGTAACAATAATATATATTAATAGAGTAAGTAACAATTATCAAGGAGGGATTCGCCCGGCATCCGCCGGGCGCCCCGCGTATGCGGGGCGAACCCCCGGTCCCGCAAAACGGGACAACGGTTTTCAAGACCGCCGCTGGAGCCTTGCCCGGAGTATTTCGGGACCACTCAGCCACGCCTCCCGGAAAAGTTTGACCAGATTAAATGAGACAATATTAAAGCACATTTAGTTTTGCCTGGCTATAACTATAGCGTAAATAGAGCGAGGTTTCAAGAGAGAAATAGCGGAGGCGCATTCATTTAAGGTATACCCGGAAGTGCAAACGTCATCAATCAAAAGGATTTTTCTTCCTTTGATTAATGAATAGAAATTTTCATTTATCTCGAAAGCTCCTTGAATATTGGCTTGGCGCTTTTCCCTGTTTTTTATGCCGGCCTGGCATGGAGTGTTTTTCCTTCTGTGGATAATATTATTGTTGATCGGAATTGTGAGGTTTTCAATCAGACCTTCTCCAAAATTTTTTCCCAATAAAAAAGATTGATTAAAACCTCTCCAGCGAAGGCGGATAGGGTGAAGCGGAACCGGGATGATTAGATCCGGAATGGGAAGGTTGTGTTTGTGGGCGGATCTAATCATTATTTTTGATAAAGGCTCAGCTAACTCAAAAGTGAATTTGTATTTGAATTGATGAATTAAACTTTTAATCAAAGGATCTTTATAATCCGAGGCTACAAGGATGTTTTTAAGATTGGAATGGTCTTTTCTGCAAATTCTGCAGATTTTTCCTGTTTCTGTAACGGAATGTTGGCAAATGGGGCAAACTTGAAGGCTTTCAATTTCAATTTTTTTGAGACACTTTTTGCACAAGAAAAAGCCTTCTTTGTTGCAAGAAATACAGCTTTTGGGGAAAACCAGATCCAATAAGCAATCCTCTGTTTTTTGAATTATTTGTGATGTTTTTTTAATTGCATTTAATTGCAAGGCGGTTATTTTTGCGTGTTAATTCTATTTTTTTCGGTTGGCAGCTTACTATTTTTTCAGCTAACAAGGGCTCAACAGATTCTTCTATTTGTTTTTTAATCAATCTTGCTCCTTGCTTGGAGTCAAAACTTTTGCGAGTTAACTCCTCCAAAACATCTTCTTGAACGTTCAACCGAATTCCTTTTCCCCTTAACCTGGCTTTTAGCAGGGAAATCTCATTTTTGACAATCTTTTTAATGTCTTGGCGAGTTAGTTGATTAAAAATTAAAACACTATCTAAACGATTTATTAGTTCTATCGGCAAGAATTCTTGCAGGGCTTGCTGAATGATCTTTTGAGCTTTGTTTTTTTCTTGGCGGGTTGAGGATCGATCTTCCTTGCCAAATCCAATGGAGGAGAATCGGTTTAACTCATTAGTCCCCAGGTTTGAAGTCAATATTATCACGGCGTTTTTAAAATTAATCTTTTTGCCCTTTGAGTCAGTTATTTCTCCTTCATCTAAAATCTGCAAAAGAACGTTAAGAACATTTTTGTCTGCTTTTTCTATTTCGTCAAACAAAACAACGCTGTGAGGGTTTCTTCTTATTTTTTCCGTTAATTCTCCGCTTTCTTCATAGCCTACATATCCGGCGGGAGCTCCCAACAGCCTGGATACTGAATGACGCTCCATAAATTCGCTCATATTGATTTGAATCAAGCCTTCTTTTTCCGAAGAGGAAATGGTTTGGGATAAGATTTTGGCTGTCATGGTTTTTCCAACCCCCGAAGAACCTACAAACAAGAATGATCCCAAGGGTTTATTTGGATCGGCCACGCCGCTTGATTTTCTTAAGACGGATTGGTATATTTTTTCAACAACTTCTTTTTGGCCTATAAGTTTTTTTTGTAAATTGCTTTTTATTTGGCGAGGAATATCCGAGTCTTTCTCCCTAATCATACTCAGCGGTATTTGAGAGGCTTCAGCTACTGTTTCTTTTATATCTTCAGCGGTTAGTTTTACCGGGTTTTTCTTTTCTTCTTTTTTAATTTCGGTCTTTAAGGTGTCGATGGCGTCCTGTTTCTTTTTCTCTTCTCCTCTTATTCTAATAGCTTCTTCATAGCGGTCATTCATAACCAAGAATTCTTTTCTCCGAATAATTTTATCTAATGCTTCATACTCTTTATTTATTTTTTTGTAAAGTTCTAAACCGGAGGAAGAAGTCCTTTTTTTAGCGGCGCTTTCATCAATTAAGTCGATAGCGCTATCGGGTAGAAATTTATCATGCAAGTATCTTTTTGCCAGTGTTGCGGCAACCCGGACAGCGTCTGGATTGATTTTAATGTTGTGGTGTTTTTCATAGAGGGGTTTGATGCCTTGTAGTATTTTTTTGGCTTCTTGTAAACCGGGCTCTTCCACGTAAATTGATTGAAATCTTCTTTCTAAGGCGGCGTCTTTTTCTATATTTTTACGGTATTCTTCAATAGTGGTAGCGCCTATTACTTGAATTTCTCCTCTGGATAAAGCGGGCTTGAGAATGTTGGCCGCGTCCATTCCTCCTATTGCATTGCCGGCGCCTACCAGATTATGAATTTCATCTATAAAAAGAATTATCTCCGGGTTTTGAGAAGCTTCCCGAACCACCTCTTTAAGGCGGGCCTCAAACTCTCCTCTAAAATTGGTTCCGGCAACTAATAAACCTAAATCCAAGCCGATAATTTTTTTATTGTTGAGATAAAAAGGCGCGTTGCCTTCGTTTATTTGCTGGGCTAATCCTTCTATGATAGCTGTTTTACCCACCCCGGGATCTCCGATTAGAACCGGATTGTTTTTATTTTTTCTGCCCAGGATATTGGAAATTCTATTTAATTCTTTTTCTCTGCCGATGAGAATGTGTTTTTGTTTTTTTGCTAATTGGTTAAAGTCTGTTCCAAATTCCGAGAGATAAGATTTTTTTTGCTTATTTTCCGAGGGGAAAAAGTTTTCTATTAAAGAATTCATATCTCCCATAAAATCAGGGGTTTGAAAACCTCTCCCGGAACGTCCCCCATTGTTTTTGCTCATTTTGGTTTTTTGTGGAGGGACGAAATGTTTATCTGTCGGGAAATATTTATGCAGAAGAATCTTTTCTTTTCGAGATAATAAAGAAAGCAAAGCATGGAAGAGGTGCTCGGTTCCAACGAAGGGAGTTTGAGACGTTTTGGCTGTTTGGTGGGCTTTAATAACCACTTCATAAACATTCACTCTAATTTTTTTGTTTTTAATCTGTTGGTTGGTTAAGAATTTTTTTGGATTAATGGAGACTGTTTCCAGAATTGTTTTCCCCAAGCTTCCTTTCTGAGAAGAAAGGGCTTTTAATAAAAATAAAGCGTTAATCTTTTTTAGATCCGAGTTTCCGGATACTTTTCGGGTTTTTTCCAGCACTTGCAGGGCATTCTTGGTTAATCTTTTTTTAATGTCGAAATTCATATAAAAATAATTGGTTAAATTTAAATTTTGCAAAAAATAAAAAAAATGTTATACTTTTTCTAAATTGTGGAAAAGGTTTAAAAATTTAATTAATTTGCGCAAAAGTTTATACGTGAAAACCTGCTTGCCTTTTTCATCTTTTAAAAAATTAAAAGCAAATAAAGTATTGCATAATTTTTTTAATTTGTTATATAATAAGCATACCATAAAGTGGCTTTTTTTCAAGAGAAGAAGTTTCATTGAGCTAAACCAAGATAAATTAAAAATAAAAAAATAAAATGGATTTACAACTTGATAAATATTTTAAGAATTGGAAAGGATTTTTTAAAAAAGAGAAAACCCACTCAATTGGGGTTGATGTTGGCGGTAATAACTTTAAAATAGTAGAGCTAAAAAAAGAAAAAGGACAAATTGTTTTGAAGAATTATGCTTTGGTTAAGGTTAACGAGGGCGTTTCCGACAATAATGATATGATTAGCGAACACTTGGGAGTGGCTTTGAGGAAAGTTTTTGATGAGTTAAAAATAAAATCCGACAAAATCAACGTTGCTTTGCCAACGACTTCTTCCCTGATAACTTTAATTGAAGTGGAAAATAAAGAAGGAGGATACCTAAAGCAAGCCATTGAATTGGAGGCTCCCAAGTATATCCCGGTTGACCTTAAAGATATTGTTTATGATTGGCAGGTTATTGAAAATCCTCGAAAAGAAGCCAGCAGAGAGGCTAATAATAATAAAAATGACAGTAAGGAAGAAGAGGTTGGGAACTCTACAAGTTCTCAGGAATTGGAATCCGAAACCAAAAAAGTATTGCTGGTTTCTGTGATGAAAGAGGTAAGCAAGAAGTTTCAAAAAATTTTTAGTAAAAACAATTTCGAGATAGATTACTTGGAAGTGGATTGCTTTCCTATTAAAAAATCTTTGATCAGGAATGGTCGGGGGAATTATATAATTTTGGATATTGGAGGAAAGGCTTCCAACATTATCGGAATTTATAACGGGAATATTATTTTTAATCGAAATCTTGATATTGCCGGAAATAGATTGACGGACTTAATAGCTGATACTCTTGGAGTGGGGCGAAAGAAGGCTGAAAATATAAAAATAGAAAAAGGTTTTAGCGATGACTCTTTTAAGGTGGCGGAGAATGTCGTCAAGCCCTTTTTTGATAATTTAGTTAAGCAAGTCAAAAAAACGCAAGAAGAATTTCATGATTTTTTCAAAGATGAAGGAGCGGAGGCTATTGTTTTGACGGGAGGGACGTCCCAGATGAAGGGGCTAAGGGATTATTTAGAAAAAAGCTTAGAAACCAAAATTTATTACGGCAATCCATGGGCGGGAATAAATTTCCCTAATAATTTAAAAGAAAAACTATACTCTTTAAGTCCTTATTTTGCCATAGCTACAGGGCTTGCCCTGATGGGTCTTGAGGAAGAACAAGGGGAAGATTTGGAATAATTTTCTTGATAATTTTTATTATGTGTATTAATATGAAAACAAATTCCTAAGATCAAAAAAGACATTAAATAAAAAGCTAAAATTAAAGAGATGAAAAAAAACATCAATTTGAAAAGCGACTATGAAGCAAGTAGAGAGAAGAAGCGCAAAAGCCCGCTCTCTTCTGTTTTAAGCATTGTGATAATCCTATTAGTGTTAGCTGCTTATGGAGCTGTTTATTTCTTAAATAGTCAAGCCGAGGAGGAAACAAATAATTTGGATAGCAAAATAACTGAGGCTCGAGAACAGCTTGAAAGTGAGGATATCAAGGATTTTTATAATTTTGAAAATAAACAAAACTTTATTAAAAAAGAAGTTGAGAAGTTCGGTTACAATAAAACGGCAGGAGCTTTAATTAAAATTTCCGAGAACGCTCTTCCGGAAATTGAGGTTGAAGAACTGCGCTTAAACAAAGAAGGCGACTTCTTGAAGTGCCAAATAGCAGTGAGAGCTTCTGAAAAGGAACAAATTGCCAAACAGCTAAAAGCCTACAAGGATGTGGAAAAAATAAGTAAAGCGGATACCGGAGGAGTTGATCTTCAAGATAATTATTATCATACGACAATAACTTTTAATTTACATTAAATTATGAAAAGCCAAATATTGTTCTTGCCTCTTGCTCTTATATTATCTGTCACTGTATTTGTTTTACTTATCAAACCGGAATGGGATTTATATCAAAGCAAAAAAGAGCAGATAGAGCAAGAGCAGCAAAAATTGGATAATTTTAAGTCAAATTACGATAAAGTAAAAAGCTCTGCCGATAAATTTAAAGAAGCTGATGATGCTCAGATTAGCAAAATAGACAACGCTGTTCCCGCCGATCCGCGGAAAGACTCTTTAATATCGGACTTTTTTTATCTTTCTGATAAAGAAAATGTTTTGATAAGTGGGGTGAGTTTTAGCAAGAAGGATAACCTTACCCTTGCCGGAGAGGAGAAAGAAGCGGATAATAAAGAGGAGGATGAAAGTAAGGGAGAAATTAAGGTTTCGGAGGTGGGATTAACTCTCTCGGGGGATTATTTTGATTTAAGAAGTTTTGTGTATTCTCTGGAACGGATGATTAGAGTCAATACGATTGAAAGTGCTGCATTTTCTGTTAATGATAAAGATGACACAATTGACTTGGGAGTTGAGTTTGATGTTTATCACAGAGAAGATTTAGAAAAAGAATTGGTGTTTCAAGCCTTTCCGGACAAGCAAGGCTGGCAAGACATAATCAATACGGGCTTTTCTGTTGATTTCATTGAAAGTTTTAATAAAAACAAAGGAGATTTTCATGTTTTTGATCCCGACTTGTCGAGCGCGGGTAAGGATAATTTATTTGAAAGAGGTGGAAATTCTACCTCAGATGAGAATTTTGAGGACAAAGAGGTTCAAGATGAGCAAGAGGAGCAGGGAGAGTCGGATGAGGATAACCTTGAAACTGACGAAGAAGATGAAACTAACGAAGAGGATGAAACTGAAGAAGGAGAAGAACCTGAATCTTCTGAACAGGAAGATGTTGAGAATTAGAGGGGGTGGCAATAGAGAAAAAAATATTTTTAAATTTGATTTTTTAGAAATTGGGAGGTAATGTGTTTTTAAACGCCGGGTTTTAAATAAATTAAAATAAATTAAAAATGCCCAAGATAGAATTGCAAAAAAACGAAGCTGAAGAAATGAAATGGGATGATATAGAAATTTCATCTGAAATAATAGGTTCATTGTCGGAAGAATCCGCGACAAAATATAATTTTGTCCCCTTTGAAGAAGAGAAGGAATTTTTAAAAGTGGCTGTTGTTGATCCTGAGAATGCTGATACTAGAAGGGCTTTGGATTTTTACGCCAACAAGAAAAATAAGGATGTAAAAATTTACCAAGTTTCACAGGAAATTTTCGATGTGCTTTTAGAAAAATTTAAAAACCCTAAAGCTGAAATCGATAAAGCTCTGGAGAGATTTGAAAAAGAAAATCAAGAAGAAGAGCAAGAGGCATTGAAAGCCAAGAAAAACAAAAAAATCTCCAATCCTAATGTTTTGCAGGAAGCTCCCGTGGCCAAGATAGTGGAGGTTATTATTAGAAACGCTATGGAGGGCGGGTCCAGCGATATTCATGTTGAACCGTTGGAAGATAAAGTAAGGGTTCGTTTCAGGGTGGACGGAGTTTTGCACAGCAGTATTTTTTTGCCTTCTAAAATTGGACCGGCGGTGGTTTCCAGGGTGAAGATTTTGTCCAATCTGAAAATTGACGAGAAAAGAAAGCCTCAAGATGGCAGATTTAGGATAAAAGAAAATGGTCAGTCTATTGACTTCCGAGTATCTACTTTTCCGGTCTCTAATGGCGAGAAGGTGGTGATGAGAATTTTGGATAAGGATGAAGGATTGGTCGAATTGGGTGATTTGGGATTTGTCGGAAGAGACCTGAAAACAATTAAAGAAGCTATTAAAGAGCCTTATGGCATAATTTTAATCACCGGTCCGACTGGTTCAGGTAAATCAACCACTCTTTACGCATTACTGAGAATGCTTAATAAAGAGGGAGTGAATATTGTTACTTTGGAAGATCCGGTGGAATATGTTCTAGATGGAGTTGGTCAATCTCAAGTACGGCCGGAAATTGATTATACATTTGCTTCCGGTTTGAGGAGTATCTTAAGACAAGATCCGGATATAATCATGGTGGGCGAGATTAGAGACACGGAAACCGCAGAACTTGCTGTCCATGCTGCTTTGACGGGACACCTGGTTTTATCAACTCTTCATACCAATACTTCCGTTGGAGCTATTCCAAGGCTCATTGATATGGGAATCAAGCCCTTTTTACTCTCCTCCGCTTTGAGGCTGGTGGCGGGCCAGCGTTTAGTCAGAAGAATTTGCGGAGAGTGTAAGGCGAAAAAGGAAGAAATAACTTCCAGTGTTAAGAAAGTTATTGAAAAAGAGATAGGAGATTTGCCGGATGGTTCTTTGGGAACACTCGATCCGGAATCTGTTAAAAATAGCAAGTTTGACTTATTTTACGGAAAGGGCTGCAGAAAGTGTTCTAATCAAGGAATGAAAGGCAGAATTTCCATTACGGAAGTTTTAGATGTCAATAAAAATATTTCCAGAATGATAGGAGAAGAAGCCGGCTTTCATGATCTTCTCAAGGCTACTAAGGAGGACGGGTTTACTTCAATGAAACAAGATGGTATAATAAAAGCGCTGGAAGGCAAGACTACTATTGAAGAGGTCCAAAGAGTGACTGAAGACGAAAGCGGAGAGGAAATGATTTCGGCCAAGGGTGAATAAGGCGGTTTTGTTTTTTGCAAGGTGGAGAGTCTATTCAAAAATAGTTCTAAATATAGGCAAGGTTTTTTATAGGGCGTAATAATTAACAAAAATTAATGGAAAAAAAGAAAAAAACCGTTTTGCTTGTGGAAGACGATGGATTTATTTCAGAGATTTATAATGTTAAGCTTGAATTAAAAGGATTTGAAGTGGATTTGGCTGAAGATGGCGAAGAGGCGGTGGAAAAATTTAAGAAAACTAAGCCGGACATAGTTTTGCTGGATATTTTTTTGCCGAAAAAAGACGGCTGGGAGGTGCTGGAGGAAATTCACAAGGAGGACCATTTTGAAAAAACTAAAGTTATAATGCTTACGAACTTGGGAGATAAAGACAAAATAGAAAAAGCTGAAAACTATGGAATCAAGGATTACTTTGTAAAAGCATCTCATACACCGGAAGAGGTGGTGCAAAAAATCAAAGACGTTTTGTAGTTGTATAAGCATTTGTTTGAATTGATTTTGCAAAATTTTTGATAATAGTAAATTTTGGTGTAAATTAAAAAAAATAAAAATGAAAGAAACTGTCTTTAAACAAAAACTTAATGAATGGATCTCTTATTTGATAAGTCAAAACGGTTCCGATTTGCATTTGTCGGCGGGAAGCTACCCGTCTATTCGAGTGGATAATGAAATTATTCAAATGAGAGAGGAGGAAATTATTTCCCACTCCGACTTAAAAAAATTAGCCGGAGATATTTTGGATGAAAAGAAGGTGGAAAAATTAAACCATGAAAAACAAATTGATTTTTCTATGGAGAAAAAAGGGGATTTCAGATATAGAGGGAATATGTTTTTTCACCGGGGAGTTTTAAGTTTGGTTTTAAGAAAACTTCCCAAAACCGCCGGAGACTTGAAGTCTTTAAATCTTCCCGAAGATTTATATGAATTTGTAGAGAAAAAACAAGGCTTGTTTTTGGTGGTCGGTCCCAACGGGCATGGTAAAAGCACCACCCTGGCCTCTTTAATAGAATATGTAAACAATAATCACAAGAAGCACATTATTACTATCGAAGATCCGGTGGAATATGTTTATAGCAATAACAAGAGTCTGATTGAGCAAAGAGAGGTTTATGAAGACGCCTTGAGTTTCAATGAAGCGTTGAGAGCCAGCTTCCGAGAAGATGTGGATATAATTTTAGTGGGAGAGATGAGAGACAAGGAAACTATTTCCACTGCTATAACGGCAGCTGAAACCGGCCATGTTGTGATGGGAACTCTGCACACTAATGACGCCATTCAGACGGTGGACAGAATAATTGATACTTTCCCTCCTTATCAACAAAGTCAAATAAGAAGCCAGCTGGCCAGTGTTTTAAGCGGGGTGGTTTCTCAAAGACTGATAAAAAAAGTGGGCGGAGGAAGAATCCCCGCTCTGGAGGTTTTAAAGAATAATCCGGCCGTGTCTAATATCATAAGACAAAACCAAATTCATCAGATAAGTTCGGTAATGGAAACTTCTCAAGATGATGGTATGATGGTTTTGGAAAAATATTTGGCAAATTTGATTTCAAGCGGCACTATCGAAACAAAAGAAGCGGAGAAATATGTTAGAGACGTGGATAATCTTTATACCTATTTAGGGCGCTAATGAGAATTAATTAAGTTAGTTAATAAAACATAAATAATGCTAAAATGAAGTATAAATACTTAGCCTTAGATGAAAGCGGTAATGAACAAGAAGGTTATGTTAAGGCCGAATCCAGGAGGTCTGCTTTGGTGGTTTTGAAAAATTCCGGTTTTAAAGTTAAAAAATTGGAAAATGAAACCAGTGTTCCTCTTCTGGATAGCATTACCGGATTGTTTCAAAGAGTCGGAGCTAAGGAGTTTGTTATTTTCTCTCGGCAATTGGCCACCCTTATAGACTCCAATGTTCCTTTGTTAAAGGCTTTGAGTTCTATTGCTTTGCAAACAGAGAATAGGTTTTTGGCATTAAAAGTTCAGGCAGTGATGGCTGATGTGGAGGGCGGATCTTCTTTGTCGGAGGCTTTGTCTAAGCAGTCGGATGTATTTTCCAAATTTTATGTTAATATGGTTAAAGCGGGAGAGGTTTCCGGAAATCTGCAAAAGACGTTGAATGACTTGGCGGACAATATAGAAAAAAATTATGATCTTACTTCCAAGCTAAAAGGGGCTATGTATTACCCGGCTTTTATTTTTTCGGCGATGGTTTTAGTGGGATTCTTGATGATGGCCTTTGTAATGCCGCAACTTTTGGAGATATTGAAGGATTCTGATGCGCAACTGCCGATTCAGACCGTTATTTTAATTAAAACCAGTGATATTTTTGCCGAGTATTGGTGGGCTATCGGAGCGGCTTTGATAGGAATTGTCATAGGGGTGGCATATTATTTAAAAACCGATGATGGCAAGAGAGAGTTTGATCAAATAATTTTAAAAGTTCCCATCATTAACAAAATATTAAAAAATATTTATGTAGCCAGGTTTGCCGAGAATTTAACCAGTCTTTTAAATAGCGGATTGACTATTAACACGGCCTTAATTATTACCTCGGACGTTATAGGAAACGAAGTTTACCGGCAAATTATCAGGGAGGCGGCTTCCAATATTAAGAAGGGAGGTAAAATAGCGGATACCTTTAATAAATATGACTTGTTTCCTCCCATTGTGGTGCAGATGTTGCAGGTAGGAGAAGAGACGGGGAAGGTTAGCTATAGCTTGTCTAAAATTACTGATTTTTACACCAAGGAAGCCGATAATTTGGTTAAAAACTTTTCATCCTTGATAGAGCCTGTTATAATGGTTATATTGGCAATAGGGGTGGGAATTTTGGTTTCGGCTATTTTGTTGCCAATTTATCAAGTGGCCACCAATATGTAAATTACTTGCAAGTAAAATGATTTGAATATATATACAGAAAATAAATTTAATTTAGGACATATTTTAATAACTTAACAATTCAAATAGAAAGCGAGGTGAAAAAATGAAAAAAATCAACGAAAAATTAAATCAAAAAGGTTTTACTTTGGTAGAATTACTGTTGGTTATCGCTATTATAGGTATTTTAGCCGCCGTGCTCTTTGTTTCCTTGGGTAAGCAGCGCGAAAGAGCTAGAATTACCACCTTTAAGGAAAATATGAGAGGTTTGGTTGCGACCTTTACCGCTTGCGCTGATGGTGGTGGAACTCTACCTAGCGGAAGCACTGAGACCGAAATTACCGACGCCTGTGTAGGCGAAGCTCCTGCCGGTATAGGTGAAATACCGCCTATAGATCAATGTGATGGAGACGGCTATGTTTCTATTACTCCGGATGATGATGCCGGTGATATTTGGGGATTTCAATCAACTTGCTCTACAACGGGAGAAGATGATTGTACCGCTTATTGCACTGCGGATGGTTGTCAGTTTTGCGCTGAAGGTAATTTAACTTGGGACGATTATCAATATACGGGTGATTGTGATCCCTCTGCTTGTCAATAAACGTGTTGCGTGAAGAATAAGATAAAATCTTTTTCTTTTGCCTTCGAGCTTTAATTAAAGCTCGGGGCAAGGGAGAAAATAAATATATTAACATTAACAAAATAAAATGATTAAGAAGGATAAATTCAAAGGACAAAGAAAAAAAACAAGGCTTTGCTTGCTTAAAAGGGGCGGGAAGTCGGATCCGGAAGGTTTTACTTTGGTAGAATTGCTGTTGGTAATTGCCATTATCGGAATCTTAGCCGGGACGATCATGGTAGGGATTTCCGGCCAGAGAGGCCGCGCCGGAGTGGCCAGCGCAACGGAGAGTTTGCGCTCGGTAATGCCTTATGTGGTGGAGTGTTATATGAATCAAGGAAAAACTAAACTAAATAGCCCCATCCCTCCTGAAGGTGGAGTTAAAATTTGTAACACCGGCGGAGGCGATATGCGTTATCCGGAATTGGATGATCGTTGCCAATACACGGGGATTGATAAGAGAGCCGGAACAATTTCAGCAAAGTGCGGGGAGTCGGGAGATGAAATAGAGATAGTTTGTTCTTATGAAAACGAAGGCAATTGTATTCAGCAATAAGTTTTTGTTATGAAGCAAAAAGGATTCACTATGGTGGAAATTTTAATAACTTTGGCTATTATTGGCGTGTTGGCGGGGGTTCTTTTTGTAGCACTTGGCAATCAGCGTCAAAAAGCCAGAGTTTCGGCTATGAAACAGACAGCTGAAAGCGCTTTGTCTTTAGCTCGAGAATGTTATTATCGCCATGGCTCCATAGACAAACCTGAAGTCAATCAGCCAATCTGCAATGAAGTTAATCAAGAATGGCCGGAATTAAAGGATGATAATTGCGAGTATGGAGATGATTACGGAGATGAATATTCTATAAATTGCAGTTCTTACGGTGTAGAAATAAGTTGCGTAGTTAAATCTGGAAAGGGTTGCTTGGTTGAAAGCCTTTAAAGCGCTATAAAGTTAGAAGATTATCGCTGTCCAACTGAAATATTTTTGGGATTCTAAGGATTGCTTTAATTTTGAATAATTGTTTGATGTTTATTTTAAAATAATTTTAATATATTTAATTACCTTGAAATACGAAATATTTATTTCTTAACTCCTCCTTTTATAGAAGAGGACCAAAGAGGATTTGCCGTTTGATAAAATAAACTCTTTTTAAAGCCCGGTTCGCCAAACAGGTAAATTCATTTTAATAAAAGAGACCCCTTTTTTTGGGAGGATGAGGAAAATTTAATTTCGTAATTTAAAATAATTAGTAATTTAAAAAAATGCAAAGAGGTTTTACTTTAATTGAAATGCTTTTGGTGCTGGCACTTATTGGTATTTTGTCTTCCGTGGTATTTATTATGGTGGGAGATAGTGATGATGCTAAAAAAACTTCGGTAATGAGCACTGCCAAAAGCTCTCTGGGTTTTGCTCAAGTTTGTAAATTTAAGGGGTGGGATTTGAAGGAACCAGATAATCCTACTGGTAAAGGAGGGGGTGATAAAATTTGCTCCGGTGGTTCCGGAGATGAGTCTTTGGAAGAGTGGGCGGAAATAACAGTAGATGGGTGTGAATATAGTGATATTGTTCCCGGTAATTGGGATTACGCAATTGATTGCGGAGCCGGCCTTGGAAAGGTGGAATGCAGCGCTTCCAATGGTTCTTGTGAATGGAATTAATATTTTTTAAGTTTTGATTTTTAAATAAAAATTATGCGGTTTAAATTTAACAAAAAAGGATTTACCTTGATTGAAATGGTTATTGCCGTGGCGGTTTTAGCTATAGTTAGCGCAGCTATCTTAGTAAGCATCTCCGGCCAGAAAGAAAAGGCCGAAGCTACCGAGATGCTCACGGAAATGTCGGCCACTATTCAGCCGATTATGATGTGTCTTTCCGACGGCGGGAATGTTAATTCTCCCAGTGGCGGAGATAGGATTTGCGATATAAGTTCCAACTACGGTCAATGGCCCAATCCCTCCGATAGCTTTGGATCTTATAACAGCAGCAGTTTTAGTGGCGGAGATTGGTATTTTTATGTTGATAGCGGTTCGGATGGATACAGGATTTGCTGTAATAGCAACATGACGGGTTGCGAGAGATTAGATGGAAGTGACCCATGCAGTGCCAATAATCCTTAGTTTGCAAGAATTTTTATGGCCATAATCTTATTTCTTTTGGGGCTTTGTTTCGGCAGTTTCGCCAATGTTTTAATTGACAGAGTTCAAGGTGGTAAATCTATTAAGGGTTTTTCCAAGTGCGATTTTTGCGGATATCAATTGAGGTGGTTCGATAATATTCCGGTTTTGAGTTTTTTGTTCTTGCAAGGCAAATGCCGCAAATGCCATAAAAAATTGTCTTGGCAATATCCAGTGGTGGAATTTTTGTCCGGCTTGCTTTTTGCCTTGACTTATTTAATTCTTTTTCAGGATCGATTTTTGGCAAATTGGATGGAAGCCGGTTTTTATATAGAGTTGGTTTATTCTTTGTTGGTAGTTTTTCTATTGTTTGTGATCTTGGTTTGGGACTATAAATATTTGATTATTCCGGATTTTCTGGTTTTAATCGGGTTAGTCGCGACTGTTGTTTTTGAAATTTACGAAGCTTTTCAAACCGGTTGTTTTGTGGGTAGTTGGGAATGTCCTTTGGTTGCCGGATTGTTGGGTTCTTTGGCGGTAGGAGGATTTTTTTGGGTTTTGTATTTTTTTTCCGGGGGCCGTTGGATCGGTGGAGGAGATGTTAAGATAGGTTTTTGGCTGGGATTTTTGATAAAATTGAAAATGGCTTATTTTTTTATTTTGTTTGCTTATTTGATTGGTTCTGTGGCGGCGGTTTATTTGCTGATTTCCTCTAAGAAAAAAATGAAATCCCAAATCCCCTTCGGTCCTTTTCTGGTGATTAGTGCTTATTTGATAATTTTTGGCGGAGATACTATAATAAAAATATGGAACAGCCTTATTTTTTAATTCAAAAAAAGAATGCTCTTGAAAAAACAAATTTATAATTTAAATAAAAAAATATTTGTTAAAAAGGTTTTTTTAATTGAAAAGCAAAAAGGCTTCACCTTAATGGAGATACTTATTTCTATTGGCATTATCGCTATTCTTTCTTCGGCTATGCTTCAAGTCACCAGTGTCTCCAATACCAAGAAACAGTTGATTACGGAGGCCGGCAAGGTGCAGTCCTTAGTTAGGATGGCCCAATCATATTCTTTGTCTATTCCCAAGGAAGTTTCCGAAAGGCATGTTTGCGGGTTCGGTTTTTATCCGGTTAATGATAGAGACTTCAAGGTTTTTTATGTATATAATGATGATTTTGAAAATCAGCCCAAGTTATGTGAAAATGAAAATATTTACACAGATAATCCTTCTAATCCGGATGCGGAGAGCGTGGATATAAGAAAAGAAGAATTGTCGGAAGGTTTCACCTTCTCTGATCATGGTTCAAGAGAAGTTATTTTTTTTAGGTCACCCTATGGGGATGTCTTCAAGAATAAGAGTGAACTGGATGGAGGAACGGAACATTCTTTTGAAATAGAGCACTTAGATTGGGATAATGTGGAGATTAAGGTAAATGGAGGAGGGAAAATCATAATGAATTAAATTGATTTGAGTTAAGCTAATTTATGATTAAGATCAAAACGAAAAAAAATAGCGTCAGAAAAGAATCCGGGTTCACTCTTTTGGAAATTCTTTTGGTAGTTGCTTTGACGGGGACCGTTTTTGTGGCGGTTTTTGGGCTTTTTTCCAAAACTATCAAAAGCGACACGGAGAATGCGATGGAGGTGGTGGCTGCTAACTTGGCCCAAGAAGGGATTGAGATTATAAGAAACAAAAGAGATGAGAATTTATTACAGGAGGATGATATGAATTCAGGGCTTTCCGGAAATTGTCGCCCGTATATTGATAGTTCCGGTAATGCCCAGTGTAGTTCAAGCCGCAGTTCAAATATAGGCAAAGTCTCTGGGATTTTAGAAAATTGCAGCGGATCTTGCTCGGATAGCACGCCCTATAGAAGATATTGCAATATATCAAGAGTTTCGGGTGCTTCCTTGGGTGAGCAAATGAAGGTGACTTGCACGGTGGAGTGGGAGAGTATGGCCGCTTCAGGCCAAACAAGAGAAGTGAAAGTGGAAAGTTATTTGAGTAATTGGCAGGAATACTAATAAGCATTAATTTAAACATTCTTCAATCCGGGATTTTTTCATCAGTTATATTTTTTATTTATGAAAATCAGGTTTTTTTCCAAGAAAAAGAAAGAGAAAATGATCAAAAAGAGTCAGCGAGGATTTACCCTGCTGGAGTTAACTTTCTCCGTGGTTTTGTTTACTTTTATTATTGGCGGGGTGGTTTTGTTTGGAGTTAGGGCTATTCAGGCTCACCAAAGATCCAGAGTTATGCAGGAAGCGCTGGAGAATGCCAGATTTACGGTGGAGGCTTTGAATAAAACAATTAGAACCAGTCATACTATCAATGCCGACGAGCCTGATTTTAAGAAAAGCGATGCAATTTTCATAAAAGATAATGCCACCGACAAGAGTTATTGCTATAAATTTAAAGGTGGTAAACTTTTAAAAAAGGATGTGACCACCTCTACGGAAGTGAACTCTTGTTCAGATGTAGGAACGGGATTTTATGAGGTGGTGGCTTTTGAGTCCGATGAGGGTCAAGTGAACGGGGGGTTTTATGTCAAATATACGGACAGATTTAAAGACAAAAGAGGTTTCGTGAGGACTGTGATTGAACTTGAATACGGAGATTCCGATTCTCCGTTTGAGAAAAGCGAGGTATTGTTTCAATCCTCGGTGTCCCTGAGAGATTACGGGTATAATTTTAATTAAAGTTTATTGAGTTGTTTTAATGTTTTATGGAAGAAAGGCGGAGTTTTAAAATTACCTTGAATTACGAAATGCTTTTTTATCTTTTTTTTGGAAGCAGCTCTATTTGCAAAAAAACGCTCTTCTTATCCCCTTTTTTGCAAAAGAAACACTCTTTTTGTTCCCAAAAAAAGGGGAGGGCTGGGGAGAATTTAAGCTTTCCATAAAACTCCCTCGATCTCTCTTTAAGAAAGAGGGGATTGAAAAGATGAGCACTTAAAGAAAAAGGGAGGTAAAGAGATGGAACTCCCCCCCCTCACTCCCCCTTTATCTGACAAGCCGGCTTTTTTCTCAAAGAGGGAGACTCGCAGGCGGCTGTCTTTTTCAAGAAAAGAAGGGTATGAGGAAAATTTAGCTTTCTAATTCAAAAAAACAGTATTTTCTAATTATAAATTTTTTTATGCGAAAAGAGGATTATAAAAAAACAAACAAAGAAAAACAGAGAGGTTCGGCTCTGGTTTTTTCTATGATAATTTTGGTTAATGCCGTGATTATAGTGGGTTCGATTGTGTTTATTTCTGCTGTGCAAAAAGATACCAGCAGTAAAGTTCGCCATACTTCCACTGCTTTGCAGGCGGCCGATAGCGGGATAGAACATGTTTTAAGAATAGTTAATCAGGAAGATCGAGAAAGTGATCCCGTAAGTATTCTGTGCGACCAATTCTTTTCTTCTACCGGAAAATGCGAGGCAGATGAAGTTACTGATAGTAGTAAGGATAAATTAACAATGTATTTTTTTGATGAAGATGATAACTTGATTACCGGACTTGGCCACGAAATTCAAGAGATTGCCTATGTTCATGCCGTGGGGGAAGCGGGCTACGGAGAAGACAGAGTTTCTAGGTCTTTTAAGTCGGCCGTGGGGGAAAAATTTACTTGCGGACTTGATTTAATTAAAGACGACGACGGAAATGAATATAAAACGATTGAAATAGCTTCTGATTGCTGGATGGCGCAAAATTTAAATTTAGATACTGCCGGAAAGAAATGCTATAATCATAATTCCGATAATTGCGATAATTATGGAGGACTTTATCCGTGGTCGAAGGCTACTGGTGGTAAGGAGGGTGCTCAAGGTCTTTGTCCGGAGGGGTGGCATATCCCCACGGATAAAGATTGGTATGACTTGGAAAGCGAACTTGCTGAAGGAGCTTGTGGTGAAAACAGAGCCAACTTTAGTTGCTGGCCGGCCGGAGAGGATTTGTTGAGTAATTTAGTGGGAGATTTTAATGCTAAATTGGGCGGTTATTATGACGGAAGCTTTAAAGATTTAAATAGCCAGGGCTACTACTGGACGTCTAGCCCAAGTGGAACGAATGCTTATTATAGGCAGCTAAAGGATGACAACAAAAAAGTGGGCAGATACAGGTTTCCCAAGAGGAATGCCTTATCCGTAAGATGTGTTCGGGATGAGTAGAAGTAAAAAACAATAAATAAGGAGAGGTTTAGGATTAAGAAAAAGGGTTTTAATTGGGTTAAATAGATTCTTGAAACGCCGGTCGAGGAGAGGTTAATAGAGAGTAATTCGTAATTAGCTATTGGTAATTTGTCTTGAGAACTCAAAGTTGAGTTCGAAATTGAATCGCGTCCTATAATTATTTGAAACTGGCAATCGGAGACTTATTTATCTGGATTGTTTGTGTTTTTTTCTTGTCTGCTTTGTTCTTGAGGGGTAATTTTGCGATTTGTGAGGGGGACTGTTTGAGTATTTGAAGTTGACATTTGATTTAGAGTCTGTTTTTACTGGTAATTGAGTTTTGGCCTGGCATACTTGTATTTTTCGAAGATTGGCTTTATTATTAAAAAGTTGAAAAAACATTTGAAATTTGGATAAAAATTTTGAAATATGTTAAAGTGGTTTAAAGGTAATTTAATAAATATAACAATAAAATAACTAGAAAGCGAGGTGAAAAAATGAAACAAAAAATGAATAAAAAGGGTTTTACTCTAATTGAATTGCTGGTTGTGGTGGCTATTATCGCTATTTTGGCCGGAATTGTTTTAGTAAGCCTTAACAGCGCCAGGGAAAGATCCAAAAAGGCCTCTTTGCAATCCACCTTAAGCTCGGTAATGCCTGTGGCCAGTATGTGTGTTAACGATGGTTTGGATGTAGAGCCTCCTACTGACTCAACAGGAGGAGGTCAGGTTTGCTATGATGGAGATGATCCTTCTACTGAAATAACGGAAGAGTGGCCAACATTGTCTGATGATCTAACCAACGATGATTACGGCTATGGATCCGCTGACAATGACACTATTACCGGTGTTGGTCCCGATCCCGATGGTGGCAGTGCTTCGGTTGATATTTATACTTGCAATGTAGAGGATGGCAGCTGTCAATCCGTTGAGTAAAATTATTTCGGTATATACCTAAATATCACCAAAACGCCCCCTTTTCGGGCGTTTTTGGTTTAAATTAAACTTATTTTGCTTTTTTGCAAAGGAGTTTTAGAGAAGATTCAATGATTAATTAACGATTCTTTCTTGATCTGGTTTCTTAGTTGTTTTTGCCGGGAAATTTTTTTAACAAATAATAACCATAAAGCTCTTTTTTTTCAGAAAGGAATCTTGACATTTCTTTGAGCTTCTCCACGTTTTATTTTTTAAAATATTTAAGCAAATGTAATTTAATTTGGAACGGTAAATTGGAAAGAGAACATTTGACATTTTTTAAAAAACAGCTATAATAATAAAAGGAAAAATTAACAAACATCCGGAAAGGGGTGGCTATATTAAAAAGCCTTTTTAATCATTAATCAATTCAAGAAACAAACCGGAGCATATGATTTAATATGTTTTTTTGTTTTTTGTCAAAAAAGTAAAAGTATGAGTGAAAAAAAAGCAACTGATGTTAATGCGCAAGACCAAGACATTGATCAAATTTTAGAAGAAGGCATCCAAGAAGAGAAGGTGGTTGCCGGAATTAAGGAGTCTAAAGAGGAAAAAACTTCTGCCGGTAACGAAGAAGAAGGTTTGTCTATGGAGGAACTTATTCAAGAAAACCCCCCGATTATTCCCGAGGAAGGCAGTAAGGTTAAAGGCGAGGTTATTGAAATAGATAACCATGCGGTTTATGTTGATTTAAAGCAATCCGGCACCGGAATTATTTATGGAAAAGAAGTAAAAGACGGCTTTGGAGAGAATCGCAAGAAGTTGAAATCCGGGGATGAAATTACCGCTACCGTGGTAGAAGTGGAAAACGAAGACGGCTACGTGGAGCTTTCTGTGAGGGAAGCTATCAGGGAAGAAGCTTGGAAGGATTTGATTAATAAAAAGGAAAGACAAGAAGTTTTTCCGGTTAAAATTTTAGATGCCAATAAAGGAGGTCTTATGGTGGAGATTAACGGGATTACCGGATTTATGCCGGTGAGCCAGTTGACTGCAGAGCATTATCCCAGAGTTGAAGATGGAGACAAGAACAAGATTTTTGAAATATTGAAATCTTATATCAATACGGAAATGACCGTTAGCGTTTTGAGCGCTGTTCCGGAAGAGGAAAAACTGATAGTTTCGGAAAAACAAGCTCGTAAGGACGAGGAGAAAGAAAGTATTTCCGAATTTAAAGTTGGGGACATTGTGGAAGGAGAAATTAGCGGAGTGGTTGATTTTGGAGCTTTTGTTAAGTTTTTGCCTCCCTCCAAGAAAGACTCCAAAAATGAGAAGGATAAATTGGAAGGCCTGGTTCATATTTCCCAGTTGGATTGGAAATTGATCGATAACCCCCGAGAAGTGGTTAAGGTGGGAGATAAGGTGCGAGCTAAAATTATTTCTATTGATGATACCAGAATTTCTTTGTCTATCAGGGATTTGAAGAACGATCCCTGGAATGAAGTGGATAAGAAGTATAAAGTCGGTGACGTAGTGGAAGGAAAGGTGAATAAAGTTAACCACTTTGGAGCTTTTGTCTATTTGGACAATGATATTCATGGATTGGCTCATATAAGCGACTTTATTGCCAAGTATCCGGGCAAAAATATTGACGAGGTAATAAAAACCGGAGAAACTTATTTGTGGCAAATTACTTCTATGGTTCCGGCCGAGCACAGGATGGGCTTGAGATTTATGGGAGAATTAAAAGACAAAGACAAGCTTATGAAAAAGCAAGATAGTCAAACCGGAAAAGAAGATTCTACTACAAAAAAACAATCAAAGAGCAAGGAAAAAAAAGAAGGAGAGGAAGAAAAGAAGGCAGTTTCAAGCGAATCCTAATTCTCTTTTTGAACTCATTCTCATCAATATAAATTCATAATCATCAAACAAGATTAAATTTTACTTGTAAGGAATTGGTATGATAATTGCTATTAGTGGAGACCTCGGTTCCGGCAAAAGCACTATCGCCAAAAAACTTGCCGAAGAATTAGGGTTGCCTCGTTATTACATGGGAAGTATTCTCAGAAAAACCGCTAAAGAGAGAGGCTTGACTATCGGAGAGCTTATGAAGGAGGCGGAAGGTGATCCTTCTATAGACAAGGATATTGACGATTATGTGAAAAATTTGCCAGAAAAAGAAGAAAATTTTGTTATAGAAAGCAGGACGGCGTGGTTTTTAATTCCGAATTCTTTGAAAATTTATTTACAAGTAAGCCAAAAAGAGGCGGCTAAGAGAATTTTCAAGGAAATCAAAGAAGGTAATGAGAGAAATGAAGGGGGTTTAAAAACTTTTGAGGAAGTTTTGGATAGTGTAAAAAATCGGTCTTTAAGAGATAGGGACAGATATCAAAAATATTACGGAGTGGATATAACAAAAGAGGACAACTATGACTTGGTTTTGGATACTACTAATCTTTCTAAAAAAGAAGTCTATCGGAAAGTTTTGGAGTTTATTAACAAAAAAAGAAAATCTTAACGTTAACTATTTGGAAATTTTTGTAGATTTAAAGGACGGATAAGTGAAATCAAAAATTGAGTTTAGCTTCAAGAGCGTTAATCCAATAGGGACCAAAACTCAAGTTTTTTTAAATTTTACCTTTAGCTCCCGTTTTCATTTTCCAGACGCTTTTCTTTTTTGTTTTCAAAAGAGAGTGGAAAATCAATCGGCAAGCTTCAATTAAATTAAAGTTCTTCCCCAATTTTTATTTATGAAAAATCAATTGATTAAAAAACTGCAAAATTATATTTTTTCTCACAATCTTTTTCAAAGAGGGGAAAAGGTTTTAGTGGGATTTTCCGGCGGGCCGGATTCCACTTGTTTGACGCTGGTGCTGGCTGAGTTGGCTGATAAGTATGATTTGGAATTGCATTTGGTGCATATTAATTATCATCAAAGGGGGGAGGACTCGGATAAAGATGAAAAATTCGCCGTCAAAATGGCTCGGAAACTGGATATCCCGATAGAGGTGGTTCATTTTAGCTATGAAGAAGGACAAGAAAAAGGAAATTTAGAGGAGCGGATGAGAGAATTTCGATATAAAGTTTTTGAGGAAAAAAGAAGAGAAAATCTCTGTAACTGGATAGCGGTAGGACATACGCTGGATGATAAGGTGGAAACTTTTATGATGAATTTAATAAGAGGCGCCGGAATCAAGGGCCTGATTAGCCTTAAAAACAAGAGAGGTAAAATAATCCGCCCTCTTTTGGGAATTGATAAGAAGGAGATCGATAATTATCTCAAAGAAAGAGGGCAAATATTTCGAGTGGATAAAAGTAATTTTGATACGAAATTTTTTCGCAACAGAGTTCGCATCGAGCTATTGCCACTGATTGAGAAAAAATACAACCCCGGTTTCAAAAAAAGAGTGGAAAAATTAATTGAAAATTTAGAGAGCGAGGATCGGATGGCGGAGGAGTTTATAGAAGGAATTTATCCCGCCGTAGTCAAGTTAAAAAGAGACAAAGCAATTTTAAACTCAGAAGAAGTTCAGGAGCTTCCCCCCGAGGCTTTAAAAAGAATATTCAGAAAAGCCTTAGTAGACATTTTGGGAGATTTAAACAATATCACGGCTAATCACTTTTTGGAGTTTAAAAAAGTTATTTTTAGCCAAAAATCGAAGAAACAAGAAATAAATTTAGGAAGGGTTTTATTGGAAAAAAAGAAAAATCGTGTTATTTTAAAGAAGCAAGAAGATTAAAAAAGGGTTTTTTGTTGAAAAAGATTGTTTCCTAAGAGGTTAGTAGGTTTGGACAATTGCGCTTCTTTAGATGTCTTTTTTGTCTTGTTGTGTTAGCAAAACTTAAAACTTAATTTTTTATTTTAGATGAAGAATCTGAAAAAAGACAAGAATTTGTACAAGAAAATCGGCATAGCCGTCCTTTTATTTTTGGTTATATCGGGTCTGGTTTCTCTTTATAGCACTCCAATGGAAAAACCGGAGGATGTTTCTCTAAGCCAATTGGCTCAAGAGATAAATCAAGGTGAAGTGGAAAAAATAGAAGTGGAGGGCAACAAGCTCTTAATCGAAACTAAAGAAGGAGAAAAACAAGAATCCCGCAAAGAACCGGAAGCCTCTCTTTCCGAGTCGCTTAACAATGTGGGAGTATCGGGAGAGGCCCTGGGCGGAGTTAAGATAAGCATTGCCGACACTACTACGTCCAGTGTTTTTGTTAATGTAATATTACCCTTTTTATTACCTTTCTTGCTAATAGGATTTTTTATTTGGTTTTTAATGCGCCAAGCTCAAAGAGGAAGCAATCAGGCTATGAGTTTCGGGTCAAGCAAGGCCAGGATGTTGCTTCCGGGTAAAAATAAAAAAGATAAAATTACTTTTAGGGATGTTGCCGGCGTCAAGGAAGCCAAGGAAGAACTGTATGAGGTGGTGGAGTTTTTAAGTAAGCCGGGCAAGTTTTTAAAATTGGGAGCCCGCATTCCCAGGGGATTTTTGTTGCTCGGACCTCCGGGAACAGGTAAGACTCTTCTGGCTAAGGCGGTTGCCGGCGAGGCCAACGTTCCGTTTTTTACCATTTCCGGATCGGAGTTTGTGGAAATGTTTGTAGGAGTGGGAGCTTCTAGGGTGAGAGACCTTTTTAAACAAGCCAAGAAAAATGCGCCTGCCATTGTTTTTATTGACGAGATAGATGCTGTGGGAAGGCAAAGAGGAACCGGCTTGGGGGGAGGCCATGATGAAAGGGAGCAGACTTTAAATCAAATTTTAGTGGAAATGGATGGATTTGACACCGATACCAAAGTGATTGTTATGGCGGCCACTAATCGACCGGATGTTTTGGATCCGGCTTTGCTGAGACCGGGAAGGTTTGATAGAAGAGTTACTATCGACAGCCCGGACATCAATGAAAGAGAGGAAATTTTAAATATTCACAAAAAAGGAAAGCCCATTGAAGCTAAAGTGAATATGAGGCAAATTGCCGAGAGAACCCCCGGATTTGCCGGAGCGGATTTGGCTAACTTGGTTAATGAAGCGGCTATTTTAACAGCCAGAAGAAATAGGGCTAAAATTTCAATGCAAGAGTTGAGAGAAGCGATTGAAAAAGTAATTTTGGGACCGGAAAGGAAAAGTCACGTGATGACTGATAGAGAGAAAAAAGTGACAGCTTATCACGAAGCCGGGCATGCCTTGATAGCCAGTAGTTTACCCAAAGCTGATCCGGTTCAAAAAGTTTCGATCGTATCTCGCGGAAGAGCGGCCGGTTATACTTTGAATACTCCTCAGAGCGATGAGAGGTTGCATTTCAAATCTTATTATATGGATCAACTTTCCGTTTTATTGGCCGGTTATGCCACGGAAAAGAAAATCTTCGGAGAAGTTACTTCCGGAGCGTCCAATGATCTGGAAAGAGCCACGGAAATTACCAGAAAGATAGTGACCAAGTTTGGAATGAGCAACCTCGGCCCGGTTACTTACGGCAAGGATGATGAAAAAGTATTTTTAGGAAAAGAATTACATGATCAAGCGCAGCACTCCGAAAAAATAGCCGAACAAATAGATTCCGAAGTTAAAAAAATAATAGATGAAGCCTATCAAAAAAGCGTTGACATATTAAAAGAAAAAAGTGATATACTGGAAAAAATTACCCAAGTGCTTCTGAAAAGGGAGACCATTGAAAAAGAAGAGTTTGATAAAATTGTAAAGGGTGATTTTTCCGAATCTGATAACTCCGATGACTCCGAAAAAAAAGACGCAAACAAGGAAAATAAAAAAAATTCCCGGTAAAATTATCCGGAGAAGCTTTACTGAGATCTTAATGCTTGTTTGGCGCAAGGCTATATAATAATCTCAAGCCGATATAACCATCTTCTTGCATTCGTCGGCAGGGCAGTTTCTATCCAAAATAACCTTTTCGTCTTATTTTGTGCCTCCATAGTTTTAATTGAAGGATGGGAACGAACAAAAGATGATTAAATTATTTTGAATTGGTGTCCCCTCCCTTCTTTTAAAAAGGAAGTCTATGAGTAAAATTTAATTTAGCGAGAATTTATAACCGATGTTATATATTTCTGTTAAGCCGGCCCTTCTTTAAAAAACCCTGAAGTTCGATTTCTGCGTATATAGAAGTTAAACTTCAGTTCTGCTGTCGCAATTGGAAACAGTCTCAATAAAAGATGAGATTAAAAAGAAACCGAGGTCGGATATTATTCTTTTTGAAATATTCTAAAAAATAAACTCAAATAAATGTCTCCCCTGGATAAGCTTCATAGAAAACTGTATAGCCATAAAGCTAAGGATTTAGAGCAGAGAGACAGGTCTCGGGATAGTTATGATTGGAACAAGTCTTTATTGGAAGAAGAAAGCGAGCAAGACGAAAAAGGAAAGGCTGTCGATGAAAGCAATTCCGAGAAAGAAGATGCTAAAGATGCTAAAAAAAACAACCTTGATAGCGGACAAAATAATAAAAAAGAAGCTTTCTCTCAAGGCGGTTCTGAAAAGCCGGAAGAAGAAGGGATGGGCAAGATGTTTAAGTATGCGTTAATCGTTTTGGGCGCTTTGATAATTATTGTGGGAGGCTTTTATTTTTATGTTAGATATAAACAAGCCAGTTTTGATCGAGAAAAGGTTGAAATTGTGTATGAGGGAGACAAAAACATAAAAAGCGGCGAAAGAACTTCAGTTGTATTAAACATAAAAAATCAAAACAGAGCCTCTTTGGAAAAGACTCAGTTGAAGGTGAGTTATCCGGATGAATTTAAACCCCTGCAAGAAGATTTTATGGAAGAGGCGGGGACCAATAGCTTTAAAATCAATCCGGGCAAAATAGAAGGATATGAAAGCAAACAATACAAGTTGGAATTTGATGTTTATATGCCCAAGGGCAATCAAGTCTATTTGGATGGCGTTTTGACTTACGAGCCCTCCAATTTCAGCAGCTTTTTTGAAGAAAAAAACTATTACGCGGTTAATGTGGAAGATTCCGTTTTAGATTTTTCCTTGGTTTCCGAGAGGGAGGTGGCTAAGGGGGAACTGGCTATTTTGAGATTTATTTTAGAAAACAAGGGCAACAGAAATTTAAAAAATTTAAAATTAAATTTGAATGCTCCGGAAAATTTCAAAATACAAGAGAGCGATTTTCAGGAATCTGAAGGGGAGGTTTTTGAGATTGGGGCGATTGATGCCGGAGAAGAAAAAGTTTTTGAACTGAAAGGTTCTTTGGAAGGACAAGAGGAGGAAATAAAGAACTTTATAGCAACAATAGAAGAGACTCAAAAAGAAGAGTTGCTCACTTTAACTGATGATGACGAGGCTATTAAAATAATTCCTCCCAGAGTTGATTTAAAACAAAATGTTGCGAACAAAGAAGAGTTAATCGCGGACCCGGGGGAGTCTCTTAGTTATGAAATTTCTTTTACCAACAACTCCGGAAAGCCTCTAACGGATCTTATTTTAAAGCAAAATATAAATAACACCGGAATAATTAATGAAAAAGAAATAAATCCCGGAGATGGTTATTATGACGGAGAGAAAAAGCAAATTGTCTGGAAAGCTTCCGATGTTCCGGATTTGAAGTATTTAAATCCCGGTGAAACAGGCAATGTAAGCGTGGATATACCGGTTAGGGATGATTATGAAATTTGGGACGAGGAAGATAAAAATATAACTTTCAGCACCCAAGCGCAGATAGACAGCCTAAATATTCAGTCGGATTTAGTGGAAAATAAAACTATTTATTCTCAAGAAAAAGAATTTAAGGTCTCTACCCAGTTGGATTTAGATGTCGACATTGCCCACGAGAGCGATATTTTTGAAAATAAAGGACCGTTTCCGGTTAATAATCAAGAAGAGACCGAATTTACGGTTAACGTTAAAGTAAATAATTCCTACAATAATGTGAGAGACTTTAGAGTTTATTTGACCTTGCCCACCGGCGTGAATTGGAAAGATAATTTCAAGAAAACTCGGGGAGAGGTGGATTTTAATAAAAGAACCAATGAATTGTCGTGGACTATTGATTCGGTGGATTTCGCTACCGGTCATTTGAATTCTCCGGAAGAATTGTCTTTTCAAATAGGATTCAGGCTCTCCGAGGCTCAAAAGCAAAGCAGTTCCAGGTCAGTCAGGCTGATTAACAATCTTGATTATCAAGGCACAGACAGCTTTATTGATAGAAAGATAGAAGAAAGCGTGGATTCTTCTCAACTTGAACTTATTAACGTAAACAATTAGAATGTTTGAAATAACCAAGAAGGGGAAGGCTGGAAGGAAGGGAGCGATTGCCATTGGAGGGAAAACGGCGCAAACTCCTTTTTTTATGCCCATTGCCACCAGAGGGGCGGTTAAATCCATCACTATGGAAGAAATTGACAAGATGGGCTTTGAGGTTGTTTTGGGAAATACTTATCATCTTTGGCTAAAGCCCGGAGATAAGGTTATTGAAAAAGCCGGAGGAATAAGGGGTTTTAGCGGTTGGAACAACTTAGTTCTTACCGACAGCGGAGGGTTTCAAGTTTTTTCTTTGGGTGAAAGAGCGGGGAAGAGGTTTGGTAAATCCGGGGTAAGGTTGACCGAGGAGGGAGTTTACTTCACAGATCCGGCTAACGGAAAAGAACATTTTATGTCCCCGGAGAAATCTGTAGATATACAATTAAGCTTGGGGGCGGATATAATAATGTGTTTAGACGAGTGCCCGCCTTATCCGTGCGAATATGAAAAAGCCAAAAAATCCTTGGAGTTAACCTCCCGCTGGGCAAAAAGATGCAAAAAGCGCTTAAATGAAAAAACAAAAAATTCAAATTTAAAACCTATGCTTTTTGGCATTGTCCAAGGTTCTGTGTATAAAGACTTAAGAGAAGAATCGGCAAGACAGCTTGTGGAAATAGGCTTTGACGGTTATGCTATCGGCGGAGTGGCGGTGGGCGAGCCTCGGGAGTTGCTGGGAGACATCTTGAATTGGGTAATACCGTATCTGCCCGAAGACAAGCCGAGATATCTAATGGGGCTTGGAAAACCGGAAGAGGTTGCCCGGGCGGTTTTTGGCGGGGTGGATATGTTTGATTGCGTTATACCCACCAGAGAAGGCAGGCATGGCAGAGTGTTTGTTTGGAAAGATGAAAAAAACTCCCCGGAAGATTTTAAAAAAGGCGATTTTTATGAGACTTTAAACCTGGGCAATGAAAAATTTAAAGAAGATTTCTCTTCTTTGGATGAAAATTGCGACTGTTCAACTTGCCGGAAATATTCCAAGGCTTATTTGAGACACCTTTTCAACGTTGGAGAGCTCTTGGCCGGAAGGCTGGCTTCTGTTCATAATTTAAATTTTTATTTAAGATTAATAAAAACATTAAGAGAATTTCAATGAAAAAAAAGCCGGAAATAGTGGTGGCTGAAAATGCCGGTTTTTGTTTCGGCGTTAGAAGGGCGGTGGATATGGCGGAGAAAGCGCTGGAAAAAAACGGAGACAAAAAGGTTTTTTGCTGGGGAGAGCTGATCCATAACCCTCGGGTGGTTGAAGATTTAAAAAAAAGAGGGATGCGGATAGTAGATTCTATTGAAAAAGTGGAAGATGATTCAATGTTTATTGTAAGAAGCCACGGAATTCCTCAAGATAAATTAAAAAAAATCACAGATCCTCAAAGAAATATCAAAATAATAGACACCACCTGTCCTTTTGTAGAAAAAGCTCAAAAATCGGCCATAGACTTTCAAGAAAAGGGTTTTCAAGTGGTTATTTTCGGAGACCCCGAACATGTGGAAGTGATTGGGATCAATTCTTGCGTTAACTATTGCGGAATTGTGTCTGACGGGGAATTATCGGAAAAAGATGAAGAAAAAATTTCAGAAAGCTCTAAAATAGGAATTTTGAGCCAAACCACTCGCAAAAAGGAAGAGTTTGAAAATTTTGCAAAAAAAGTAAAAACCCTTAATGAAAAGGTTGAGGTTAGAAATACTATCTGTATGGAAACTTCTCGGAAACAAGGAGAAGTGCGCAAAATGATCAATTCCGGTGATATCCTTTTTGTAGTTGGAGGAAAAAATTCCAGCAATACCGGAAAATTAGCCGAAATTGGGAGAAAAATAGGTGTTCGCACTTACCACATTGAAAACAGTCAAGAAATCAAGAAAGATTGGCTGAAAAATTGCAAAGGAAAAATCGTAATCACGGCCGGAGCCTCTACGCCGGATGTTTCTATTGAAAACACTCGGCAAAAGATCCTCAAGCTCATCTCTTGAATCCGGCGAGACTTTGGGTTGAGCCTTGAATTCTAAACCCGACAAACACTGATTGTCGGGTTTAGGGAGGTGTTTCGTGCAGTGTGTGAAACATTAAAATGGCTATTTTGGCTATTTTGAGATTTTTTTAATGTTGAGTATTCGAGAAAGGCTTATTTTGATAGAGGAATTTTGAGAAAAAACCCTGAAGTTCGACCTCTGCATTCGCAGAACCCAAAAGTCAAATGTTAAATCGCAAAGCTGCAACTTAAAAGTCAAAACAGAATCAAGAAGCAAGAAGCAAGAAGCAAGGGGTTGATGTTGCGTATTTTTGCCAAAGCAAATTTTTTTGAAAAAACCCTGAAGTTCGAATTCTGCGGATGCAGAAGTCGAACTTCAGTTTCCTTACTTCTTGCTTCTTTCATGACCTTTGACATTTGAGCTTCTTTTTATTTCTTCTTTTTTCTGCTTTGATATTTATTCATTAGGATTTGATTTGACATTTGAGCGGGTTTGTTATTTGTCATTTCAATCTCTTGCTTCTTCCAAAAAAAACTTGACAAACAATTTTATTGATTTAAAATAATGATATAGAGAACAAATCACTATTTGATAAAAAATCAGAATTGTGTAATAATAGAAAATAGGCGGAGATTGACTAATGACTAGTGACCAGTGACCAGTGATCGATAACTTAAAACCAATTACCGATTACCAATCAATCGATGACTAACAATTAATAACCAATAACCAATAACCAATCACTAATTACTAATTACCAATTACCAATAACTCCCAACTTTCACACTTTCTCTACTTTCTCCACTTGGCCTCACTTTCAACTCAACACCCACTTTAAAAATTAATTCAAAAATATGAATCTTAAATTCAAAAACCGACCGGCGGTCCGGAAAAAGCAAGGCAAAAAACCTAAAATCAAAGCCAAAAAACCCTTACTGGCCACTTTGATATTAGCCATAGCCATTACCGGAGGCATCGTTGCTTACAAATCCTTCACCACCGAATCCGCCACCTTCGGCTGGATTCAGACCGACTGGTCCGGAGGCAACAGCGAAAACACCGCCACTCACGAGACGGACCAGACCGGTTGGACAGAGTTTGCCAACAAAGACGCCAACTTAGACACTTCCACTCCCGGGGAGATTTCAGCCGAAGGGACGGTGGAGACTACTACTCGAACCACCAATGAAGATTTTGAGGAATCGACGATTGATGAATTAGCGATAGAAAACGATGAAATACGTGGGTGGCTTTGCGGAGATTCCATCCAAGACACCGACGGCAACACCTACGGCACCGTCGAAATCGGCGACCAATGCTGGATGGCAGAAAATCTCAACGTCGGAGAAATGGACTCCCCCTCCGACGACTCCACTATCCAAAAATACTGCTACGACGGCGACGAATCCAATTGCGAAACCGACGGAGGACTCTATGATTGGGATGAAATGATGCAATACACCACCACCGAAGGAGCTCAAGGTATTTGCCCGGACGGCTGGCACGTCCCCACCGACGATGAACAACACGCCTTAGAAGATTACCTCACCGCCGATGGCAATTCTTGCGACTCCACCAGAGACGTAAGCTGGGATTGCGACCCGGCCGGTTCCAAACTAGCCGGCAATGTAGACGGGCTCAGCTGGGATTCCGGCAGCACCATAGCCAGCCACTCCGACTTCGACTCCTCCGGCTTCAACGCCCCTCCTTCCGGTTACCGTAACGCTAATGGCGGTTACTACCATCGTTCCAGCAGCGCCTACTTTTGGTCTTCGTCTGAGAGTGGTAGCAGTGCCTGGAGTCGAATCCTGCACGACGGTAATTCTACGGTCCACCGCACTGACCTCGATAAGGCACGCGGTTCCTCTGTCCGTTGCCTCAAGGACTGACTCTTTGACTCTTTGACCCTTGGACCCGGTGGAATAATTTTAAATTTTTTCTATGAAAAGTTTCTATTACACTTATGTTCTAAAAAGCCCCAAAGATGGCAAAAACTACATAGGGCACACAAAAAATTTAAAATTAAGATTTGAGCAGCACCAGAACGGAGAAGTGGATTCGACTAAACACAGAAGACCATTAGAACTAATATACTATGAAGCCTGCACGAACAAAGAAGATGCTGAAAGGAGAGAAAAATACCTCAAAACCCATTACGGAAGATTGTTTCTAAAAAAGAGACTGCTCAAATCTTATTCCACCGGGGGACCTCTTCCCGGTTCGGCAAAGCCGAACCGATTCGGAAGGCAAGAGGAAAAATTAAAACGGGCAAATTTCCTCAAAGCCGAAAGCCCTCCTCAAAAGCAAAGTCGAAGAAAACAGAAAAAGAAAAAAGAAGAAAGAAAATCGGAGCCCGGTCAATTTTTTTAAAACAGGAGCAAGAAGCAAGAAGCAAGGGAGGAGAAATTCAAAACTCAAAGGTCAAAACTCAACCCGGTGGAACTCTTGCGAAGCAAGATTGTTCCACTCGGATTAAAGCTGGAATTAGAATCAAGAATCAAGAGTTAAGAAGCAAGGGGGTGAAAATTCAAAACTCATCCCGAGTACTCGGGACAAAGCTGGAATTAGAATTAAGAGTTAAGAGTTAAGAATTAAGGATTTTCGTTAAAACAATAAGATGCAAGAAAAAACTAAAATAAAATCATTTACTGACCTAAAAGCTTGGCAAGAAAGCCATAATATAGTTATTTGGATCTATAAAATAACCAAAAATTTTCCCAAAGAAGAGGTTTTTGGATTAACTAATCAAATGAGAAGATGTGTTGTTTCTGTAACCTCCAATATAGCAGAAGGATTCAGTAGATCTTCCAAAAAAGATAAATCACAATTTTACACCATAGCCTTAGGGTCTGTTACTGAACTGCAAAGCCAGCTCTTAGTAGCTAAGGATATTCAATATATTTCCAAACAAGAATTTAAGCAAATTGCTGATAAGACAGTAGAAATAAATAAAATGATAAACGGTTTAATTAAAAGCAACAATAACAATAAAAACAGCAAAAGATAAAAAGAAGCACCCTTTACTCTAATTTCTCTCCTTGCTTCTTGATTCTTAATTCTTGCTTCTTAATCCTGATGTTCAAATTAAGCAAACAATCAATTAAATTCCTCCTAATCCTCTCCCTACTAGCGGCTAGTTTTTGTATTTCTTCCAACTCGGCCCAAGCCTGGACGGCCGACAACACCGGCTCCTACTCCTCAGCTGTCAAAGAAAGCCCCTACGGCTTCTACGGCAACATCAATTGGAGCGAGACTCTCCCCCTCAACACCTACCTCAAAACCGAGGTCCGCGCCGGAGATTCCGCCGACCTCGAGGACGGCTCCTGGAGCGACTGGCAGGAAGTGGAAAACGGCGACTCCCTCTACTTCCTCAACGGCCACAATTACTACCAATACCGAATCACCCTGGGCTGGGACGACACCGCCGAGGAACTGCCTTCGGTGCAGGATGTGTCGGTGGAGGAAGGAACCAGCGCCCTTAATTCTTCT
>CAZDHE010000010.1:0-33196 GCA_964505305.1 uncultured Bdellovibrionales bacterium
TAACAAAAGAAGAAAAGGAGGAAGTGAGGCAAAAATATCTTGGCAATTTATGGAGTAAAGAATTGCCGGAAGTTATTGATGAAGCCGGCGAGATTCTAAAATTAACTAAAAAAGAAGACATTGTTGAATATTTAAAAGAGAAAGCGGAAAAATTAAATAAAAATTCATAAAATACTATGGAAGATTTTAAATCCGAAGCAAGGAGAAAAATCTCTGAAAATATCAAACACCGTACCCACAGAAAAGAGATATACACAGAAGGTGATGAATATAATGAGGAAAATGTCGGAAGCGGCCAGTTTGAATATAGAATTACTCCGGAACGAGAGGCTTCGGCGAAGAGGAACTCTTCCGAAATAGATAAGCTGTCTAACCAAAGAGGAATTGGCGGTGACGAGGGAGAGGACACAGTCAAAAGAGAAAGCGTTCAAAAAGAGAGAAACAAAGAGGCGAGCAAGAAGAGTGAAGCACCTGAGGCTAGTTTTGAAGGAAATAACATAAAAAGAGACAGTCAAATAGATAACGAAGCCCGGGAGAAGGAGGGTAGCCTTGAGGAAGAAGATTATGCGATAGCTCAAAGAGAGAGGAGTAAAAATTTTTACAAAAAGAAAGAAGAGCAGAGTGACCAAATGACTCAAGAAGAGGAAGATCTTTTGACCGCTGCAGGGGATAAGGCTAAGGATATTTACAATAAAGAAACAAATCCGGATAAAGAGACCGAAAAAAATATTCAAGAGCAAGGAGCAATTGAAACTAAACAGCAACAGTTAAAAAGAAAGGAAGCGGAGTTAAAAAGAAAAGACAAGCCATACAATGAAGGCGTAATAGATATGAAAGAAAATGTAGACTATTGGAAGAGTTCTCAGGAAGGTGCGCGGGAGACATTTGAAAATCGAGGAGATCAGTTAAGAAGAGAAGTTGACGCAGCTTTTGAAGAAGTGGCTCAAGCCCAAGAGAGACTGATAGAAAAGCGTCAAAATTTGGGCAAGTTTAACCGATTAAGAAATTATTTGGGAATTCCGAGCCAGGAAAGCCGCAATTTAGGCCGGGAATATAACCAAGCGGAGGAAGAATATAGTCAAGCTCGAGAAAGATATAAAGATAAATATCAACAGTATACCCGGCATTTATACAACAAAAGAAGAGAAGAATTAGAAAAAGAAAGAGGGGAAGCATTAGAAAGGAGAGATTCAATTAGGCTGGTTTTTTCTGAGAGATTGGTAAAAGGGGATGAAAATGAAAATGGAGAGAGAGGGGAAAGCCAATCCATTTTTGATTATTTCAATAACAAAAATCTTGAACTAAACCGGCGCAGATTGAATCAGCTCAATGAAAGCAGGAATGCTATTTGGAGAAGAATTGTGGAAACCTATCAAAGACAGCCCAGGAGCAGGAGAATCGCGGGTTCAATTGTTTTGGCGGGAGCCGCAGGAGCAGGAGCCGGTTTGTTTGCTGGAGCGTCAGCGTCAGCGGCGATGGGCTATGGTTTATACAGAGGCGGCAAATCGCTTGCCAAGGGAGTGGCCGGAAGCGCTTTGTCCGGACTTGTGGAAAGAGGCGTGAACAGCAGACAAAGCCGGCAAAGAGGGAAAGAAGAAGAAGGGTTAAGAGAGAATTTATCCCAAAGGTTCAACGAAGGGCGAAATCAGGAAAATGAAGAACGGAGCAATTTATTCGACTTGGTAGATCAATTTAATGAGAATGAAAGAAGGAGATTGAGAAACAGGCGTTTGGCTACCGGAATTGCCGCCGGGGCTTTGGCCGGAAGCTTTTATGGACTGAGTGACTTTGGCGGTTTTGCAGGAGACGGTCCAGGCGGGGGTTCTTTGCCGGATCAAGACAAGAATGATTCGAGAATGGCGGTTAACGCAACTGAAGAAAACGGCGGCAAAAAAGAAGATGTCGTATTGGAAAAGGATAAAGACCCTCAAAAGGAGTATAGTGACAACTCGGCGGAACTTTTGGATAAGTTTAATCAAAATATGAAAGAGAGAGTTGAAAACTTTTCTGAGGTTGATGAAGGGGAAATTTATGATGCCGGCAAGGAGCTGGAGAGTGAATCGGATATTGAAACCGAGGAAGTTGAAGAAGAGAAGGACCCCACTTCCCGGGAAGATTCCGGTGTGGAGGGCTCGGCGGAAATCTTGGAAGGTTATACTCTCAACAAGGGTGATACGGTTTGGGGCAAATTAGAGGAATACTATGACGGTGATCAAAATAAAACGGGCAATGAAATTCTTAGTTTTAAAAATAATTTAAAAGAAGATCTTGTGGAGCAGGGATTTTTTGAAAATGCTGAACAAGCCGATGAGTATATGACTTGGAGATTCCGCCATATGGAAGTGGGAATGGAGGTTAATATGACTAAAGAAGGTCTTGACATTCCCGGTTTTGCGGATGAAGAACATATAAATAGATTTAAGGAAGAAGAATTGGGAATGAGGGAGGAGGATTTAAGTGCTGTTGAGCCGGAAGACAATTCTGATAACACTACTCCTGTCGAACAAGAGAGCTCATCTTCGGAAGCGGTTACTGAGGAAGAAAGCGAGCCGTTGAATGAGCAGGCTGAAGTCGTTGAATCTTCACAAGAATTAGTCAAAGGATTGGAAGATGTCGGTATAGAAACGGATTCGGAAGCCTGGGGAATAGCTCAAGAATTAACTGTGGAGGATTTATTAGAAAACTTTCCTCCGAATGCCGGAATTAGCCAAATACAATCTAATATGCCTCCGGGAGCAAGTTTAGAGGAAGCTGAGCAATTGAGAGAGATTTCCAGAACAGTAGATTCTTATACGCCTTCTTCGGCTGACCAAACTTTGATGGTGGATAGGTTTTTAGAAGATAATGCGGGGTAATCGATTTTAGCCGCAGAGTTAATGCTAATTAGGATAAGTTTATTTATAAAGTATAAAAATTAAAAACATTCAATGTCGGAAATTAAAAAAAAGATTCAAGATGCTCAGATTGATTTAATTCAAGAGTTGGGCATTGACAAGCTTCCCCAAGAAGAGCAAGAGAAAATTTTGTCTCAGATCGGGGAAGTGATTCAGCAGAGAGTTACTTTGAGAATTGTAGAAGAGTTGCCGGAAGAAAAACAAGAAGAATTTTCCAAGATATTGGAAGAAGCTGAGAAAAAAGAAAGTGGAGAAGATTTGGATAAATTTTTGAAAGAAAATATTCCCAATGTGGAGGACCTTGTTTTGGAAGAAATAGGGGAGTATAAAAGAGGAGCCCTGGATTTTCTGGGTAGCCATCAGAAGCAAGAAAGCAGTAAAAGCGAGGATGACAAGGCGACAAGAGAAGACCGGAGAGAAGATGCCGCCCAAAAAGAGGATGGTCAAGAAAGATCGGAAGATTCTCGCTCGGAAAACGTCGAAAACATAAAAACCTCTGATAACACTAAAAGTAAAGAAGATTTGTCTTCTGAAATTGATTTGGATGAAGAAGATGATTTAATAGAAAAGAACAAAGTCAAGGAAGACAAAAGCGCCGGGGAGGTTGATTTATCAGAAGAATTGGAGAAATAAATTCCGTTTTGTTTTTAAGGCTGCTAAATCCATTGGTTAATAAGATGAGTTATCTTTAAAGTTTTTTTATGGAAGAAACAATCAAAAATAAGGAGGGACAGAAAGAGAAAAATTTAGAAGAGTCGATTACGGAAAAGGAGGGGGAATCAAGTCAAGGAAAAGAAAACTTGAAAGAAATTCCGGAAAAAGATGAACAAGCAAAATCGGATGAGGCCCTGAGAAAAATCGATCAAAGCGATGTTCAAGATGAGGAAAAGCGGGATTGGAATCAGGAAATCTCCGATTCCCGGGACGCTAATGAAAAAATAGAAAAACTAGCTCGCTTAGCTTCTGTAAAAGGACCGCAAGAAGCTATAAAGATGGCTAAAAAATTAAACGAAAATTACAGTTTGGATAAATTGCATGATGAAATGGTGGATGAGAGTAAATTAAGGGAGGAATTAATCAAAAAAGGATTCATCCAAGAGGATTAAAGTTTTTGGAAAAGTAAAAACCGTAAAAATAATTTAAAACAAAGAAATGCAAACGGGGACGATTATTTTAATATTAATGACTTTAAGCGGTTTTGTTGCCGTTTTTAGCGGAGCTTGGTTCTTGCTGGAGATTTTTCTATTTGCCAGATTAAGACTGAACAAGTCTTTAAATGCCACCCTGGATGTAATTAAGGTTTCCAAGCCCGGAAAACCGGAAAGTTATCAAGATTCGGAAAAAAGAACTCAGGGAGAAAAAGAGGAAATTTCTGTTATGGAGCAACTTTTTGCCACTTTAGCTAATGTTAAGGTGGAAAGAAATTTATTAGGAAAAATTTTATATGGTCCTCCTCAAATGACTCTTGAAATGGCCGTCCCCTCTGATGGAGAACAAATCTCTTTCTATATTTCCATGCCCCGTAAAATCAAAGAATTAGTGGAAAAACAGGTTCATAGTTTCTATCCCAGCGCTCACATTGAACAAGTAAAAGACTATACTATTTTTAGACCGGAGGGATTTACTGCGGGCAGTTATTTAAAACTCAAAAAGAATCCCGCTTTTCCCGTTAGAACTTATCAGCGTTTAGAGTCGGATCCTTTGCACAATTTGGCTAATGCTTTTTCCAAGCTGGAAAACCAGGAGGAAGGGGCTTGTTTGCAAGTGGTTTTTAGGAAATCTTCCGATAATTCGATTAAATCAAAAGGAGAGGAGATATCCAGAGAAATGCAACAAGGAAAGCGCTTGGATAAAGTTTCCGGATCCGGCTTGCTTAAAGACCTATTCAAAGAAATTCCCAAAATTTTTTCAGGAAATCAAGACAGCTCAAGCCGAGAAGATTCTCCGGTAAGCTTAACTCCTGAAGATAATGATGTTATTAAACAAATCGAAAATAAGGTTAACAAAGCTCGTTTTGAGGCCAATGTTCGGCTTATGGCTTCAGCTAAAACCAAAGAAAGAGCCGAGGCGGTGCTGGCCCAAATAGAAAACGCCTTCGTTCAATTTGAAGACTCTAATCTTAATAGCTTTATAGCGGTTCGAGACAAGTCTCGCAATTCTCATAAACTGGCTTATAATTATATTTTTAGAAACTTTCTGCCAAGTAGAAGTGTGGTCTTGGATACGGAAGAGTTGGCTAGTATTTTTCATTTCCCCATTTCCACCACGGAAACCCCTAAATTAAACTGGCTTCGCTCCAAAGCCGCTCCTCCTCCGGTAAGTATCCCCAAAGAAGGTCTTCTACTGGGATACAGTGATTTTAGAGGAACCAAAACAGATATTCGCTTAAGCAGGGAGGATAGACGAAGGCATTTATATATTGTTGGTCAAACGGGAACCGGAAAATCGGGCTTTATCGAAGAACTGGCCAAGCAAGATGCTTCCAATAAAGAGGGAATGTGCATCATAGATCCCCACGGAGACTTAATAGATAATGTTTTGGAATGTATTCCTAAGGAGAGAGCCGAGGATGTGATCTTTTTCGACCCTTCCGATACGGAGAGGCCTTTTGGTTTTAATATGCTGGAGTATGATAAGAATCATTCGGAGCAGAGAACTTTTGTGGTCAATGAAATTATTAATATTTTTGATAAATTATACGATCTTAGTCAAACCGGCGGGCCAATGTTTGAGCAATATATGAGGAATGCTCTCTTGCTGGTTATGGATAGTCCGGAAACCGGATCTACTTTGATGGAGGTGCCCAGAGTATTTCGAGATCCGGAGTTTAGAAAAGAGAAATTGAAGTTATGTAAGGATGCCACGGTGGTTGATTTTTGGCAAAAGGAGGCGGAAAAAGCCGGAGGGGATGCCGCTCTGGAAAATATTGCTCCTTATATCAATTCCAAACTTACCGGTTTTATTTCCAATGATATGATGAGGCCGATTATTTCTCAACAAGAGAGCACTATTGATTTTAGGAAAGTAATGGATGAGGGCAAAATTTTATTGGTAAGCCTCTCCAAGGGTAAAATAGGCGATATAAATAGCCATTTGCTGGGAATGATAGTGGTGGGCAAGCTTTTAATGGCGGCTTTTTCGCGGACGGATATGTCCGAAGAACAAAGAAGGGATTTTTATTTATATATAGATGAATTTCAAAATTTTACCACTGATTCAATTTCCATAATTCTTTCGGAGGCTCGTAAATATAGGCTTGGACTAACTATTGCCCACCAGTTTATTGGCCAGCTTTCAGAAGATATTTCCAAAGCGGTTTTTGGGAATGTGGGGTCTATGTGCTCTTTTAGGGTCGGATCGGAGGATGCTGAGTTTTTGCAAAAACAGTTCAACCCTGTTTTCGATGCTAATGATTTGATAAATATAAATAATTTCCAATGTTTTACTAAGCTTTTAATTAATAATGAATCTACCGACCCCTTTAATATGAAGACTTATCCTCCTCGAAAAGGAAATGAGGAGATTAAAAAAGCCTTGAAGGAATATTCTAGGTATAAATACGGAAGGGATCGTAAAATAGTAGAAAATGAAATAAAAGAAAGATTTAAGAAAATGATTTCTTCTCAGAAAGAATCTGATCTTAAAAGTCAGTAAAGCGGCTTCTTCAAGATGGTGTCTATCGTAATTTAAAATAGGAAATTTTAAGTTTTGTAGTTTTTCTCCAGTGAAAAAAACTGCGAGGAGAGATTAATAGTTCCACTTTGAAAAAAAGAAAGAAATGGCTGGTTAAAATTTATAAACTGAATAAGAAGCATTGGATTCTTGCTCCCGTTTTTCTTTTTATTATCGAAAAGCGGGAGTTTTTGGTTTTACGACTTATTTTTGTTTGAAAGAAATTTGGTTATGGTAAGTCTTTTAAAAACAAGAAAGCAAACTCATGATTGTAAAGATTCAAATTCTTGTCGGAGAAATTTTTTGAATTTCGAAGGTTTTTCAAGAATAGTGAAATAAACCCTTTTCATTTCAAGTATAAATATATATAAGTTTTGTAAGGGTTAGTATGAAAAAATTAATTAAAAAAAGAAGGCAAGGAGGTGATAAGAAATGAGAAGTTTAAACTCTTTAGACTGGCTATCTTTGGTTTTGGTTGTAGTGGGAGGTTTGAATTGGGGGTTGGTGGGCGCTTTTGATTTTGATTTAGTAGAAACCATTTTTGGAGAATTTAATTTTATATCTCGACTGGTTTATGTGCTTGTGGCCTTAGCTGCGGTATATTTGGTTTTTTTGTCAACCACTCTTTGCAAAAAGAGCGATTAAGGGGATTGAGATTAAAAATTGAATGATTCAACTAATTGGCCAATTAAGTTGTTATGAGTAAAGCATTTATTAAAGCATTTTTGGTTTTATTTTGAAAAAAACCTCCTTCTTTTAATTGGATTTGCATAAAGTGTTGACAAAGTTTTTAAAATAAATTAACATTGTTTTTAGGTTAGATTAAAGGTTGTCGGTAAATTTTATAACTTTGTTTTTATTTGTGCAAAACGATTTTAGATAAATAGGAACAAATTTGTTCTGCCGATTTTAATTCGGCTTAATTTTTGTTATTTTTAAATACTTTGTTATTTTAAGGTGCTATGTCCAAAGAAATTGTAAAACTTGAAGGAGAAGTGGTGGAATTACTGCCCAGCACTATGTTTAGGGTAAAGCTTGAAAATGGTCATATTATTTTAGCTCACATTTCCGGCAAGATGAGGATAAATTTTATAAAATTAATGCCGGGGGATAAGGTAGAGATAGAAATGAGTCCTTATGATTTAACTAAAGGCAGAATAATTAAAAGATTATAAGATTTTTATGAAAGTTAAAGCATCGGTTAAAAAAAGGTGTGACAATTGTAAGGTGGTGAAGAGAAAGGGAATCGTTTATGTCATCTGCAAAAATCCCAGACACAAACAGAGGCAGGGTTAGTTTTGGCTTTATTTGGAAGCGAAATTAAATAAACAGAGAAAATTTTTATTTGGGGTAATCTCCGACAAATCAACAAGGATGGAGAAATAATAATATAATATAACTTTAATTTATTTAAAATTTATGGCTGTTAGAATTGCAAGAGTAACTATTCCTAATGAAAAAAGAGTTGAAATAGCTTTAACTTATATTTTCGGAGTAGGTCGAGCAAGATCAGAGGAAATTTTGGAAAAACTTTCTATTGACAAGAATAAACGCACCAAGGACTTGACCAAGGAAGAAGTTAACAAATTGAGAACTGAAATTGAAAATAAGTATACTTTAGAAGGAGAATTGAAGAGGCAGATTCAGATGAATATTAAGAGATTAAAAGAGAATGGTTCTTATAGAGGAATTAGGCATACGGCAAGTCTTCCTTTAAGAGGGCAGAGAACTAAGACTAACACCAGAACAGCCAAGAGATTCAGGAAGAGGAAATAATCTCTATTGGATAGTTTTTTAGTAATCCTTTTAGTTTTGAATTATTTTAGATTATTAAAATTTTAAGTAGTTAATTTTTTTATATGCCAGAGGAAAAAAAGCCGGCCAAAGAATCAACAGAAGACAAGACAGAGAAGCAAAATCAAGAAGATAGCAAAAAGGCAGCTAAAGATGAGGCCGAGAAATTAGACAATATTGCAGGTAAAAAGACCGATAAAGAGAAAGAAGGCTCTGAGTCCGAAGCTAAGAAGTCCGATCAGAAAGAAGTCAAGGAAGAATTAGCGGCTAAAAAAGCTGACGCTGAAGGCTCTACCGAGGATTCAATTCAGCAGGAGTCTTCTCAGAAAGAAATTAAAATCAAGCGGAAGAAAAAGAGAAAGGTAAGGCGCCAGATTCAAAAGGGTAAAGCCTTTGTAAAATCAACTTACAATAACACTGTGGTGACTTTGTGTGATTTGCATGGAAATACTTTGGCTTGGTCTTCTTCAGGTTTGCTTGGTTTTAAAGGGGCCAAGAAGGCAACTACTTATGCTGCTTCCCAGGTTGTTACAGACGTTGCAGAGAAAGTGCAAAAGTATGGACTAAAGGATTTAGAGGTTTTTGTTAAGGGCGTGGGATCCGGAAGAGAATCCGCCGTTAGAACCTTGGCTCAAAAAGGGTTTAATTTGAATGTGATAAAAGATAAAACTCCTATTCCTCACAACGGATGCCGACCTCCCAAGCCAAGAAGGGTTTAATGATAGAGAAAATTTTGAATTATTATAATTTTAATTAATTTTTTTAAGATGGCAAGAATTTCAGAATCAAAATGCAGGCTATGCAGAAGAGCGGGAGAAAAGCTTTTTTTGAAAGGAGAGAGATGTTCTACTCCTAAGTGTGTTATGACCAAGAGGCCTTATCCGCCGGGAGAACACGGAAGCAAGAACAAGCGGAAAGGTTTGAGCGAATATGGTAAACAGCTTCTTCAAAAGCAGAAAGTGAGAAGAATTTACGGAATAAGCGAGAAACAATTCAGGAAACATTTAACGGATGCCAGCAAGAAAAAGGGTGTTGCCGGAGATAATTTAATTATAAGGCTGGAAACCAGATTGGACAACGTAGTTTTTAGGATGGGGCTGGCTGAGTCCAGAGCTTTGGCTCGGCAATTGGTAAAACATGGTCATATACTGGTAAATGGCAGAAAATTGGATATTCCTTCCGCTGAAGTTGGATTGGGAGATGAGATTTCGGTCAAAGAGACCAAAAAAGAGAAAAGTTACTTCAAGGATAGAAAAATGGTTTTGAGTAAAAACTTAAATACTCCAAGCTGGCTAACCTTTGATGTTAAGAAGATGGCGGGAAAAGTTTTGGCCAAACCAGCCAAGGAAGAAGCCGAAGTTGGTGTAGACGCCCAGGAAATAGTGGAATTTTATTCCAGATAGTTTTTTGTCTGTTTAGCTTTTTTGAAAGTTAAACAGTTATATTTAAAGATTAAAAGATAAAAATATGCTTTCCGTATCACTTCCAAACACTCCCACGTTTAAAAAAATCGGCGAGAATAAGACCCGATTTGTTATTGAAGCTTGCTATCCCGGTTACGGGGTTACTATCGGCAATGCTTTGAGAAGAATTCTCTTATCTTCCTTGGGAGGAAGCGCTATTACTGAAATTAAGATAAAAGGGGCAACTCATGAGTTTACCACTATTAAGAACGTTAAGGAAGACGTAGTGCAACTGATGCTGAACTTGAAAAAAGTTAGATTTAAGATTCATAGTGGAGAAGAAGAGGTGGTAAAACTCAAGGTCAAAGGCCAAAAGACCGCTTTAGCCAAAGATATAAAATTATCTTCTAATGTCGAGATAGCCAATCCTGATCAATATATTGCAACCTTAACTTCTAGCAATGCGGAGCTTGAAATAGATATAAAAGTGGAGAAGGGTATAGGTTATGTGCCGGTAGAGCAACAAAAAAAAGAAGAGAAAGAACTGGGAGTCATTTCTATAGATGCCATTTTCAACCCCATTAAAAGAGTTAATTTCAATGTCAGTAATATGAGAGTGGGCAAGCGAACTGACTATGATAGGATAACTTTAGAAATAGAAACTGACGGAACCACTACTCCGGAAGAGGCTTATTCTGAAGCTGTAGAGGTTTTGATGTCTCAGTTTAATGCGATTATGGACATAAAGGAGGCTTCCGAAAAAGAGGAGCAGGAAGAAGAGTCGGAAAAGAAGACCGAGAAAAAGAAAAATTCTACGGAAATTTCCAATCTGGAATTATCTACCAGAATTCACAACGTATTAGAATCAAATGAGGTGAAGACTGTAGAGGAATTATCCTCCATGACAGAGAGCGACTTGAAAGATTTGAATGGAATGGGAAAGAAAGGGATGGAAGAAATTGTTGAAGCTATGAAAAGACTTGGCTACTCTTTAAAGCAATAAAGCTTAAGGCAGATTTAATAAGGTAAAAGTTGAATGATATTTCTATGAGAAAAAGAATCAAAGGAAGAAAAATTGGAAGGCAAAAAGATCAAAGGACAGCCTTAATGAGGACTCTTTTAGTTAGTTTAATTAAAGAGAAAAGAATTGAAACCACCCTCCCCAAAGCTAAAGAGTTAAGGTCTTTTGCGGAAAGGAAGATTACTATTGCCAAAAGAGGTCTAAAGGGAGATGATTTAACTAAGTTGGCCAAGCTGAGGCTTCTGAAAAAAGATTTGCCCGATCAGAAAATTGTCAATGAATTATTCAAAATAGCTGATTTTTTTCAAGAAAGGGAAGGCGGTTATACCAGGATTTTAAAGTTAATGCCCAGGAAAAGCGACGCAGCAGAAAGGGCTATTTTGGAATGGACCGAAAGAGAGAAAATGATTGAAAAAGGGGAAAAGAAAAAGAAGAAAGAGGATAAGGCCGATGCCAAGAATGTCAAAGAAGGCTCAGCTCTTAAGGAGAAAAAGGAAGAGGAGACAAAGAAGAAGAGTGTTGAGTCAAAAAAAGAAGGACCGGATAAATCCAACCATAAAGATAGCAAAGAGGCTTAACGTTGAAGTTGTTTATTTTTGGAGAATTTTATTATTCTTATCTAAAAATAGGCAAGCGGAATCATCAATATTATTTTTTAAGATGAGGTATGAAGAATCAAGTAAATAAGAAAGAAGAAGCTCAAAAATTTGTTTTATATGATGCCAATGGTCAAATTTTGGGAAGAATGGCAACTGAGATTGCCGGAGTTTTATCCGGAAAAAACGAGGTGGATTACAATCCCAGAATAGGAGGAAAGGATTGGGTTATTGTTATTAATTCCGATAAAATAAGGTTGAGCGGGGAAAAAGAGAAAAAGAAACAATATTGGAGGCATTCCGGTTATCCCGGCGGTATTTATGTTAGAAATTTTAAAGAGATGAAAGAGAAAGACTCTCGCGAGATTATTGTAAAAGCTGTTAAAGGTATGTTGCCTAAGAACAAACTTGGAAAAGAGGCTCTAAAGAGATTGCGAGTTTTCAAAGATCAAGAACATCCTTATAAAGATAAAGTTGTTAAAGCTTAGCAGATTTAATTATTACTAATTATGGCTAAAAAAGATTATATGGCGAAAAAAAGCAAGAATTATTTTGAAGGCTTGGGAAGAAGAAAAGAAAGTGTTGCCAGAGTAAGAATTATGGATTCTGAGGAATCCGGAATTGTGGTTAATGACAAAAATTTAGAAGACTTTTTTCCTATTGCGGAACTTCGCAGCGCATTAACCGCTCCTCTTAGAGCTACGGGAATGGAAGATAAGCTGGAAGTTTCTATAAAAACTCAAGGAGGAGGAGTGAGGGGACAGGCTGAGGCTGCCAGGATGGGCATTGCTCGGGCTTTGGTTAAATATAATGATGATTTTCATCAAATTTTAAAGGACATGGATTACCTCAAAAGAGATTCTCGAAAGAAAGAGAGAAAGAAACCGGGTCTTAAAAAATCCAGAAGAGCTGCTCAATGGAGGAAGAGATAAATTTTTGTATTTTATCGAAGCAAATCGAACTGCAATAATCGGAAATTGTTAACTTTTATCTGGATGGTTGAATATTTCGGGTTTAGGAGAAATGCTGTTTTAAAAAATATATCTACCTGGAATTTTTTGGGCAAAAATGACTTTCAGAAATGTATTTTGGTCGATTGAGAGAATTTTTAAGTGAACAAAATGAGTAATAGTTGATTCTTGAAAATTTGATTCTTTAAAGCTTTATTGAAAGTATTGACACGGAGCTTTTTGTTTGCTAAATTATAAAAGCAATTCGAGAGTGTTGCTCAAGAAAAGCGGATTAGTTCTTAGATTTTTAAGAATTAAGCTTAAATTAGTGCAAAAAATTCTTTAAAATATTTTTTGGCAAAGACAATCGATTTTAGCCAAAAGGTTAAAATGGGTTGTTTTTGTTGGTAAAAGCGGATATTTTGCGGATTGTTATAGCAAGATGCGAATATTACGCGGAGAGCCAAAAAAAACAAGGAACTTTGAAAATAGAATAGATAAATAAACCTATCACAATTTTTTGCGGTTAGTCCAAATTAGTTACTTGTAATTCGTAATTTGTAATTCGGGTTACAAGTACTGATTAGAGCCAAATAAAAAGAATCAAAATTCTTCGATATAATTAATTAGTTGAGTAATCAACTGGTCTAATTTCTTTTCGAGAGTTTGATCCTGGCTCAGGATGAACGCTGGCGGCGTGGATAAGGCATGCAAGTCGCATGTGTGTCTCACTCCGTTCGACACACTGTAATTTGTGAATTAGTAATTAGTAATTTGGATATTTTCCTAATTACAGTCCGCCTAAGGTGGACGAAATTGCTAATTACCAATTACACATGAGTGGCGAGCGAAGCGAGACACGCATGGCAAACGGGTTAGTAACACGTAGGAACGTACCTCAAAGTCAGGAATAACCCGGAGAAATCCGGGATAATACCTGATAGTCTCTTCGGAGTAAAGCCGCTCATACCTCATTTCACTTGGTATTCGCAAACTCAAACTTCAATCCCGAGTATTCGGGACAAAACTCAAAATGAAGGTATCCCCTCGGGATGATTATTTATATTAATCCGTCCCGAGTACTCGGGACACCAAAATTTTGACTTTTGAGATTTGACTTTTGAATTTAGCACCGAGTGAAGCGAGGTGTGAGTGACGCTTTGAGAGCGGCCTGCGTCCTATCAGCTTGTTGGTGAGGTAAAGGCTCACCAAGGCTATGACGGGTAGGGGGCGTGAGAGCGTGATCCCCAACATTGGCACTGAGACACTGGCCAAACACCTACGGGTGGCTGCAGTCGAGAATCTTCGGCAATGCACGAAAGTGTGACCGAGCGACGCCGCGTGCGGGATGAAGGCCTTCGGGTCGTAAACCGCTTTTCTGAAGGAAGAAGCCGTGCTTCACTAATGTTCAGCACGTATGTAATTTGTGAATTAGTAATTAGTAATTTGGATATTTTCCTAATTACAGTCCGCCTAAGGTGGACGAAATTGCTAATTACCAATTACGATGGTGCCGAGTGTTAGCGAGGCACGGATTGACGGTACTTCAGGAATAAGAGGTTGCTAACTGCGTGCCAGCAGCAGCGGTAATACGCAGACCTCGAGCGTTATCCGGATTTATTGGGCGTAAAGGGTGTGTAGGCGGATATGGCAGTCAGGCGTCAAATCATCGAGCTCAACTCGATGGCTGCGTTTGAAACACCATATCTAGAGACAGGCAGAGGTTAACGGAACTCATGGTGTAGCAGTGAAATGCGTTGATATCATGGGGAACACCAAAGGCGAAGGCAGTTAACTGGGCCTTGTCTGACGCTGAGACACGAAAGCGTGGGGAGCGAAGGGGATTAGATACCCCCGTAGTCCACGCCCTAAACGTTGTGCGCTAGGCATTGGAAGTTTCGACCCTTTCAGTGTCGCAGCTAACGCGATAAGCGCACCGCCTGGGAAGTACGGCCGCAAGGTTAAAACTCAAAGGAATAGACGGGGATCCGCACAAGCGGTGGAGCATGTGGTTTAATTCGACAATAAGCGAGGAACCTTACCAAGGTTAGACATCCTGCTGCACGGTCCGAGAAATCGGACAAGCCTACGAGGGTGCAGGACAGGCGTTGCATGGTTGTCGTCAGCTCGTGCTGTGAAGTGTTCCATTAAGTTGGGTAACGAGCGCAACCCCTGCCGTGTGTTACAAGTGTCACACGGGACCGCCCAGCACACTGAGCGTAAGCTCAGAAATTCTAATATCAAAATCCTAAATCCTAAACAATTAAAAAACTCAAATTCTAAAATTCAAAACAGTTTTGAAAATTTGAGTTTAGAAATTTGAATTTGTTTAGAGTTTAGATATTAAAATTTAGAGTTTCTGTTCGTTTGCGAACAGCGTGCTGGGAGGAAGGTGGGGATGACGTCAAATCAGCATGGCCCTAGACACCTTGGGCGACACACATGCTACAATGGCCGGTACAATGGGTGGCGAGACCGCAAGGTGGAGCCAATCCCAAAAAGCCGGTCCCAGTTCGGATTGAGGTCTGCAACCCGACCTCATGAAGCCGGAATCGCTAGTAATCCCGAATCAGCCATGTCGGGGTGAATACGTTCTCGGATCTTGTACTCACCGCCCGTCACATCAGGGAAGCCGGAAGTGCCCGAAGCTCCCAGTTCACTGGGAACCACGGCAAGTCCGGTAACCAGGATGAAGTCGTAACAAGGCATCCGTAGCGGAAGCTGTGGATGGATCACCTCCTTTCTAGGGAGAAATTGACAATAACGTAGAGATGTTTCTTTGTTAAACGGACTTGGCTTTGCCAAGACGTTCGAAAAATTGTTATTGTCCGACGGTCGAACTCCGACTTTCGAGTCGGGGAACGTCAAAGGCTTAACAGAGCCAAATAATTCTGTAGCCGTGTTTGGTACAGACACGCTTTGGCTTTCGGGCTAATCGCAAAAAGTTTTGATAGGGAGTTTATATACCAATCCGCCTCGAGCGGAATGGTTCTTACAAAAACGGGGCGTATTGCCCTGTTTTTTTGTGGCATTTGGTTAATAAAATCCAAGACTATGGATAAGTGAACAATGTTTCAGCTGACCAATATATATTTTTTATCTATACAATGTTGAATATTTATATTTAGTTCCAAATGATTTGAAATTATGATTGATTGAGCGGATTACTTAAAGATTAGGAAGTTTTAAAAAAAGATTCCGAAGTTTTTTGTTAAATGAATTGGAAGCAAAGATTCTTCTTGTGCGGATTTTTTTACATAAAACTTAATTAGGGCCTGCTGACGGAGCAGTAAGAAACGTAATAGATTTATATATTTAAAGCGGTGCGAGAAATTTTATTACCTTATTTATGGAATTTTGGTTAAAATAATTTTTCCCCGTAAAACGGGACTATCAGATTTTTTTCAAAAATCAGCAACCTCTAATTAAAGGCCTACTTTGATTTGCACTGTTCTCTATGATATACTTTCAGAAAGATAATCAGTATTAAAATGGATTTTTAGGATAAATTATGGAAAACAATATTTATGACAACTCAAATATATCTGAAAGTTATGCCGGGGTTACTACTCCCCTTACCTTTTCGTTCGTAAAACGTGTATATAAAGGAGTTTATGAACACTTTTCCATATTGATGGGCGTGGGGAGAAAAACTATAAACAGTCAAGAGGATATTTTTAGTAATATGGTTGAGTATATTGGGGGTAGGATTTATTATAATCTTAATAATTGGTATAAAATGCTGTCTTTTTTTCCGGGCTATAAGTTTAGCGGGGAGTTTATGGAAAAGATGATGGGGGTCGAAAGAAGAAATTCTCAAAAAATTGAGAAAACGCAAGGGACTTTTTTAAGGTATCTCCTCTATTTTCCTAAAACAATATTTCAATCTATCAAGATTAGTTATACATTTTATTCATTAACATGGGAAATAAATCGTTTTAATGATTATTTCGATAAAATTTATCAAGACATAGAAAAGATCAGTCTGAAAAATATGAACGCAAGAGAGCTACGGGACCATTATTTATATATAGAAGCAAAATTGCTGTCAAAATGGAAAATTCCGATTGCAAATGATTTTGCTGTTATGGTTAGCGCAGGCCTATCGGATAAGCTATTCAAGCGTTGGTTGGGATCAAAAAATGCTTATGCTCACATGAAAACAAACATCAATAAGCCACTCGTATCACTAAATCCGGGAGATGAAATAATGAGGATAGTAAATTTGATAAACAACGATAAAAGAATGAAGCAAATTTTCCTGAAAGAGAATGCTCAAACCGTGTTTAATAAAATAAAGCATGATGCGCCTGAAACTCAAATTTCCAAGGAAATTGATTATTATTTAGATAAGTTTGGATCCAGAATGCCGAATGAACTAAAGCTGGAAACATTGACGCTCAAGGAAGCCCCGGTAGAATTGATTGTTTTACTTAAAAAAATAATTGAGAATGAAGGCAATCAAGAGAAATCATACTTAGCTAATGTGGAGCCAAGAGAGCATGATAAACTCCCTTGGCCCAAGAGGCTTATTCTGAATAAATTAGTTATATGGGCGGGAAATTCTATGTACAGAAGAGAAGAGACAAGATTTCGCAGAACTCTCATTTTCGGCCATGTTAGAAAAATTTTTCTTGCTATTGGTAGCTGTCTTAAAGAAAGATCTATGATTGAGAAACAACGTGATATATTTTTTCTGACAATGGAGGAAATTTTTTCGTTAGATGAGGGGAAGTGTAATAAGAAAAATTATCTAAAATCTATTATTAAAAAAAGAAAACAAAAACAAAAAAGGTGGAGAAATTTTGAATTGCCTCGCAGAATTGAAACACAAAAAAATGTAGTTACAGTGGAGAAAGACTTGATAGAAGGTAATTTAAAATCTGAAAGTGTGGAGCGAAAAAAAACAGCTGGTGATGTTGCTTCGAAACCAACTAAGGAAAAAGTTTTTACTGGAGTTGCCTTAACTATGAAAGAGTTTGATTCAACGGCAGATTTTAAAGGAAAAATATTGATTACCAAACAGACCGATCCTGGCTGGACAATGATATTTCCCCTACTAAAAGGGATTGTGGTGGAGAAAGGCGGGATGCTATCGCATGCCGCCGTTGTAGCTAGAGAGCTAAGAATACCATGTATTATCGGAGCAAGGGGGGCTACTTGTAATTTTTCTACTGGAGAGCGGGTAGCTATTGATTTAGAGCTTGGTTCAATAACAAAAATTGATCGAAATAATAATGTATAACAATTACGTTGGGCTTCTAGTAGTCTTGATATTATTTCTCTGTGTTTTTGGGTTCGCGGAGATTTTATATAAAAAGGGCCTTTCTTCCCATTATACGAGAAAAGTTGTGCATATTGGAGGAGCGCTTGTCTCGGTATTCTTCCCCCTGCTAGTTAATTATAAAACAGTTGTTTTTCTTGGTCTGGGTTTTTTCTTATTGCTTCTTATCTCCAAGAGAAAACATTTTTTAAATAGCGTGCATAATGCTGACGAGGAAAGCATTGGAGCCTTAATTTTTCCTTTGAGCGTGGTGTTGGCGACAATTATATTCTGGCCAATTAATGTAATGATTTATCAGGGTTCAATGCTTATACTCGGTCTGTCTGATGGATTTGGCGGATTAGCGGGCAGAAACTTTGGAAAGAGAAAATACTTTGTAACTGGAACAAAGTCGTTAGAGGGTAGCGCAGTTTTTTTTATAATCACTGCAATCATTTTATTTTTAATAGTTTTTCTCGTTAGCGAAAAGATTTATGGAGGAGATATATTATATATTTTAACTGGAGCTTTATTGATTACTTTAGCTGAAGGCTTTGCCGGAAAAGGATGGGATAATCTTTTTGTTACTTTATCTGCCGGAGGTATTTTATATTTTTTGATTTATTTCCATATTTAATCTTAACAACATGCCTGATTTACTCTCTTATCAAAAGGCCGGTGAATTGAAGAAAGGATTTGACTTAATTGGTGGAAAGGCGCACGCCCTTATAGAATTAGTAAGGGCAGGATTTGCAGTTCCCGGGGGTTTTATAGTAACAACAGACCTCTTTGATTATTACCTAAGCAGTAAAAAAACTCATATCGAACAAGAAAATGAGGCTAATAGTATCAAGTCAATTGAATTTTCGGTTCAAACCAAGTCGAAAATTGACAATTATCTCAATGAATTTATCGATGCGGATAATTATGCCGTTCGTAGTTCTGCTTCTGTCGAAGATGCCTTAGAGCAATCTTTTGCGGGGCAGTTTGAGAGTTATCTCAATGTTAGTCAAAGTAAAGTTTCAGAATCAATAAAAGGATGCTGGGCATCATTATATAGTGTTCGCGTTAATGAATACATGAAAAATATGGGAGTAGGAGTAGTTGACAGAAAAATGGGAGTGTTGGTCCAAAGAATGCTTAATCCAACTATTTCCGGTATTGCTTTTAGCGCTCATCCTGTCACAAAAAATAAATCGGTTGTAGTGATTGAAGCGATTCCTGGCAGTAACGATGCGTTGGTCCAGGGGACTGTAAATCCTTGCCGCTATATAATAGATAAGAAGCTAAACATTTTAGAAAAAAAATTTGAAACTCAACATGGCAATAACATTTTTAATGATGATCAGATTATTCATTTAACAAAAAAAACAATAGAGGCAGAAAGAATATTTGGTTATCCGGTTGATATTGAGTGGTCGGTAGAGAATGGAAGTTTATACTTTTTGCAGTGCAGGCCAATAACAACAATGATGTAATCTATGAAAAAAAAGTTTTTTAATGCGTTGAATTATACAATTGGAAATGAGGATGCCTCACTGGAAATGGAAATATTGCCAAGAAAGACCCAGCATGTTTTTGTTATTGCCGGAAGCGGTTCACGTGTAATTCCCTTAATTGCCAAAGCACCGAAAGTTATTACTTGTGTAGACTCCTCTTTTGATCAACTTTCTCTTGCTGAGTTAAGAATTTCATCTTTAAAAACTTTTAAATATGATCATTTTCTTTCTTTTTGGGGCTACCCGGGCAAAGATATTTCATCGGAAGAAAGAAAAAAAATGTTTTTTGAGCTTAAAATATCAAACGATTGCAAGAAGAGGATGGAGTCTTTATTTAAAGCGAATAACTGGGAAACCCTTCTTTATTTGGGAAAATGGGAGCAAACCTTTAAAAAGATAAGCAATATTGTAAGGGCTATAGTAGGAGAAAGGGGAGTCGGGTTATTTAATTGCAAAACCATGAAGGAGCAACGGGAATATTTGGAAAAAGTTTTTCCTTGGAGAGCTTGGTCATTAGTAGTTTTTCTTCTTGGAAATTCAGTGGTATTCAATGCTCTTTTATATAAAGGTAATTTTCCCAAGAAAAATATCAAAGAATCAATGTATAGCTTTTATTCGAGAAGATTTGGCCAACTATTTCGGCAAGACATAGCAAGAAAAAATTTCTTCCTACAGTTACTTTTTTTTGGTGAATTAAAATATTCAGACGGTTTGCCGATTGAATGTAACCCCGAAGTATATTCCAGAGCACAAAAAAATTTGCAAAAATTATGCATAAAATTCGAGCAAGGCGATTTTATTAAAAAAGCATTAGAGACAGAAATTCCCATAGATTTTCTCTCTTTGTCTGATCTTCCTTCTTACCTTAATCCACCCAAAGAAAGTGAATTTATTCAAGTATTGAATAACAATATTGCCCCTAAAGGCATGGTAGTGAATCGTTATTATCTTAGAACTCCTGAAAGGCTTGATATTAGGGGGTTTGAAAATGTGACATCAAGACATAAAGGAAAAATAGCAAAAGAAAAAATTCAGATGTTTTCTTTTGATGTTTTTCAAAAAAATTACTTATGAAATTACTTCTAGTAACATCGACAATTACTTATACACCTAAAAACTATGAAGATGTTCTGGGTGAAGTTATTAATTATCTGGGAAAACAAATAGTTGGGGTTGTTTTGGTTAATATAGATGCGAGCAATGTTCTCCGGAAGGCCGCCTTTCTTCATAGTGCAGGTTGTACGAAGATGGCGAGAACTTTGATGCAAAACCTGGCCAGGGAAGACAGAAACGAAAAAATAAATTTGATCAGAAGTTTTAATTTACCATATCTTTTAACACGGAATGTAAACAATCAAGAAACAATATCATGGATAAAAAAAGAACAACCCGACTTAGTATTTAATATTAGGGCAAGAGATATTTACAGAAAGGAGATGTTAGAAATTTCCAAGTTGGGCTGTGTAAATATTCATCATGGGCTATTGCCAAGACAGAGGGGCTTATTTTGTGATTTACGCGCTTTAGCCAATGATGAGGAAACAGGTTTTACAATTCACAGAATGACGGACAAAGTTGATCAAGGCGAAATCTTTATAAAAATAAAAAACAAGAGCAATCCAGATTACGTGACATACTTAGCTGAAAGTGCTAAAAAGGAAAGCAGGGAAATTATTAGGTTTATTGAGAAAGTTGGCGCAACGGAAGAATTGCCTTTGGGAACATCCAGTATGTGTAATAAGCCAATTAATTCCACGACGCCAAGCCTTGAGGTTATTCGTAATTATCAAAAAAGAGGACTAATATTATGAAAATAGGTTACTATCCAAATAAAGATGTTCGCAATAATGTTTCTGCATTTGTTCAAAATCATGCAAAAGAGTGTTCGCAGAAAATCGCTTTTTATTATAAATTGAAGGCCGAAGAAAACAAAAACTCTTTGAGATGTGTTAATTATGGAGATTTTTACGAAATGGTAAAAGCTTTTCCGGGAAATCTTGCAGAAATGGGTATTAAGAAAGGAGATAGGATAATTGTTTTCTCTCCAATATCTTATGAACTTTATGTATCGATTATTGGACTTCAACATATGGGAGCGGTGCCCGTTCTAATTGATTCTATCTCAAGGATAGAACAATTAAAGGATGTTATTGGAAATTCCGAGCCGGTTGGTATAATTGCTGATAGCGAGTGGCTTAAAATGATTGAAGACAACAAAGTAATAAAGGAAAGCGAGTGGCTAAACAGGAAAATAACTATAGGCCAATACAAGGGAAAGTGGAAAGTTTTTGATTTTAAAGAAATAAAAAAAAATCTAACATCCGAGGTCGTGCCTGTTTCAGGAGAAGATACTGCGTTAATAACTTATACCACGGGGAGTTCCGGTGTTCCCAAAGGGGTTGATAGGACGCATAATTTTCTTTCGGCTCAACATTATGCGCTCAAGAGGTTGTTTCCATATAAACGTGATGATATTGATATGCCGGTTTTTCCTGTCTTCGCACTAAATAATATAGCATCAGGTATTTCAACAGTGATTCCGGAAGCTGATATCAGTAGAGGTGATTCAAAAAATTTAAGGGCAGTACTTTCCCAACTTGAAGATTGCAATGTCAATTGTATGACTTTATCCCCTTCTTCATTTTACAATTTAGCTCTTTTTTGTAAGGAAAATAAAAAAAAGTTAAATCGAATTTCAAGAGTACTGACCGGGGGAGCTCCAATAAGTGAAAACGAAATTAGAAAATTTATTGAGATAGTGCCAAATTCCCAAAATTGGATCCTGTATGGTTCAACAGAAGTGGAGCCCATATCCTTTATTGAATCAAGAGAAATGATTTCAATTAGGCCGAAAAAACACAAAAATATCACTCAAGCAGGCGTTAATGTGGGAAAAATTGATAAGGCTTTATCTTATAAATTAATTGGCCTTGAAAACAGAGACAAAAAAAGTGAAAATTTATTAAGAAGGGTTGTTAAGGAGGGTGAAGTGGGAGAATTAGTTGTATCGGGCGAGCATGTTTGCAAGAAATATTATAATAACAAAGAGGCCTTTAAAAAAGCAAAATTAATTGACACAGATGGATCAATATGGCATCGAACCGGCGACTTGGCTCGTGTTGAGAGTGGGGTCTTGTGGATAGTTGGCAGAAAACACAACATCATCAGACATGAAGGTAATATTTATTTTCCGGTAAGACCCGAAATTATTTTAAAAGATATCAAGGGTGTTTTAAATGCTGCCTATTTAGAAACCGAGAAGCATAATATTTTGGCTGTCCTTGTTGTTGAGAACGGTTTTAATAAAGAAAAGATTGAAATTAAAGTTTTTGAAAAATTCTTAAAAAAATCTATTCCATTAGACCTTGTTGTCTTTATGGACCAAATACCAATGGACGTTCGTCATCACAGCAAGGTAGATTATAAAAAATTGAAACAGCAATTACATGAGTCAAATTTATAGATGGTGGCAGTTTACAAAAGAGCGTTTCAACCTTTTGCTATATTCAGTTATGATCCTCCCTTTTTTCTACTCGCATGTAGTTTTTTGCAATAGTGAATTTAGCTGTAATGGAGCTATTGAGCCAAAAAATGTTTTAAGTTTTATTCCTCTTTTAGCTGCAACTTTTTTATTTTTTTTCAAGCTGAGGGTGTTTGATGAAATTAAAGACTTTGATCATGATTCTTTTTTCAACTCCCAGCGTCCTTTGCCCCGAGGGCTAATAACCGCAGATAGTGCATTGACAATGGTTCTTTTGCTAATACTTCTGGAAATAGTGATTTTATCCTTTTACGGACTATGGGCGCTAATAGCAATGGTGATAACGGTTGCTTATTCATTTCTTATGTATAAAGAATTTTTTTGTGGAAATTGGTTGAGATCCCATATAACAACATATGCGGTAACGCATACTTTAATAATTATTTTATTCTCAACAACTATATTTCTTGCTTTTCTTGATATATCTCCCGCATTTTTACCTTCAAATTTTATAATATTTTCCATTGCCAGTTGGTTCATTTTTAATATTTTTGAATTGGGAAGAAAGACATTTGCAAATAATGAAGAGGTGGCCGGCGTTAATTCTTATTCAAAAAGATTCGGCACAACAGGCGCTGTTTTATTGGTAATATTAATGGCACTTGCGGGCGTGTTTTTGTATGTTTCAATCATTGATGTTGTAGCATTATTTGTTATTTTATTATTACTCCTTGTCTCTACCGGTGTTTTGTTTATCGTGTTAGATAATCAAAACCTTGCTAAATTCTACAGAAAATTTACATCTCTATATGTAATTTTTTCTTATGCAATTATTATTGTATCTATTTTATATTTTTGATAGACTATCATTAGATAAAATTTATGTTATAATAAAGGAAAATAATAAAATTATATAAAAATATGGCAGCACTTCTTGCGGGTATTGTTTTATTTCTATTTTTGATTGGTTATCTTATTGTTTTTCCATTATCAAAAAAAAGGCCTATTTTATTGAAAGAAAAAGGGTTTGCTTTCTTTGCTGTTTCATTGATTCTGATAATAATGTCATATTCCGTTCTTATTTCGATTGTGTTGATTGTTACTGTTGTTGTTATTTTATTGGCAATAAGATCCTGGTTAATTTTTGGGATAAAGAAAAAGTTTGTTTTTGAGGCACTTGAAAAAGCTTCGCTTATTACCAGGGCTACATGTGAAACGACCGGGAATGTAATTAAGGTGGATAAATCTATGAAAGTAAGGACAATTAGTTTTTCAAGGAAAATGCATATTTGCATATTTAGAATAAAAAACAACAGAAGCAAGATGAAAATAACAAGAACTGTTTTCAAAAAATTTATAATGAATAATTTTATTAACAATTAAAATAAAAAAATGAGTAAAAGTAAAGTGAAGTCAGAAATAATCATTAAAAAACCAATCAACGAGGTGTTTGAATACATGGCATCTCCGCACAATGGCCCGGCTTTTATACCGAATTTAAATGAGAACTCAAACATTTTTCCAAAAGAAGATGGATTGGGGCAAAGGTTTGACTGGAGATTCAATATGGCGGGAGTTGATTTGAGAGGAAAAGCAGAGGTAACTGAATATGATCCCCCAAAAAAGGTTGTGATATCTTCGAAAGGAGATGTCGATTCGTTGTGGACATATACCCTTGAAGAAGAAGGGGAGGACACAAAAGTGGCTGTGCAGATTGATTATGAAGTATCTGAAAATGCTTTGCAAAGAATAGCAAACAAGATGATAGTTGAAAAAATCGCCCAGAAAACAACCGATCAGATGCTGGATACATTGAAGACTATTCTTGAATTGTAATTCAATATCTCACGAGAGAAAACTTCTTAATGATTTTTTGTGTTAGGGGTTGAATTTGTCTTTAGTGGGATATCGCAGAATGTTGTTATTGCCCGACCCCTCACTATTCAAAGTGAGGGGCAAGCTGGTCGAATTCCGAGTTACTCGGGATAACAGCTAAGCCCAACGGAGCTAAAATCTGTAGCCGTGTTTGAGTACAAACACGCTTTGGCTTGTTCTGCTACGTAGAACACCCGGCGAATGCTGGGTTACGGGCTAATCGCAAAAAGTTTTGATAGGTATTTTTTTAAAACAGAGACACAGTCTCTGTTTTTTGTTAGAATGGGGTTAGAAGAAAAATAATTTCAAATCCGAGGCTGGCCTGTTGGGATTGGAGTTTCAGTAAATAATTTCATGAAACTTAGCGCGTATTTTTTTGAAAACCGCCATATGTGTTTGCAAATTACCTGCCTTAGTTGACTGCATTATTTTTCAATGGTAAATTTGAAGAAAATAATTAGCTGGGTAATTCTTATGAGACAATCAGCAGGAGCATTAATAACATATGGCAAGAAAGTTTTGGTGTTGCTACGGGATGATATCCCAGAGATTCCAGATCCGGGTTGTTGGCAATTAATCGGGGGATATTTGGAGCCTAATGAAACTCCGCTTGAGGCTTTGATTCGAGAAATCAAAGAAGAAGCAAATCTGCAAATCTCAAAAGATGAGCCGATTGAGATTGGGAGGGTTGTTCTTTTTGGGAAGCAAGAGTATTTTCTTTATTGGATTAAACTGCCGGAAAGTAAGATAAAAAACATTAAACTGGGAAATGAAGGGCAGAGAATAGGCTTTTTTTCTATAGATGAGCTGGAAAAGATGAAGCTGGGTTCAATTGTCTCGGGTTATCTTCAAGAATTTAAAGAAGGTCTTAGAAATATCGTGGAAAAAGAAAGGCTGAATAAAAGTTCATTGGGTTTTGGAGAAGGTGGAATAATTGAGATAAAATAAGAACGCAAAAGGCTAAAGCATTTTATTGAAAAAATATGGAAATTTATAAAGATAAAATAGTATTATGCCAAACAAAATTGGAAAATGGGAGGAAGTTTCAAAGGAAGAAGCTTTTAGTAAATATGGGAAAAAGATATAAATGGTGGATTTTAAATTACCCGATGGAAAGGTAAGTGATTTTTATATCAAAAATGAAGGTCCAGCTGTCGGTATTCTTGCCCTCACCAAGAATCAGCAGGTGATATTGGTCAAGCAATTCCGCCCCGGACCGAAAGAGATTTTAGATGAACTTCCAGGCGGTTATGTTGATGAAAATGAAACGCCCGAGGAGGCAGCCAGAAGAGAGCTTTTGGAAGAGACAGGTTATAAAGGCAAGGCGGAATTTGTTACCACTGCTTATGACTGCGCTTATTCCACCATGAAGCGGCACTGTGTTGTGGTTACAAAATGTGAAAAAGTAGCTGAGCAAAATTTGGACAAAACCGAATTTGCCGAAGTGGTTTTGATGACACTTGCAGAATTTAGAGAATTATTGAAAAGTGGTAAAAATACAGATATTGAAGTCGGATACATAGGATTGGATTATTTAGGCTTATTGTAACTTTTTCTACGAGATATCTCTTTTCTGATGAAGATGCCTCTTGTTATAAAATAAAAGCGCCTGCAAGGGTGCTTTTGCTGTTTTTGCTTTAGTATCTCTCAAGAATGTTTCATTTATCTTCCTCTCCTTTTTTGTTGCGTGAAATTTAAAATGCGCTAAAATTATTGCAAACAAGAAAGTTGCCATATCAAAGTATAAGCTTTGAGATTAAATCACTTACCGCCCAGATATTCCTTCGGGAAAAATTAGAGGTTTCTCATTGCGATTTCCTGTTTTTTTTATTGGAAAATAATTAATGTAATATAAAGGTGATGTTTTAGTGGCGAGATAGATAGAAGTTTAGCTTCTGTCTCTGCGGAAATCAAGCTTCTGGATCTCCTTTCGGAATTCGAGAGAAATAAAAGAAAAAGTTTACTTTAGAGGATTTATAAGTTATTATTTAGGTATAGCATTTTTTGTTGTGGAAATTAATTTTATCAAAAATGAAGAAAAATCATAAACTCGAAGCTCAATCATATTTGCCAGAGAAAGATCTGAAGGAATTTCTAAAAAAAAGTTTTCCCAGTGTTTTTTCCGAGGGGAAAATTAGTTGTGAGAAGCTCAAATCAGTATTGGGAGAGAATTATCAATCAGCTAATGAACAGTATGGACTTAGTTGGGCGGGAAAGAATGATTGCTTTCGGGAAATCCAGGAAACTACCACGGCGACCTTGAAACCGAATAAAAAAGAATCAGTTGATTTTGATGAAACAAGCAATTTGTTTATTGAAGGAGACAATTTGGAAGCGATGAAAGTTTTGCAGAGATCTTATTACGGCAAAGTAAAGTGCATTTATATTGATCCGCCATACAACACGGGCGGGGATTTTATCTACAATGATTCCTTCAAGATGGAATCGAAGGCCTATAATGAAGCTTCCGGCGCCGCGGATGTGGAAGGCAACACCGTCAGGGCCGACGGGCTTTCCATTAACCGCAAAGACAGCAACGGGAGATTCCACAGCGATTGGCTCAACATGATGTATCCAAGGCTGTTTCTGGCAAGAAGCCTGCTTCGCCAAGACGGGGTTATTTTCGTTTCCATCGACGACAATGAAGTCCATAATTTGAGGATGATTATGGATGAGATTTTTGGGGAGGAGAATTTTGTGGAGTCTTTTATATGGAGATCACGATTGGGTAAGGGCTCAACCTCAGTGGAAACTGCAACATTGCATGAATATATAATCTGTTATGCTAAAAACAAAGATGATATTAGTTTTTCATCCGATATTAGGGTTAAGGAAGGTATGCAAAAAGAAAGATTAAGACAATGGGGACAAGGTGATAAGAAGGAGGATAGGCCTTCTATGTTTTTTCCTCTTAATTCAAAAGAGTTCGGTGATGTTTACCCCATAAAACCAGATGGTAGTGAGGGAAGATGGAGAGCGAGCAAAGAAAAGGTTGAGGAGATGATGAGAGAGCAGTTAATTGTTTTTGAAAAACAAAAAGATGGAAGAATTGAAGCTTATAGAATTATTCCTGCAGGATCTGAAACAAAAACTGCTCATGATTCAATTCTTGATTCTTCGGTCGTCAAAACCACTGCTCATGGGTCGAAAGAGTTGAAAAAATTATTTAATGAAAATTTTTTTGATTATCCAAAACCGACTACTTTGATAAAGCAATTATTGTCTTTTGTTAGTTTAGACGATGATGATATGATTTTAGATTTTTTTGCCGGCTCGGGAACAACTGCTCAAGCGGTAATGGAACAAAATGCGGAAGACGGAGGCAATCGGAAATGGATTTGTATCCAGCTTCCCGAATTTTGCGAGGAAAACAGCGAAGCTTTCAAGGTGGGATACAAAAATATTGCCGAAATCACCAAGGAAAGAATCAGGCGGGCCGCCTCTGCTATTGCTACGGCGAGCCAAGGCGGGGAAAAAGAATTAGACATAGGCTTCAAGAGTTTCAAGCTGGACAAATCCAATTTCAAAATTTGGCAGGGAAAAATCAAAAACAAGGAGGATTTGATCGGACAGATGGAGATGTTTATCGACAATGTCAAAGAAAACAGCTCACAAGAGAATATTTTGCATGAATTGATCCTCAAAAGCGGATTGGAGCTGGATGTTGATATTAAAGAAGAAGAATTCAAAAACCCAGTATCCGCTAAAGCTACAGCAGGAAAGGAGAAATATTATAATCTGGCCGACGGAAAATTGCTTGTTTATCTTGGCGAAAATATAAGTATAGAGATGGGCGAATATTTGCAAAATCAAAAACCCGAAAAAATAATTTGCCTGGAAAGAGCTTTCCAAAACAACGATAATCTAAAAACCAACATCCTCCTCCAAGCCGAGCAGGAAGGGGTGGATTTTAAGGTGGTATAAATTGTATAAATTGTATAAATGTTAGGTTCCATATTAGATTTTATAGACATATTTTTCAATTCAAATTTTGTAGCGGTGGTTGTGGGAGGTTTTTTGGCTGGTTATTTTGGATTTAAGCAATACAAAAAGCAAAAAAATCTGGAAAGTATTGATAAAAAATACTTCGAAAACTTTGAAGAGTTGATTAGATATTTAGGGGAAATAAGAGAGAAATTAGAACACAATTATAGTACCTGTTTAATGATCGCGAGATACTTTAGAGACTTAAAAGAAAATGATTTTATAGTGTGGCTTGAGAAAGAGAGTTCTTATGAATTTAGTCTATTTTCATCGAAAATGCCAGCCAGTTTTTTTGTCGTAAATTATCTATTAAACGACAATAAATTTAAACTTGACATAGAAAAATTGTTCGCAAAATTCCAATTTGTAAATGATTATTTTGTTTCAGATTTTATTTTTTGCGTAAAAAGATTTGATAAGGCTAAAAAAAATGATTCAACTTTGACTAAAAGCGACTATTATGAAAAGTTGGTCGATGAAGCCAATAAGAATAATCAAGAGTCTATTGTAATATATTATGCCATTGGTTATTTAGAAAAGATATTGCTTGAAATAAGAAAGATGAATATTGATAATTTTGATAAGATAGAAAATGTAAAAAATAGCAAAAAAATAAAGAATATTTTGCTTGAATTTAATGAGAAATTAGAAACATTAGAAATGCAAGAGAGCTCAAATAAACATAAACAAACAGTAAAGTATTAATACTAAATAATTTAAATGGCAATTAATGAAGGTGAAATAATGATAGACGTTGGAAGCGCTTTTCTGGGTGCAATCTTTGCTTTTCTGTTTTTGTTATTGCAAAGGCTTCTCAGTAAAATATATCAACGTAAAAGTAAAAACTTAAATGCAATTGTAAGACTTGAGCAGCAGCTTAATGAGTTTCTTTCTATAAATAATGACAATATTTTTATATTGGGAGATTTTATTAAAGCAGTTGAAAATAAGTATTTATACAATATTAATTTTAAGAAAATAGAAATTGATAGAAAAATTATATTAGATCTTAATGATATAAATTTTCGAAATGAGGTGTTTGATCTTCATATAAGTGTTTATAAAGTTGTCGAGAGCTTAAAAAGCATTGAAGAATACTATAATGAGTTTAAGCAAGCTCATTTAAACGGTATTATCAATAAAGAAACATTTGAGTTCAACACGGGCGAAAAATTTTTAATTGATCTTAAGTTTCTCAAAAAAAGCACTGAAAATTTAGATGAAAAACTAGAGGCTATAATGTCGAAGACGCAGGTATTATTTGATTATAACGAAACACTTCTGTTCAAAATAATCAGAAAGTTTTCCACTAGGAAATATAATTCAGAAAAATTTGTTCAGGATTACAAAAATAGATTACAAAAAATAAAAAAAGACAGAAAAGAAAGTGTGAAAAAAAGCAAAAAAGAAATTGACGCAATTAGTGGGGAATTATCTGGAAAATAAGGAATTAATTTTATCTAATGAAATTACAATTCGATTCCAATCAGCAATATCAGTTGGACGCGATCAACTCGGTTGTTAATTTGTTTGAAGGACAGCCTTTGAATAAGGGGGATTTTGAAGTGGAAACGGCAAGACCTTCGGGGCAGCAACAGATTGACGGGGGTTTTGTGATTGGCAATAATTTGCAAATCAAGCAAGAGGAATTGATAAAGAATTTGCATAAAATCCAAGAAGAAAACAAGCTCGAGAAATCTGAAGTGGACGAACCCGAAAATATAACTCAAGAAGATGGAAGCTATATCTTAACCCAAGACGGGAAAAAAATTCAAACAGAGAAAGACAAAAAACTAAAAGAGGGTATGAATTTTTCAGTGGAAATGGAAACTGGTACGGGCAAGACCTATGTTTATCTTCGCACTATTCACGAGTTGCATAAAAAATACGGCTTCAAGAAATTTATTATCGTTGTTCCTTCAATTGCTATCAAAGAGGGCGTTATTAAAAATCTCCAAATCACCAAAAGCCATTTTGATACTCTTTATGACAATCCCAAAATGGATTTTTATGTCTATGATCCCAAAAAAAGAGGATTGCCCAAGAATTTTGCCACTACTAACAGTTTGCAAGTTATGGTGATAAATATTGATTCTTTTGCTATTAGCAAGGAGAAATCAAATAAAAGAATCATTTTCCAGGACAGCGACTGGGGAAGGCCGATTGATTATATCACTAAAACCAACCCGATTGTTATTGTGGATGAGCCTCAAAATATGGAAAGCGACACCAGAAAGCAGGCGATTCAGAATTTGAATCCGCTTTTTACTTTAAGATACAGCGCTACACACAGGAACTTGTATAACTTGATTTACAGGCTTGATCCGGTCAAGGCTTATGATCTCGGGCTTGTAAAAAAGATTGAAGTAGATTCAATTCTGGAAGAAGGCAATCTCAATGAGCCATTTGTTGAATTGGAATCAGTTAAAGCTCAAAAGGGCTCTATTTCGGCCAAGCTTAAGATTGATGTTAGCAAGGGAGACGGAATTGTAAGAAAAGCGGTCAATATTAAAAAATCTCCCAGGAAGATTGGCGAGTGCAATTTATACAATCTTTCAGGCGAGAGGGACATTTACAAGGGTTATGTGGTGGATAGCATTGACGCAATCAATCAATCAGTTTCTTTTTCCAACGGAAGAATGATTTATGCCGGCCAATCCATTGGTGGGATGAACGATGAGATTATGAAATTTCAAATCCGCCAAACGGTGATCAATCACTTGGAAAAAGAAAGAAAGCTTCAAGGCAAGGGGATTAAAGTTTTATCCTTGTTTTTTATTGATCGGGTTTCCAATTACAGGAATTATTCCAATGGCGGGTTTGAAAAAGGGAAAATTGCCTTGTGGTTTGAAGAGGTTTTACAAGAATTGAAAGAAAACCCCGCTTACAGCGGATTGATTGCAAATGAAATAGACAAGGTTCACAATGGCTACTTCTCCAAGGACAATAGCGGAAAATGGAAAGACACCAAAGGAGAGAGTAAGGCGGATGATGATACTTATAATTTGATCATGAAGGATAAAGAGAAACTCTTGTCTTTTGAAAATCCGCTGAAATTCATTTTCTCCCACTCCGCTTTGCGGGAAGGCTGGGACAATCCCAATGTTTTTCAGATTTGCACATTAAATGAAGGCCAAAGCGAAATTAAGAAGAGACAAGAAATTGGCAGAGGTTTGAGGCTTCCCATTAATCAAGAAGGGGAAAGGATTTTTGATGAAAATATGAATATATTAACTGTTATTGCCAATGAAAGCTATGACGAATTTGCCAGAAAATTGCAAACAGAACTTTCACAAGATTGCGGTGTGGAATTTGGAAGCAGAATTAAAAACAAAAGGAAGAGGGTTAAAATCGGATTGACCAAAGCGTATAAACTGAACGAGGATTTCAAACGACTATGGGACAGAATAAAGTACAAGACAAAATTCAGGGTTGACTTCAGTAATGAAGAGTTAATTGATAAAGCTATCGGGATTTTGAAACAGCAGATTATTAGAGAGCCAAAAATAATAAGTCTAAAAGGCAGGCTTGATATAAAGAAGGAGGGAGTTACAGCGGGCTTGGCAAATATCAGTGAAAAGAAGCCGGAATACAAAAGAAAAGAATTGAATGTTCCCAATATTCTGGGGTATATTCAAGCCAAGACCAAATTAACCAGAAAGACTATTATAGAAATTATTAGAAAATCAGAAAAGAATTCGGAAATAGCCAATAATCCCCAGCTATTTATGGACTTGGCCGTGAGCTCCATCAGACAAGCTTTGCGAGAGTTGATGGTTGACGGGGTGAAGTATGAAAAAATTCAGGGCGAAAATAGTTATTACGCCATGGAATTATTTGAAAATGAGGAATTGGAAAGCTATCTGGAAAATACGGTGAAAGTGCAAAATCAAGAAAAGACTTTATATGATCATGTTTTGATTGATTCGGAGGTGGAATCGGAATTTGCTAAAGATCTTGAATCGATGGAGAAAGTCAAGTTCTACTTCAAGCTTCCTTATTGGTTTAAGATTGAAACGCCGATTGGCAGTTATAATCCAGATTGGGCAGTTGTTTTTGAAGGCGATAAGAAAGTTTATTTTGTTGCAGAAACAAAAGGGACTGAAGAATGGGAACAGCTAAGAGATAGTGAAAAGGCAAAAATACAGTGCGGAGAAAAGCATTTTTCTACTTTGGAAGAGGTTAAATTTAGGTGGGGAAGAGATTTTCAGGAGATTAGTAATGACTTTATCTAAATTTAGGAAAACAAGACAATTAAATGAAGCTTGGAAAGTTAAAATTATGGTTGTTATAATTTTAGATTGTGTTAACTGTCAAAACTAATTTTACGCCAAACAAGTTTCAAAAATGAAAGGAAATTTTAAGGGAAGATTGCTTTTCAAAGGTATTCCATCTTTTGACTTAGTGTTGATTTTGGTTTAACATTTTGGCAAGGCTTTTTGAAGAAATCTTCAATCATCGGGAGGTTTTATGCCAAAAAGGAATGGGAACAAAAAAAGGAAAGCCGAGAAAAGGTCAGATCCAGTCACGTTAAGGCAGATCATCAAAGAAGTGAAAACTGAGATTGATTGCCTTAGCAAAAAAGGCGATTGTCAGGAGAGACTCCAGTATTTACAAAAAAGGACATTGCCAAAGCTGGAAAAAAGGCTGGCCAACTCGGTGTAGTCCATTGCCTCAAGAGGCAGCTAACGCGCTGCCTCTTTTAAAATTATTTTATTATGTTTACAGTTCTTTAAGAAGGAGGGGTTTATGAATACATCAGAT
>CAZDHE010000011.1:0-31447 GCA_964505305.1 uncultured Bdellovibrionales bacterium
TGTTTACTCTTAAAGGAGTAAAATAGACGCTGAAAGTTAATTGTTCAGTGGTTTCCTTCCTACTTTCAGTGGGCGGTTTTATTTAATTTTTAATCAAATCAAAATGACAAAAGAAAAGCATTTTTCTCGAGAGAGAACTTTGGTTTTGGTCAAGCCTGACGGGATTCAGAGGTCCTTGGTCGGGGAAATTATTAAAAGGTATGAAAGAGTGGGTTTTAAGCTGGCAGCTGTAAAATTAGTGGTTCCAACTCCCGAACACGTAGAGGAGCATTATACCCTGGACCCCAATTGGAGAAAGGTGACCGGAGAAAAGACTATTAAAAGTTATAAAGATAAAGGCTTTCAACCTCCCTCTGAGGATCCGCTGGAAATTTCCGGAAAAATTTTGGAAAATCTAAAAAAATATTTGGCAAGTGGTCCGGTAGTGGCAATGGTTTGGCAGGGTGCTCATGTGATTGAAATGATTAGAAAAATAACCGGTGGAACAGAGCCGTTGAGTTCCGACGTGGGAACTATTAGAGGAGATTTTGTTTTGGATTCTTATCAAATGTCGGATACAGACGGAAGATCTATAAGGAATTTGGTCCATGCTTCCGGATCAGTGGAAGAGGCTGAAAAAGAGATTAATCACTGGTTTAAGCCGGAAGAACTTGTAGACTATAATTTGGTTCAGGAAAAAATTATGTATGATGTTAATCTGGATGGCATTTTGGAGTAGGTTGTTTTAATTTTTTTCTAAGAAAAGGATAATTTGTTGGGAAATTTGAATATTTCTAAAAAGAAATCAAAATTTTAAAGCAAAGGCGGATTTTTTGTATTTTATTTTTTAACGAAAGCCGTTTTTAGATAGTGGTTTTAAAAACCGGATGAATGCAATTTTTTCGGAAGCGGTTTGGCAAATCCTGAGAGTGATTTTTTAGAACAAGCTCCAAATTATTAAAGAGGACTGGCGAATGCTAGATCTTTGGGATTCGTTAACTTTAAATCAGCAGTTTTCAATTAAATTGACAGTTTTAATTTATTGATATAAAATTGACCCACCCTTCTTAATGGACTGTTTCCAAACACTATTCCTGCTACAATTTCAACTTTTTTGCTAAATTTTTCAAAAATTATTATTGCGGCGCTTGTTCTGTATTAATGAGGTAAGGGGATAATATTTACAACTGTGCTTATTGGCAGAGTTTTGGATAATAAGTTAAAAACATAAAATGAAGTATTTAACTCCTCAAGGAGCGGAGAAAATAAAAAAAGAACTGGATGAAAGAAAAAAACTGCGGCGGGATATTGCCCAGTCTATTAAAGAGGCCAAGGAGCAGGGCGACTTAAAAGAGAATGCCGAGTATGCCGAAGCCAAAAGACAGCAAAGGGAAAATGAGTCCCGGATTATGTATCTGGAAAATGCTATCAGAACTTACAAGGTTGTGGATAAAAAAAATGGAAATAATTCTGTGGAGATAGGTTCTAAGATAGAAGTCGATTTTAATGGGAAAGTAATGAAATTTGATATAGTGGGATCTGGCGAAGCAGACCCCGGAAGTGGTAAGATCTCCAATGAATCTCCTATCGGCAAAGCTTTTATAGGCAAGAAAAAAGGAGATAAAGTAGAAGCCAGCTTGCCCAATGGCAAAAAAATTGTTTACAAAATTATGAAAATTTCTTGACAGAGGATTCCGAGTGATTTATTATTTTAAGTAAGTTTAATGAAAAGTTGAACTTTTTGGCAATAGTTTCTTTAAATAAAGTTTAATTAAGCGTTTCGACTTTAATTGAAGTTGAAAAAGCCGGATGGAACCGCGGGGAGTTTATTGAAAACCTCGTTCCGGCAACCCAAGCCCTCTTGGAGGTCTTGCGGTTGCTTGGGAGCGGGGTTTTTTGTTGGATAAATTATTTGCCAATATTTTTTAGGGTAAGAAATTATTTCTTAAAAAGTGGCGAGTGATTTTAAGGGAATATTTATAATTAGTCGCTTAAAAGGAAGTATATAAATAATTTTTAATTTTAAGAATATGAATAAAAAAGAAGAAATGATGCAGAAAATTGTGTCTTTATGCAAAAGAAGAGGGTTTGTTTTTCCTTCCTCGGAGATTTATGGAGGGTTTGCTGCGGTTTATGACTACGGACCGGTTGGAGTGGAACTTAAAAACAATATTGCAAGACAATGGTGGAAGCATGTAGTTCACATGAGGGAAGATGTGGTCGGACTGGACTCTGGAATTTTTATGCATCCTACCACTTGGAAAGCCAGCGGACACTTAGAGGGATTTGATGATCCTCAGATAGATTGCAAAGAATGTAAGAATAGAATTAGAGCAGACCATCTTTTGGAAGAATTTGGAGTAGACGCGGACAAGATGACAGCTGAGGAAATAAACAATGAAATAAAAAAACTTCAAGAAAGCGGAAAAGAGTTAAAATGTCCCCAATGCGGCAGTTTAAACTTAACCCCTGCGAAAAACTTCTCCCTGATGGTTAAGTCCAATCTTGGATCCCCGACAGATGAATTAACTGAAGAGAATGTTGTTTATCTTAGACCTGAGACTTGCGGAGGTATTTATTTGAATTACAAAAATGTTTTGAATTCTTCCAGAGTCCGATTGCCATTTGGTATTGCTCAAATTGGTAAAGCTTTTCGAAATGAGATTGTCGCCAGGCAGTTCGTTTTTAGAACCAGAGAGTTTGAACAAATGGAAATGCAATATTTTCTCCACCCGGACGAAATGCAGGAAAAATATGAAGAATGGAAAAAAGAAAGGTGGAATTGGTATGTAGAGTATGGAATCAAAGAGGAAAATCTGAAATGGTATAAGCATGCCAAGCTGGCTCATTATGCTTCTGCGGCCTATGACATTGAATATAATTTTGAAGCCTTAGGAGGCTTTAAAGAGCTGGAAGGAATTCATCAAAGAGGTGATTGGGACTTAAGCCAACATTCGAAATTTTCCGGTATTGATCATACTTATAACGATACTAAGAGAGGTGAAAAATATATTCCTCACATATTGGAAACTTCTACCGGTCTAAACAGAACTTTTTTCGCTTTTCTTCATGAGGCTTACACAGAAGAAAAACTTGAAAATGGAGAGGAAAGGGTGGTTTTAAAGTTTGACAAGAGATTGGCCCCTGTCAAAGTAGCTATTTTTCCTTTGTTGAAAAACAAGCCGGAGTTGATGAATAAAGCCAAAGAAGTTTTTGATGCGTTGAAAGAAAAATTTGTCTGCGAGTTTGACGATAACGGGAATATTGGCAAAAGGTATCGCAGGCAAGATGAAATTGGAACTCCCTATTGCGTAACGGTGGATTTTGATAGTTTGGAAAATAACGACGTTACAATCCGCGATAGAGACACCATGAAACAAGAAAGGATTGCTGTTGCCGACTTGGAAGACTTTTTAAGTAAAAATCTGCAATAAGGAATGTTTCTAAATTGATCTTATCGTTTTTCAGGCAGCTTGCTTTTTAAATAAAAAAATTGTAATATAAGAATATACTTCTTGCCAAGCAAGAAAATAAATTTTAATAAAAAAGTATGAATGTTGTATTAATTGGTGCGGGGGTTTTGTTGGGTTTTGTTTTATTGTGGTTGATTCTTGTTTATAACGGACTGGTGAAATTGAAAAACAGAGTAGAAGAAGCTTGGTCGGATATTGATGTCCAGCTGAAAAGAAGATATGATCTTATTCCCAACTTGATTAATACTGTAAAGGGTTATGCTAAACACGAAAGAGAAACTCTGGAAAAAGTAACCGAAATGAGAGCCAAGGCTATGGGCGCCAAAGACACTAAAGAGCAAGCTGAAGCGGAGAATATGTTATCTGAAACCCTGAAGTCGTTATTTGCGGTTTCGGAAAATTATCCCGACCTTAAGGCTAACCAAAATTTTCTTGAATTGCAAAAAGAGCTTTCCGACACGGAAAACAAAATCCAAGCTTCCAGGAGGTTTTATAACGGAAACGTTCGCGATTTCAACACCAAGATCCAAACTTTCCCTACCAATATAATTGCCGGAATACTCGGCTTTACCGAGAGAGAATTCTTTGAGGCCGAGGGTGAAGAAAAAGAGAATGTGGAAGTGAAATTCTGATTTTTGTAATTGGCGATTTGTAATTTGTAATTTGGATATTAATTTTGGTCAAAAAAGACAAGGAAAATAACAGTTACTTAAGCCTAAATAAACTTGAAGTCTATACTTTAAGCAGATCTTTATCAAGAATATCTTGGAAAGTTTATTGCGAATTAAACTGGCAAAACAAAAAAATAATTGGAGATCAGTTTATTAGAGCCACTGATTCTGTAGGAGCTAACGTAGCAGAAGGTTACGGCAGGTATCATTATTTAGATAAAATTAAATTCTATTACAACGCCAGAGCCTCATTAAAAGAAAGTCGCCATTGGATAGAGCTTATCAAAGAAAGAAATCTTTCAGATGAGAATAATATATTGGAATATTTTCAAATATATCAAAAACTTTCTCCAAAAATGAATGCGTTCATAAACTCTTGCTATAAAAACAAGCAAGATAACGAATTACCAATTACTAATAGCCATTAACATGACTCTCTACAACGAAAAAGACAGAAATATTCGTTTGACCTGGGCCTACCTGGTCGGCTTTTTGGTTTTCATTATCGGCGTTGGCTGGATTTTCTCCCAGGCTATGGGAAATTCTTATATTCTCTACGGAGCGGTTATTTTTGCGGTTTTGATGAATTTCTTTAGCTACTGGTTCAGTGATAAAATCGTCCTAGCCATGAACGGCGCCAAAGAAGTGAGCCGGGAAAACGCCCGGGAGATTTACAATTTAGTGGAAAATCTTTGCATAACAGCCGGATTGCCAACCCCCAAAATTTATATTATAGAAGATCAATCTCCCAATGCTTTTGCTACCGGTCGCAACCCTGAACACGCCGTAGTGGCTTTGACCACGGGTTTAATTGATAGACTGGAAAAATCAGAGCTGGAAGGAGTGATAGCTCATGAGCTATCTCATATAGGAAATAGGGATATTTTACTTGGAACAGTGGTAACGGTTTTGGTTGGTTTTGTGGCCTTGCTTTCAGATTTTTTCTTGCGCTGGAGCATTTTCGGGGGATTGTCAGGGGGGGATAGCGATAACAGGGATGGCAGATTGCAGCTGATGATCACTGTAGCGGCTTTGGTTTTAGCTATTTTAGCTCCCATTGCGGCTGTAATTATGCAGTTGGCTATTTCCAGGAAAAGAGAATACCTGGCTGATGCGGATGGAGCTTTATTAACTCGATATCCGGACGGCTTGGCCGGCGCGTTAGAAAAAATTTCTCAAGATACGGCAGGCCTTAAAAAAGCCAATAAAGCTACTGCTCATATGTATATAGCCAATCCTTTGAAAGGCAAAAGAGCCAAAGGCTTTACCGCTAAACTTTTTATGACTCATCCGCCTATTGAAGAGCGTATTAAGAAGTTAAGGGGGATGGCGTCTTCGGTTCGTAATTCGTAATTCGTAATTAGCGATTAGTTTTTTTGAGTCCTTCAAGGAATTTACCAAGGTTGAACCTTGTCCCTTTTGAAGTAACAATAAAACAATTCAGCAATGCAATAATGGAGAAATAAAACTGCTATTTTCAATTATCCTTATATATGTTTAAATAAAAATAAAGGTAACTAACTATCCAGCTACCAGCTACAAGCTAATAAGCTAAAAAATAAACATAGAAAGGCAGGTGAAAATATGAACGAAAAAAATCAAAATTCCCAAGAGCCGGAAAAAGAAGAGACTCAAAAGCAAGCCCAAGCTACTGCAGAAGAAAAGCAAGGCCAGGATCAGCAATCTCCTCAAGGCGCTGTAGCGAACAACGCTAAGGTCTGGAGCATTGTGGGGTATATTCTTCCTATTTTATTCTTTCTTCCTTTAGTAATGGAAGATTTAAAGAGCAATAAATACTCCAAGTTTCACGCCAATCAACAGTTGGTATTGTTGTTGACTGGCATAGCAGTTAATATCGTAGGGGGCATTATTCCTATTTTGGGATGGTTTATTATTCTTCCTTTCGGCTCATTGGCCGTGATTGTACTTGCTATCATAGGTATCATTAATGGAGTTAAAGAAAAAGCTAAACCGCTTCCGCTCATCGGTGGCATAGAGATTATAAAATAGAAGCTACTTATTGAATTTGCAAGTGAAGATTGTTTTGGTAGTATTTTGTTTTGCAATTTAGTTTGTTACAAATTGCAAGCTGTTTTAGGTTTTTAAACTAGTGAAAAAATGCTTCCTGTTTTCATCCAGTGCCTATCTTTTACAAAGAAAGGCACTGATGAGAGCGGCAATTTAAATTTAATTATCATCAAATAAATGCGAAAAACCAAAATCACAGCCACCATTGGTCCGGCTACGGAAAGCGTGAAAAAATTAAAAGAAATAATAAAGGAAGGAGTGGATGTTTGCCGGCTTAATTTTTCTCACGGTGATCATGATTGGCACAAAAAAGCGGTTAAAAATATCAGGAAAGCTTCCGAGGAAGTTGGCAGGGAAGTCGGTATTATGGCGGACATTCAAGGTCCTCGAATTCGGGTGGCCAATAGGCATAATTTAAATCTCAAAAAAGGGGAGAGGGTTTTTGTGACAGATGAGAATAGCGTGCACACTTATGGCTTTAAGAAGGAACTTTTATTAGATTGGGATAATTTCTATGCTTTTGTGAATTTGGAAGAAAAGATTTTTATAGAAGATGGATTAAAAGAGTTGGAAGTGGTGGATAAGAAGAAAGACGGCTGTGTGGCCGAAGTTATTACCGGCGGGTCGGTTCAGCCTCACAAAGGCGTCAATATTCCCAAAGCTTCCAGTCATATGGGCTTTTTAACGGAAAAAGATATAAAAGATATAGAATTTATTATTCCTCAAGGGGTGGATTTTGTGGCGGCGTCATTTGTTTCCAACAGAAAACAGCTTAAGGGCTTGAAGCAGGTCATCAAAAGAAATCTCAAAAAAGAAAAAAACATTCATCGAGCCGAGCAAAAATCAGCCAAGGCAAAAAACAGCGATTTGGCCTTTCCGTGGATAATTTCCAAAGTTGAAACTCGGAATGCCGTTAAGAATATAGACGAAATTATCGATGAATCAGACGCTATAATGGTCGCCAGAGGCGATTTGGCCATTGAGATGCCTCAAGAAGAAGTAGTGGTTTTACAGAAAAAAATTATTAACAAATGTATCAAGGCGCACAAGCCGGTAATTGTAGCTACTCAAATGTTTGCCTCTATGGTGGATAATCCTCGTCCCACCAGAGCCGAAATCTCGGATGTCACCAACGCGGTAGTGGATTGCGCGGATTCAATTATGTTTAGCAATGAAACCGCTGCCGGTAAATATCCCCTGAAAGCAGTTAAAACAGCGGCCAGAGTTATTGAAAGAACGGAAAAATCTCCTTATAACGATAAGCCATTGAAAAGAATAGGAAAGTTTGCTAAAATGATTACTCAGTTGAGAAAGAAAGATGTTAGCAAGGGCAATCGAGTTATTAAAGTTGATAATATTAAAGATGCTCGGGGATGCTCAGCTCTTCGTCAAGAAGATGTTCGTTTAAAACTTAGCACCAAGGATAAAAACATTAAAAGAAAGGGAAGTGTGATTTGGGGAGTTTATTAGCTTTTTAGCTTGTAGCTTTTTAGCTGATTAGCTTAATGGAAAGATTTATTTAGCTTTTTAGCTTGTAGTTGATTAGCTTTAATTTTGTAAATGTTAATTCTCTAACATGAAAGCTAATAGTTATAAAGATTTACTTGTTTGGCAAAAGTCTATGGATTTAGTAGTAAGTGTTTATGCTTATGTGAATGATTTTCCTCAAAGTGAATTATATGGGCTTGCCTCTCAAATGAAACGATGCGCAGTTTCAATACCGTCAAATATAGCTGAAGGCAAAAAAAGAACGACCAAGAAAGACTATTTATCTTTTTTGATTATTGCATTTAGCTCCGGAGCTGAGCTTGAAACCCAAGTAGAAATTTCTAAAAGGCTTAATTTTGGAAATAACGAAAAGAGACTAAAACTAGAAAAACAGCTTGAAGAAGTTATGAGAATGTTAAACTCATTTATATCAAAACTGAGAAATAACGGTGAATAAAATTTTTTACCAATAGCTAACCAGCTACAAGCTAAATAAAACTTTCCATCAAGCTAACTAGCTACAAGCTAAAAAAAGTTTTCTTTCAAACTAATCAGCTAAAAAGCTACAAGCTAAAAAGCTAAAAAAGGTGAGGTGGCCGAGTGGTCTAAGGCGCACGCTTGGAAAGCGTGTGTAGTTTATCGCTACCGAGGGTTCGAATCCCTCCCTCACCGCAGTTATAGGTAGGAGCTTTTTTATCTTTTTAAACCGAGGGTTCGCCCCGCCCCTCACTGTAAAATGGTTTATTTTAGTAGTTGTTTATGTCAGACATATCAAAAGTAAAATCTAATGCAGTTGATATCTTCAAATACCTTGAAGAATTGTTCTCTTTGAATATTGATACGCGGAGAGATTTTCGTGTTTTGGCTGAACAAGAGTGGATGTGCGAAGTAAGAAATTTTCCCGAAAGCGATAATATTTTTGTAAGGAAGCTCAATGATTCTAATGAGGATGACGATCTTTTTGTCTCTGTACAGAAAAAAGATATAGACCCTCCTCCTGAATTACCAAAAGAACTTACAGAATGGGTTGACCTTGAGAAAGCTGGATTTTCCAAGCCGGAACACAAGGAATTTATTTTCAAAAAAATAAGTTTTACCGATGATAAAAAGCGCATCCAAGAATTTAAGAATCTTCCTAAAAATCAAAGCTCCAAAGTGCCCAAATCGTTAGAAGGTTGGGTCACGAAAAACGAAAAGGGTGAATTAGAGAAAATTCAAGAAAGAGAATTCAAGTTTTTCTTCTCGGATTTTCCGGAACTTATAGAAATGTATGACAATTATATTGCTGGTCCGTGGGACGAGTGGAGAAAGAAAAATGAACCAATTTTCAAAGCAAATCAAGTTTATGATGATCTGTACGGATTACGAACATTCTTAAAAACCGAGAAAGAAAATTTTGACCTGTTGTGGACTCACGATCTTATTACCTGGAAAAAAGATGGCGAAGAAATTTATCATCCGCTTTTTCTAACGCCTGTTACCTTAGAATTCTTCCCCGAAGGAAGAAAAATCGAGATTCGAAAAGATAATACTTCGAAAACAGTTTTTGAAACCTCTTTTCTTGAAGGATTAGAAATTCCAAATATCTTAGATATTCACGAAGAATCAAAGAAATTAAATACCGAAGAGTATGATGTATGGAATAAATCTGCGTTGAAATTGAAAGGAGGAGAAATTGTCGGGTGCCTCTCATCTGATGGAATTGAGAAATTGTCTGAGGAAATTCTCGAACCAGAGATTAGCGAAGTGCCTGCTTATTGGTATTTCCCGACAGTTTTATTGCGTAAAAAATCCAATATAGATTGGGCGAAGTATGCTCAGAAGATTCAACAGGACATAGACCAGGCGGAAAGCCTGCCGCCGTTTATCACCGAGCTTTCTGGTGGAGAAGTAGATGAGAATAATGGTGAAAAATCAGATGAGGAAAATAGCGAGAGCACTAATATTTCTGATGGAGAACTTTATTTTCCATTACCATGGAATGACGAACAGCGAGAAATAGCAAACAAAATTGAGGCGCGATACGGTGTTGTTGTACAAGGCCCTCCGGGCACAGGGAAAAGCCATACTATCGCTAACTTACTCTCACGTTTCTTGGCTCAAGGAAAATCTGTTTTGGTGACTTCCCAAACAGGGAAAGCTCTTGAGGTATTAAAAGATAAGATCCCGCCAGAAATAAAGGACTTGGTTGTTTCTCAGGTCAACAGTGATGCGCGCCAAGATGATTTGCAATCTGCTGTAACTACCATAAATGCAAACCTTGATGATACAACTAAATTTACTCAGAAAAAGCTTGATGATATTAGGGAGCAGCTTAAAGAAATCAGAAAAGAGAAAGCCGAACTGCTTTCAAGAATTAAAAAGTGGGTACTCCTGGATATTGAAGAATCACTGACTATTGATGGTAAACATCTTAGCCCTACAGAAGCAGCAAAAGAGCTTTCAGCGGGTAGAGAGAAAGGCCTACTTTGGCTGAAAGACAATATATCAAAAGATACAGAATTAAATTTTTCTGAGAACGATATTCATTCTACTTCAGAACTACTCGCTTCTCTTGATATTAACGAAAGAAATTACTTTGAGCAGTGGCTACCAGATATAAAACACCTTCCATCAATAGAAGAAGCAGAAAAATTCTTTGAGCGATATGCCGAAGTGTTTGAACTTCAGAAAAAATGGGAACGATTTTTGAGCCAGAAAAAACCTAAAAAGGATCTTGATTTTCAAGAAGAAGAGATTAGGCAAATTCTCAAAAAAGCCAAAGAGGCAAGATCTGTTTTGAGTTCTATAGATAAGAAATGGGAAGAAAAACTATTCGAACTTGTTTTAGGAAATAAGGAAGAGAAAAACAAATGGAAAGACAGAATTTTGCCACAACTAGAACAAAAGGTACAAAAAATGCGTCAGCTACAGAATGATCTTAGTGGACACGAGGTGAAACACAATACCACTTATACCATCAAAGAATTACTGAGGATAGTAAACGACATAGAAAAGAAACTGGAAGGAAAAACATCACTCGGCGTGCTTCAAAAAATTATTTTGCCAAAGCCGGCAAAAGAAATACTACATAACTTTACAGTCTTTCCGGATGATGTGAATGAACAAGAAGGAATAACTCTCTTGAAGAAACAACTTGAGTACGAACAAGCTATTGAGCAAGTAAGAGTGTTGTGGAATCAAGCCTTTGAACAGTCAGCTATTTCTGATTTTGAAAAGCTAGATGATCCTTTTGTACTGCATCGATTTGATGACAGATTAAAGGGTATGTCGAGAATACTGAACTTTGAAAATAACTTCCGCGAACTGCAACAGTTTATAGAGAAAAACCAAATATTCTCTGAAACGGTTTATACCGATAAGCACTCAGTTGAGAATTTGATATCTGTACTCGAAGCCTTGTTGGCAAGTTTTGAGATAAAAGAATACGAACAGGTATTTTCAAACTGGAAAGAAGAATTAAAGACAGAAAATGGTCATGCCATTATTTCTGATATTTGCCTTGCTATCGATAATCGTGATACCGAGAATTTGAGAAATTTGTATGCACAGCTTGCTGATCTGCAAGATAAAAAGAAAAGGTCAGAAAAATTGCGAGAATTGCGAGAAAAAATTTCGCAGTTTGCCCCGAAGCTCTATAGAGAAATACAGGAAGGAGTGGATGGTAAAGGAAAGTACCATATACCAAATGATTTAGAAATAGCTTGGCGCCTCGCTCGCATATCAAGCTGGTTGAAAGAAATTCATTCGGATAAAAGTGTTTCCCAGCTTCAGGAAGATTTGGAGCGTGTTGAGAATAGGGAAAGAGATAAAGAGTCCGAGCTTATAGCAACAGCCGCGTGGAAAAATCAAAAAGAAAAGGTTACCAGGGGCCAGCGCCAAGCCCTATCGGCTTACGCCAATGCTGCGAAGAGAATTCCGAAGACCCGCAATGCAAAAACTAGGCCATATTGGGAGAAGCAAGCTCGCGAAGCACTGCAAGAAGCAAAAGAAGCTGTGCCGATTTGGATCATGCCTCTCAGCAAGGTTTTACATATGTTTTCTGAACCTAAAGCAGAAATGTTTGATGTGGTGATTTTTGATGAATCAAGTCAGGTTGATGTCCGTGGTGTGAATATTGCTTATCTCGGTAAAAAACTTCTTGTGGTTGGAGATCCTGAGCAAATAAGTCCAGATGAGGGATCTTTCACAAAGCATGATGAAGTCATAAGTTTGGTGGCAAAACATCTATCCAGTATCAAACATGGCAGTAATTTTACCCTAACCAACAGTCTCTTTGATATTGCAGCGGTAATGATGACTGACAAAATTATGCTACTTGAGCATTTTAGATCGGTTGAAGAAATCATAAGTTTCAGTAATAAGTTGGCATATGACGGTAAATTGAAGATATTGAGATATCCTTATCCAAAATGGCAACTAAAACCTGCACTTGAAGCGGTTCACATCGAAAATGGGTTTATGAATATCAACAATCAGGTGAATGAGCCAGAGGCGGAAGCCGTAGTGGATAAGCTTGTCGAGTTATTACATGATCCAAAGTACAAAGAACGTGATAATGAAAAAGGAGGTACTCGTCCAACAACCTTTGGCGTGGTAACTCTTTTGGGCAATGACCAAGGAAAATATATTACCGATTTAATTCGTCAAAGAATTAGCGAGGAAGAAATAGAAAAAAGAAAAATCATTGCTGGAAATCCTTATACATTTCAAGGAGATGAAAGAGACGTCATGTTAGTTTCTTTAGTCAAAGCACCTGACCAAAAAGACCCTGACAAGAAAATAACACCCCTCCCTGTTAGTAAAAAGGGAAATAAGCAAAGAGTGAACGTTGCTATGTCGCGTGCTCGTGATAAAGAAATTTTATTCCATTCATTTCTACGGAAAGAACTAACAAATGAAAATGACTTGCGCGCGCAGATGATGGATTGGTTTTATAACCCTCAAAAGGAGAAAATAAAATGGGGACGTGAAGCATTGCAGGAAGAATTCACCAGAGGAAGAGCTTCTCAGTTTGAGGTAGATGTAGGAAATATAATTCTTAACAAAGGATATAAAGTGATTCCTCAATTTGAAGTTGCAGGGTATAGAATTGACTTAGTGATACAAGGTGAGAATGCAAGATTGGCAGTTGAATGCGACGGCGACCAGTATCATGGACCAGATAGATGGGCAGACGATTTAGAAAGAGAAACTATCCTTCGTCGTGCTGGCTGGGAGTTTTGGCGTGTTACTGGAAGTGCGTTTTATAAACACGAAGAGGATGCTTTACAGTCACTTTGGACGAAATTGGAAGAAATGGGTATAAAGCCTATTAATTAAAGCAGCCTTTAAAATTTTTTTGTTCTGAAGTTTGGATGGTTCAGCAGGGCTTTTTGTGCAGGCTGATTTGGTGAGTCTGTTTGAGAAAATAGGAGGAATAATACTGATCAGATGTTCTTACTAGTAATTAATAAAATTCAACCTTAAGCAGAAAAGCACTAAAATTAATGATAAGAGATTTTTTTATCTCTCAATTATGAGTAAAATTATGACTGAAAATCTACCAAGTAACACCGAGAAATCCAGAAAAGAAAAAATGCCTGACTTGGAGTAAACGCGCCGGGTTTTTAAAGAGCTTTTTAAGGGGAAAAGTTAAAAAAACAGCACTCAAACCTTGGATTCTCATATACTTACTTTTAAAAACAAACCTATGGACCCCGAAACTAAAAAACGCCTGGATGACCAGGACGAAATGCTTCAAAAAATCTACACTTCAGTCGAAAAAACCCGCAAATATTTTCTCTGGACTCTTATCATCTCCATTGCCGCCATTGTCCTCCCCCTTATCGGCCTGGCTTTCCTTATTCCCTATGTTTTTAGTGTTTATTCCTCAGCACTTGGAATTTAAAATTTATTCTACCGTAATGCTCAATCTTAAAAAATCCGAGTGGGGAATTCTTGTCTTTACCCTCCTCTACATTCTCGGCTTTAGCGCCTATTATCTAAGTATCCGAAATTACGAATTCCTTTGGTATGTGGTGGTTTTATTAGTGTTTTTTGTCCTGATTGCCGCCACTCTTCATCGCTCCAAATTTGACACAATCATTCTGGGCGGTCTTTCTTTCTGGGGCTTGCTTCACATGGCCGGTGGGGGAGTCAAAGTTGGTGCCGGCGTGCTGTATTCCCTCAACCTCATACCCATATTTGAAATCCAAAACACTTCCGTCTTGAAATTTGACCAAGCCGTTCACTTCTTTGGCTTTGCCGTTTCCACCTTAGTGGTTTATCATCTCCTGAAACCCTATCTAAACCGCCAAACCAACTGGAAAGTGGTTTATCCAGTCATCGCCGTTGCCGGTATGGGGCTGGGCGCGGTAAACGAAATCGTGGAATTCATAGCCGTCGTCTCTTTCCCGGAAACCAACGTCGGAGGCTATGCCAACACCGCCCTGGATCTAGTTTTCAACTTTCTAGGTGCTCTCGCGGCCATTTTATTCATTCACTTTTTTTATTGGAAAAATAAATAAAATACATTTACTGAACCAACAATGAAAAAAACCAATTATTACAACAAAAAAAAGTTTGAGGTTTTAGAGCTTCTAAAAACCCGGGAAGAAGGATTAAGCCAAAAGGAGTTTGAGGAAAGATTGTCCAAGCACGGCCCCAACAAGCTCCCGGAAGTTAAAGCTGACGGCATTGCGGCTATTTTTCTTCGGCAGTTTCAGAGCTCTCTGATTTTTATACTTCTCTTGGCGGCCTTGGCGGTTTTTTTAATGGGAGACAAAATCGATGGATTCATTATAATTTTTGTTCTCATTTTCAACGCCGTCATCGGCACTATCCAAGAAAAAAAAGCTCAAAACATCTTTGCTTCGCTGAGCAATCTAATTAAAACCAACGCCTCGGTGATCCGTGCGGGAAAAGAATACATAATCTCTGATGAAGAGCTGGTTCCCGGCGATATAATTTCTCTCAGAGAAGGGGAAAAGGTGCCTGCCGACGCCAGAGTGATTTCTGCTCGTTCCCTGCAGATAAACGAATCTGCCTTGACGGGAGAATCCAGCTCTAAATTCAAGTCTTCCTCGGCTATAAACAAATCCAAAGTTCAAATTTCAGACCAGAAAAACATGGTTTTCAAAGGAACTAACGTAGTGGCCGGGAGCGGGAAAGCGGTAGTGGTAAAAACCGGCGAGAAAACTTTAATCGGAGACATTGCCAAGCGGATGGCGGTAGTGGAAGAAGAGTTGCCGCTCAAAAAGGATATTAGAAAACTATCCCGCTTTATTATAGCGGTGGTTGCTTTGGTTAGCTTGCTTTTGCTGGGAGCCGGCTGGGCGAGAGGGGATGCATTAAATGAGACGCTTTCTATTATTGTCGCCGTAGCTGTGTCGGTGGTGCCGGAGGGGTTGCCGGTAGTGGTAACGCTGGCATTGGCCGTTAGTGTCTGGGAAATGGGCAAGAGGAATGTTTTGATTAAAAAATTGCAAGCCGTTGAGGCTCTGGGGCAGGTCAATGTTATTGCCGTTGATAAAACTGGAACAATCACTAAGAACGAGCTAACAGTAAAAGAAGTTTATGCTACCGAAAGATTTTTTTCGGTCGACGGAGTGGGATATTCCTCCAAAGGGGAAGTCAAACATGAAGGTCGAACAGTCAAAAAATCTGATTACCCGGAACTTTCTATAATTGGGAAAATTGCGAGTCTGTGCAGCGGTGCCCGTGTTGTTTATGACAAAGAAACTTCCGACTGGAAGGTTTCCGGCGATCCCACCGAGGCGGCTACTCTTGTTTTTTCTAAAAAACTGGGATTTCGGAAAGAAGAGTTGGGCAAGAAATATCAAATGATTTCGGAAAGGCCTTTTGATTATAAGCTCAAATATCATTCCACTCTTCACCAGGTCGAGAACAAATTTTTATTATCAGTCGTGGGGGCGCCGGAAGAAATATTAAGTATCTCTGAAAAAAGGCGAACATCTTCCGGTGTTAAAAAGATGACCAAACAAGACAGGGAAGAACTGATCGATATTTTCACCCAAATGTCCCAACGAGGCTTGCGGGTTATCGCAGCGGCCAAAAAAGACCTAAAAGAAAAAGAAACTATCGGCCGCAAGCTTTCGGGGCTTGATTTTATCGGTTTTTTAGCCATCGAAGATCCGCCAAAACCGGAAGTCAAAAAAGCTATCGAGAGAGTGAAATCTGCCAAAATAAACCTGGTTATGATCACCGGCGACCACAAAGCGACAGCCAAGGCTATAGCTGAAAAGGTGGGAATCCTTAAGAAAGGAGAGAAAATCCTGGAAGGAAAAGAAATAGATCGGCTAAGCAAGGAAAAACTGGCTGAACTTTTGGATAAAACCAGCGTTTTTGCCAGAGTCACTCCCTTTCACAAGCTAAAAATTATCGAAGCCTACAAAAAGAGAGGAGATGTCGTGGCGATGACCGGAGACGGCGTTAACGACGCCCTATCTCTGAATTCGGCCAGTGTCGGAGTCGCGATGGGAAAAATCGGGACGGAAGTGGCCAAAGAATCTTCCGACGTTGTTCTTCTGGACGACAATTTCGGTAGCATTGTAGCCGGCGTGGAAGAAGGCAGGAATGTCTTTAAGACCATTAAAAGAGTTACTCTGTACTTATTTTCCACCAGTCTCGGAGAAGTGTTGACTATTATAAGCGCCATTTTTCTGGGAATGCCTTTGCCTATTTTGGCTCCTCAGATATTGTGGATCAACCTGGTTACCGACGGATTTTTGGATGTGGCTTTGGTGATGGAGAAAAAAGAGAAAAACCTGCTGGGGAGGGAATATTTGAAAAAAGCCGGCGGGTTCGTCGATCGAGTAATGCTTCTTCGGATGGTTTTAATGGCTCTTCCGATGGCGGCAGGAACTTTGTTTCTCTTTAGTCGAATTTATGAAATCGACTTGGAAAAGGCCTGGACGGTTTCCTTTACCTCTCTGGTAGTTTTTCAATGGTTCAACGCTTGGAACTGCCGTTCAGCGACAAAATCTTTTTTCACTTCTAATCTTCTCTCCAACAAATACCTAATTGCCGCCACTGGTCTGGTAATCGCACTTCAGCTCTTAGTGATTTACAATCCGCTGTTACAGAGCATCTTTCACACTGTTCCCTTAAACCTGACTGAATGGCTCATGATAATTGCTATAGCTTCTTCTGTGATGATAATTGAAGAAGATAGAAAGGCGATTAAAAGATTGCAGTAATTAGAACTAATAAATCCCAATGAATTGAGACTGACAATCCCCAGTTAGCTGGTCTTAATGCTAAAAACGAATCGCCGTTTAAAAATTTATACAGATTATTATTCTGTATTTGCACCTCTTTCCTTTTAACTGCCGATGTGTATAGGCCTTGCTTTGAAAGTTTGTGTTTGCGGGCGAATTTATTTTTTAAGCTCTTCAGACAATTCTGTGGGTAAATATAATAAGGGGCTGTTTCCAATCACCATCTCGTTGCGAAATTTCTGATTTTTTAAACAATTTTTGTCCCGATTACTCGGGGTAGCCTCCACTAAGGCAAAAAATTTTTGGGGAAATTGACAAAAAAGATGGAATTGTAGCAGGAATAGTGCTTGGAAGCAGCCCCAATAAAATGATTTCAATTCAGCAAAGTCGACGGCTCTAATGATGGATGCAATTTATTTAAGAATGATCAAGAAAAAAGTTTGCTCATAAAATTATCTAAAGAGCTATTTTTAAAAACCCACCAGTTTAACTTCTTCTTGAAGCTGAATTCCATAATTATTTCTCACCTTTTGCTTGATTAAGCTAATTAAGGTGACTACGTCTTGAGAGTTGGCGTTTCCTTTATTGACTATGAAGTTGGCTTGTTTAGAACTTACTTGAGCATCTCCCGCTTGCAAGCCTTTTAAGTTGCACATATCGATTAACCATCCCGCCGGAACTTTTTCATCTTTGCATTTAGCGCCGGTTTCTTGTTCAAAAGATTTTATAATTTCTTTATCAACTTTGGGATTTTTAAAAATAGACCCGGCCGAATAGAAATTTTTCAAAGAAGGCTGGCTTTTCTCTCTTTTTTTAATCAACTCATTCATTAGTTTTTGGATTTCCTCCTTGTTGCTATTTTTAAAGCTAAGTTCGATCTCTTGGATAATTAAACTTTCATTTCTCTTAAAGATGCTTTCTCGGTAATTAAATTGGCATTCGGATTTAGTAAAATCTTGCAAGGTAAATTCTTTATTGTCTATTTCAAGCGCTTGGATCTTAATTACGGAATCACTTATCTCGCTTCCAAAAGCTCCGGCGTTTCCCCTGATAGCGCCGCCGACTGTTCCGGGAATTCCGGTCGCCCATTCCAATCCGGACAAATCATTCTCTTTTGCAAATTCTACCAGAGAACTCAAGGCAACTCCCGCTTGACAAACAATTTTGTTTTTTCCGTCGATTTCAATCTTGTCGCTTTTTAACTTAATAATTAAACCGTCAAAACCCTCATCACTGAAAAGCACGTTACTTCCTCCGCCCAAGATAAAATATTTTACTTTATTATCCAGTGCCCACTTTAAAGCTTCTTTTAATTCAGACAGCTCTTGAACTTTAACAAAATATTTAGCCTTGCCGCCTATTTTGAAGGTGGAATGATTTTTTAACTCTACTTCTTCTTTTATATTTATTGGCATAATTATAGATTACTTATAATATTTAAAGTTTTTTTAGCGCATTTTTCCCAACTGTATTCATTTGCGATTTTTTGAGCATTTTTAACCAAGAGGTTTCTTGTTTGTTTATTTTCCATAATTTGTAGAATATTATTTGCCAATTTTTTCTTATCTGTGGCGGGGAAAAGCAAAGCCCCGTTTTTGGAAATCTCCTCCAAGCTGGAGTTTTTAGCCGCCACCACCGGGACTCCGGAGGCAAAAGCTTCTAAAATGGGCAAGCCAAAACCTTCATATAAAGAGGGCAAGGCAAAAACGCCGGCAGTTTCATATAATATTTTCAGAACCTCAAAATAGACGCCTCCCGTTTTTATGATGTCTTGAGCTTGTTTGGAAGAATTTATTTTCCGGAGAGTTCTTTCCGGTTTCCAGGCTTCTTGACCGACTAAGACCAGTTTTAGATCTTGGCAAGAACTTCTCTTTTTGATTATTTCAAAAGCCTCAATTAATGTCTCAATATTTTTACGAGGCTGAATAGCTCCCGTATAAAGCAAAAATCTTTTTTCTTTCAAGCCGTATTTTTCAAGTATTTGTTTTTTTCTTGTGTGGTTTGTTTCTTTTGCGAATTCTTCTTGACAGACTCCATGGTGAACTACTTCCACTTTTTTCTCCGGTGTTTTAGGGTAGTATTTAAGAATGTCTTTTTTGGTGGCGTGGGAAACCGCAATGACTTTTTGAGCTCTTTTAACGGCCGTTTCAGTAAAGAAATCCAGCTTTCTTTTGTCTAAAAAAGGAAATGATTCGGGGAATATTTTGAAAGCCAGATCGTGGACGGTTACTATTATTTTGGTTTCCCGGGGAGCTAAGAAGGGCACTTGTTGAATTGGCATCCAGCAAACATCCGGCTTATCCCAGCGGAGTTCGAATCCAAAACCGGTTTGAGTCCACCAGAAAGGGTAGTTAACTTTTTTTTCTTGGTAGTTAGGATAAAAATGAGGCTCAAGGGAGGGATTGAAATTTTTCTTATGATAAAGAACAAAAGCGTCTTTTTTGTTTAAAGCGCCGAATCTGTCCAATAAATTTTTCAAATAAATTCTGGTGCCGTCAATTCTTTTGTAGTCTAAATCGGCGCAATCTATTGCTATTTTCATAAAATTATGTTAAACTTCATAGCTTCTTTGGATAACTCTGAAGGATGATACGAGGGGAGATTCTAGATTTTTTAGTAGAGCGCTTCTTTTAAAATTCCTTTGTTTATATTATAATTCACTTTGGATAAAATGTTAAATAAATAATAGAAGAGGATTTTAAAAGAAAAAATGTTTGAATTGAAAGCGTATTTTGATGGGATATAATCTCATGCGGTAGTTTTTTATTTTGTGATTTTAAAGAAAAAAGATGTCTAATCGTATTGAAAAGGTTGATCAATTGATCAGAAAAGAGCTGGCTGAAATTATTAATAAAGAGTTGACCTTGAAGGCCGGAATCTTTGTTTCAATCTCTTCGGTTAAGTGTAGTAGAGATTTGAAAAATGCCCAGGTTCAAGTAAGCGTTTATCCGGACAAGGAGGAGGATTATGTCTTAAAAACTTTAAATAAGGAAATTTACAAATTGCAAGGCGCTCTCAACAAGAAGTTGAAGATGAAGCCTCTGCCTAAAATATTTTTCGTTACTGATCACAGCCAGGAGAGAGTGGAGGAATTGGAGGAAATTTTTAAAAGAATAAAAGAGGAAGAGTAATAGTTGAAATTTTTTAGAAGATAAAGCTATTGATTTATAAATATGGAAGAACTAGCTGAAAAATTTAATTCGCTGAAAAAACTCCTACAAAAAGGAGAGAGTTTTTTTATGGTAATCCATCCCAAGCCCGATGCCGATGCTTTGGGTTCGGCTTTTGCTTTAAAGAGGCATCTTCAAGAAGAGTTGAAAAAGAAAAAGGTTAAAATATATAGCGTGGATAAGCCCGGAGATATTTTTAAAGAACTCTTTCCAACAGAAGAAGTTTCTCAGGAGGATGAAGATTTAAAGGATTTTGATACTTTGATTTTTCTGGATCGGGGGGATATTTATCACAAGCTTGCATTTGATAAAAAAACAGCTAAGCTAAATAAAAAAATTCAAATTTTAAATATTGATCATCACCCCGAAACTTTTGTTCAGGGAGCTTTGAACGTAATTGATGATAAAGCTCCCGCAACTTGCGAAATAATATACCGCTATTTTGATTTTATTGATTATGATATTACACCCGCGGAAGCCCAGTTTTTACTCAATGGCATTTTTTCCGATACCGGCGGATTTCGGCATAATAATACCACACCCCACTCTTTGGAAGTTGCTGGAAACTTAATGCGAAAAGGAGCTACCACTGTTAAAATAAGCAAGACTTTGTATTTTAATAAATCTCTTCAAACTCTTAGACTTTGGGCCATTGCTTTAGAGAGGGCCAAGTTAGAGCCTAAAAGCGGAATGATAACGTCTTTTTTAACTATGGAAGACTTGAAAAAATGCAATGCTACTTCTGCCGACATATCCGGCATATCGGAGGTTTTAAACACTATTGCCGAGTCAAAATTTTCTTTGGTGCTGGCTGAGCCGGAAAAAAATAAAATCAAGGCCAGCCTTAGAAGTGATGAACACAAAGGCGTGGATGTTTCCCAAATAGCTAAAAAATTTAAAGGAGGAGGCCATAAACTGGCCAGCGGGTTTGAGATTAAAGGCCGCTTAAAGCAAATGGGGGATCACTGGGTTATTGAGTAATTTCTTTTGCCTTTTTTAAGGTAAATTGTCAACCAATAAAATAATTTATTTCCGAATAAATTTGCAAAATGGGTTTTTTTGTTTTATTTTTAAAGAGGAGTGTTTTCAAGCTCCGTGTTGCTGATAGTTTTAGTAAAAAAGAGAAATTGCGGTAAGAATAGAACTTAAAAACAGTTCCTGAAAAGAGAGTTTTAATTTACGGTTTCTTAAATTAAGCAATAAAATCAATCCTTAGGTGAAAAGTATGAAGTTTTTCATGCTTTCCATCTCAGCGATTGAAACAAAAGAATGAATGAAGAAAATTTATCCAAATTGGAGAAAAAGCTAAATCTCCGGTTTAAGGAGAGAAGGTTTTTGCAAGAGGCAATTACTCATCGCTCCTACTTAAATGAAAATCGGAGTTACAAACTGCCTCACAATGAGAGAATGGAGTTTTTGGGAGATGCTGTCCTGGAGCTTTCCGTTACCAAGTATTTATTTGAAAACTATCCCAACCCCGAAGGGGAGTTAACCAATTGGAGAGCGGCTCTTGTGAATGGAGAAATGCTGGCCAAAGTGGCCGGAGAATTGAATATTGAAGAGCACATCCTAATGTCTAAAGGAGAGAAAAAGGATACCGGCAAAGCTCGGGATTATATCTTGGCTAATGCAATGGAGGCCTTAATTGGGGCTATTTATTTAGATCAAGGCTTTGAAGCGGCTGATGAGTTTATAAAAAACAACATCATAGTTAAACTTCCGGAAATTTTGGAAAAGAAAACTTATTTAGATCCCAAAAGTTATTTTCAGGAAAGAGCTCAAGAAGAAGCACTGATTACTCCTCATTACGAAATTATTAAGGAATGGGGACCGGATCACGATAAAAATTTTGTAGCGGCAGTTTTCTTGGGGTCGGAAAAGGTGGCTGAAGGGGAGGGCTGCTCCAAGCAGGAAGCTCAAAGAAACGCTGCGGAAAACGGATTAAAGGTTAAAAATTGGAAATAAAATGTTTATAAAAAAAATAGAAATTTGCGGTTTTAAGTCTTTTGCCGGGAAGACGGTTTTTGAGTTTAATTCTGAAGAAGATAAAGCCGGGCAAAATAAAAAGCAAAACATTGCCTGTATCGTGGGGCCTAACGGAAGCGGTAAATCCAATGTGGCCGATGCCTTAAGATGGGTAATCGGGGAACAGTCCGTGAAAAATATCCGAAGCAAAAAAAGCGAAGACGTTATTTTTGCCGGCTCCAAAAAGAAAGCTAAGCTGGGAAGCGCTGTTGTTTCTGTTTATTTTGATAATTCGGATAAAAAAATAAACATAGAATATCCCGAAGTGATAATAACCAGGAAATTTTTTAGAAATGGAGAAAATAATTATTTTGTTAATGGCAGCAAGGTTCGTCTGAGTTATGTGGAAGAGTTGTTAGCTCAAGCCGGAGTGGGCAGGGGCAGTTATGCCATTATCAATCAGGGCATGGCTGATAGAGTGCTTTTAGCCACTCCTCAGGAAAGAAAGAAGATACTGGAAGATGCCGCCGGAGTTAAGGAGTTTCAGATTAAAAAAACGGGAAGTTTGAGAAAAATAGCAAAAACTAAAGAAAATTTGATAAAAGTCAAGGAATCTTTAAATGAAGAATTGCCTCGTTTGAAGATGCTGGAAAGACAGAAAAACAAAATAGAAAAAAGCCGGGGACTTATTCAGGAATTGAAAGATAAGAAAATTTGTCTATATTCCTCTTGGCGGAGCAAGCTTGCCGGCGAGATAAAAGAGAAAGAGGAGGAATTGGGAAAGATTTCCGATAGAATTGAAAAATCTAAACAAAACATCTTTAAATTAAAAAACAATCTTAGTCAGTCTTCGGGAACTGATAACTCTACCGGGAAAAGAATTCGAGAGTTGCAGAAGGAAAAAGGGCAGGTAGAGGAAGAGGAATACAAGCTTAGAAAGAACATTTCTATTTTGGAGGGGAAAATAGAGATAGAGAGGCAAAAAATACAAGCTCTCAAGAAACCGGAATTCATCCCGGTTGACAAAGAGTTTACTTTAAATAATTTAAAAGACATTAAAAAAGATTATCTTTTTTTGCAGTCCAAGATTGAAAGCGCAGAAGAGTCATTTAATATGAAAAGCTTTCAGAAACTAATAGAAAAAACAAGATTTAAGCTGGAGACTTTAATTGAAGGTATCAAAGAGGGTAAAGTAAAAAAGAAAAATTCGGAAGAAGAATTTAAAAAAGAAGAAGCCAAGTTGAAAAATGAAATAAAAAAGTACCAAGATAAAATAGAAGAACTTAAAAACAAGTCAGGTAAAAACGCAGAGCGCGTCAAAGAAATCAATTCTCTAATTTCTCAGTTGCAATCCGGCGAAAGAGAGCGGAAGGAAAAAGAATGGCAAGATAGAGAAAAGCTGCAGAGAGAAGAGTTTGAAATAGAAAAAGCCTCCGGTTACAAGAATCATTTGGAAAACTTATTAAAAGATAAAAAAACCAAGCAGCAAGAAATTGATCAAAAAGTTTTTCAGGAATTGGGAAAAAAACCGGAAGAATTGCCTGAAATACAACAAGAGACGGATCTGGTTCAATTGGAAAAGCAGATAGAAAAAATTCATTGGCAGTTAGAGCAAATCGGCGGGATTGACGAATCTGTGGTTGAGGAGTTTGAGTATGTCAGTCAAAGGTATGAATTTTTGAAGAAAGAGGCTTCCGATCTGGAAAATACTTTAGAAAAATTACAGGAAGTTGTAAAAGAGATGGATATTGCTATTAAAAGCAGGTTTAAAGAAGCCTTTAGAGAGGTGGATAAAAGTTTCGGGAGATATTTTAAAAGTATTTTCGGGGGCGGCGAGGCCTCTTTGCAAAAAGTTTATTTTCCCAAAGAAGGAAATGAGGAAGAAGAGGAAGAGTTTGAAAAAACGGGAATTGAAATAAAAGTTTCTCCTCCCGGGAAGAGAATTGAAAGCCTTAATATGCTCTCCGGAGGAGAAAGATCATTAACCTCCATTGCTCTTTTGTTTGCCATCATTGACCATAATCCGCCCCCTTTTGTTTTTATGGATGAAGTGGAAGCTAATTTGGATGAAGCCAATTCCAAGAGGTTTGGTCGGGCGTTGAAAAAACTGGCGCTTAAAACCCAATTTATTTTAGCCACTCACAATAAGCAGACAATGAAAGAAGCCTCTTTTCTATATGGCGTAACTATGCAAGAAGACGGTTGTTCCAAGGTTTACTCCTTGAAACTTGAAGCTTGAATTTTTTCCGGCTTATTGTAGTGATAAAAAGTAAAAGCCTGTCATTTTTGACAGGCTTTGTTAAATTGATTTTATTCATAATTATTCCCCGCAAAAAGCAGGGACATTGAACCGAAGCCATCACTTGAATTTTTAGCTGAACTTGACAAAGAACCTAAATTTCTCCAAAAAATTAGCCCTCTATAATTGCAGACAAAAAACTCACTACAACTTTTGCAGAAAAACACCAAGGCCGGTTCGCTTCTTATGTCTTCTTCCTCCTCGTTCCAACCTAGAAATTCCAGCTTCCTTTTTTCTTTGCAAGCCGGGCAAGCAAAAGGCGACCGTTTTTCTTTTGTTGATTTTCTGATTTTCAATACTTTTAAATTTTTTTTCTTGTAATCCACGGCCTCCTCCTTTTTTAGTTGTTGAAAAACCATTTTAAACTAAAAAATTTAAAGAGCAATTTTCAGCGAGTCTGGCAGTTCGTTTTCCGGAAGGAGTAAAGTTTAAGACTCTGGAATTTTTGTGGGCTATTAAATTCAGATTTTAAACTCTATGACGTCTCCATCTTTGACAGTATAATCTTTTCCAACTGTTTTTAAAGCTCCCGCTTCAGCGGCTTTTAATTTGGATCCGAACTTGATTAAATCTGAAAAAGCAACCACTTCGGCTTTGACGAATTTTTCCTCAAAATCGGAGTGGATTGCTCTTCCGGCTCGAGGGGCGGAGGATCTTTCGGGGATTTGCCAGGCTCTTGTTTCCGGTTCCCCGGCAGTTAAAAAAGTAATTAAATCCAATAAGGAGTAGCTTTTTTGAATAAATTCTTCCAGGTCGGATTTAATTTCCAGCTCCTTTTTATCCTCATCAGATAACTCCAGTAAATCCTCTTCGGTTTTTATGTTTAAAGCTACATATTCCACCAAATCTTTTTCTAGAAACTTTTCCAGATTATGTTTTTTAATGTCTGCATTGATTTGTTCCGGTTGGTCGGTATTGAAAACGTATAAAACCGGTTTAAAAGACAAAAGATGTAGGTCTTGGATAAACTTGAAATCTTCTTCTAACTCGTCTATAAACTCTTTTACTTTTTTCAGACTGTTTTGGTTTAATACTTTTTCCAAGGATTTAGTTATTTCCAAAGATTTTTTAGCTTCAGCATCGCCTGATTTGGATTGTTTTTCCAACTTGGCAATTCTTTTTTGAGTGGTTTCCAAATCCGCTAAAATTAATTCCGTGTTTATGATTTTAATATCTTCAGCTGGGTTTATGGAGTCGTTTCTGTGGGTGATTTGAGGGTTTTCAAAAACTCTCACCACATGAGCAATGGCGTCTACTTCTCTGATATTGTGCAAAAATTTGTTTCCCAAGCCTTGTCCGCTTGCCGCTCCTTCCACAAGTCCGGCGATATCTACAAACTCAATAGGTGAATAAATTTTTTTTCGGGATTGAAAAATTTTCGCTAACTTGTCAACTCTTTCATCCGGAACTTCTACTACGCCGACATTCGGTTCTATGGTGCAGAAAGGGTAATTATTGATATCTACTTGAATTTTGGTCAAAGCCTTGAAAAGAGTTGATTTTCCGACGTTGGGAAGTCCCACGATTCCTATTTTCATATAGTTAAATTAAAAATTTTTGCTAAAAGATGGCAATAAATGACTTTTATGTTTTAGAAAATTATCCCATTTATTGCCTAATTTGTCAATTAAAGTTATACTAAGCTAACAGAAGAAGGGCTGTTTCCAAGCACCACTCCTACTTTGATTTCATCTTTTTTGCTAAATTTTCCAAAATTTTTTTGCTTCAGCTGAGGCTCTTTCGAGTACCCGGGACAAAAATTATTTGAAAAATTTATCTAAAAAAATAAGAATTTCGTAACGAAACGGTGTTTGGAATTAGTCCTATAGAAGAAAAGATAAGCGAAGAGATGTATGGAGGGATATTTTCAATAAATTTTTTATTTTTTAAAGCCTAAAAGTTTATGAATAAAATTCCTGAAATTTTAGCTCCCGCCGGAGACATTGAAAAGCTTAAAACTGCCTTGGAGTTTGGCGCGGATGCTGTTTATTTTGGTTTGCCGGATTTTTCACTCCGGGCCAGGATCAACAAATTCGATAAGGAAGAAATTCGCCAAGGAGCTCAAATATGCAGAAAAAAGAATAAAAAATTTTATGTTACCTTAAATATTTATGCTCATAACAAGCATATAGAAGAATTGCCAAAACACTTGAATTTTTTAAAAGAAATTGATCCTGATGGAATTATTTTGTCTGATCCGGGGGTTTTAAGCTTAGTTAAAAAATATTTACCGAAAACGGCTATTCATATTTCCACTCAAGCTAATGTCATCAACAAAGAAGCGGCTAAATTTTGGCGGGATCAAGGAGCTCAAAGAATTATATTAGCCAGAGAATTAACCTTTTCGGAAATAACTGAAATCAAAAAAGCGGTTCCGGAATTGGAATTGGAGATTTTTGTTCACGGGGCGATGTGTATGGCCTATAGCGGAAGATGTATTTTGTCTAAATGGATGACGGGAAGAAGCGCTAATTTGGGAGATTGCGCCCAGCCTTGCCGATGGAAATATCATCCCCTAAAGGAAACATTCGTTGATGATAAAAACAGATTTGAACTTAAAACCGAGCAAGATAGCTCCGGAACCTTCATTTTTAATAGCTATGATATTAATCTAATTCGCCATTTAAATGAAATTTCAGAAGCCGGAGTTGATTCTTTGAAGATTGAAGGGAGAGGAAAAAGCGCTTATTATGTAGGATGCGCGGTTAGGGCTTATAGAAAGGCTTTAGACGCTGTTTTTAATCAATCTCCCGAGGAGGCGGAAAAAATAGTTGCTCAGCAAGACGAGGAATTGAAAAAATTATCCCACAGAGGTTATTGGACAGGGTTTCTTCTTGGCGAAGAACCTCCTCATTTAATTGATCAAGCTTCCAAGAGCAGCCCCTTTTTGTATGTCGGAATTTCTTTGGACAGAAAAGATTCTTCAGTCAGAAATGTTTTTGTTCACAATGCTGTCAAAATCAACAGTGAAGTGGAGATTATAACTCCCGAGGAGATTTTTGCCGGCAAGCCATTGGAGATAAGGGATGAAAAAAATGAAATTGTCAATTCCGCTCACGGCGGAGCGGGGAAGATTTTTGAAATCAAATTTGACCGAAAAATAAAAGGTCCTTTTTTGCTAAGAAGTTTTTGATAATTTTTTAAAAAAACAGAAACAAACTTCAATTCAAATTATCGGCTATTTTTGAAAGTAAAATCTAATCCAAAATAAAAGTGAAAATTTTTAAAATAAATCCGGGGAGATTTTGTTTGTCGGGTTTGCAGAGGGGTGCAAGATGATTTTTTTATTGGCGTATTAAATTATGTAAGTTTTTGGAATAACAAAAGAGGAAAACAAAAAGATTGATTTAAATTAAGTTGTGTTCCTCTTTCCTTGAGTTTTGAAAAGCTTGAGGGTCAGGCGAATGTTTTTGGGCGGTATCTCTTGACAGTATTTGTTAAAAATGATATTCTTGGAACTTGACTTGGTTTTTAACAAGTTATTTTAGCTAATTTAGCCTTATAATTAAAAATTAATTCTTTTTTTATTTGCGTCCTTTTTGTCGATTTAAGAGGCTTGTCAGTTTAAACAAAATACTATTGCAAAATTTTTTCTTTTGTGTTAAACTATAAACAATTGCTTCAATAATACAAAAAGGAGCAAAATAAAAAAATAAATAAATAAACAATGACGAAAAATAAACAAACTTCTCCCGAAGCAGAAGAAAAGAGCCGGGAGGAAAAAATAAAATCTTTGCAAGAGATGATAGCCAATGCGGAAAGAACTATTACTTCCGCCAAGCAAATGTTGGCCAAATTGCAGGGACCGGAAAATAATCAAACTGCAAGCTACGGAAGGAGCGATGAAAACGGTAAAATTATTTACGGAACCTTTGATGGTCAAATTATGATTGGAGAAGACGATAAACAATATCCCGTACCGGCTAATTATGCCTCCAAATCTAAGCTGGTGGAAACTGATTTATTGAAGTTGACCATAACGCCTACCGGTAATTTTGTTTATAAACAAGTGGGACCGGTGGAAAGGCGATATCTTATCGGAATAGTGGAAAAAGATGAAAACGGTAATTTCGTGGTCAATGTGGATGGAAGAAGATACAAAATCCTTTTGGCGGCTGCTACTTACTTCAAAGTAGAACCCGGAGACGAGGTTACTTTGGTGGTTCCCAGGGATCAAGAGTCCACTTGGGGCGCTATCGAGAATGTTTTGCGTAAAGCGGATGATATAAGCGAGGATGAATTAAATCAAAGACCGTCTGTTAGCGTGGACAGGGAAAGAATAGAAGAAATCAAAAAAAGCGAACCACGGTTTAAGGAGGATGGGGAAACTGAAAAGGATCAAGAGGCTGATGGTAATGAAGATGCTGAAGACGCTGAAGAGGTTGAAGATGAACCCAAGCTTTCCGCCATTGAAAGATTAGAAAAGGAAATTGAAGAAGAAAGAAAGAAATTAAGCACTCAAAGCGAGGAAGCGGAAGAGGAATTATCGGAAGACGAATTAAATAAAATAAAACAAGAAGCCAGCCAACCGGCGTCAGAGGATTCCAAGAATTAATTAAAATAAAAATGCAAAAAAAATCTCTTTGGAAAAAAGTGCCCGTTTTAGGCCAATTTGTTAGGTTTGGTTTAATCGGAGGGATGAATACGGGAATTGATTTAATTATACTTTATATTTTAATGGCTGTATCAGGAATTACCGCCGGTTTTGGTTATGCGATTTTTAAGACTATATCTTTTTCCGCCGCCGCCACTTTCAGCTATTTTATGAATAAAACTTGGGCATTTAAGGATAAATCTCAAGAAAAGCAGATTCAAAAATTTTCCCAATTTTTTATCGTTTCGCTTGTAGGCGCCGGTATAAATGTGGGAACGGCAACTTTGGTGGTGACTTATCTTCAGCCGATTATAGAAATAACTCAAATAGGCCCGATTGTTTTAACAGGTGAAATTTGGGGAGTTATCGGGGGTCTCTGTGGAACCGCCGCCGGGTTAATGTGGAATTTTCTTGGTTATAAATTCGTGGTTTTCAAAAAATAATCTTTCAAAAAATATAAACCGGCTGTTTCAGGCCGGTTTTTTATTTGACCTCAGGTGATTCGGGCAGTATAATAAAGTGGAAACACATTCTTTTCAATAGCTTCTTTGCTTTCTACTTTTAACTTTATAATTCAATTTTATGTCCTTATATAGAAAATACAGACCCAAGAAATTTTCTGAAATTTCCGGTCAAAAACACATAGCTCAAACTTTATCCAATTCTATTAAACACGGAAGAATCGGGCATGCTTATTTGTTCACCGGCTCTCGCGGAATAGGCAAAACTACTTTGGCCAGAATTTTTGCTAAAACTATTAATTGTCTTGAACCTCAAAAAGGAAAGGATTTTCCGGTGGAGCCGTGTGATAAGTGTCAAAACTGTAAATCTATTATAGAAGGTAAAACGATAGATTTAATAGAAATTGACGCCGCTAGCCATACCGGAGTGGATAATATTCGCCAGCTTAAAGAAAATATCAATCTCCCCCCTTCTTTTCTGAGAAAGAAAGTGTATATTATAGATGAAGTGCATATGCTTTCCACCGGAGCCTTTAACGCTCTCTTGAAAACTCTGGAAGAGCCTCCGGAGCATTCAGTTTTTATTTTAGCCACTACCGAGCTTCACAAAGTTCCGGAAACCATAATTTCTCGTTGTCAAAGGTTTGACTTTCATCGTTTTGATCAAAATCAGATTATTGAAAGATTGGAAAAACTTGCCAAAAAAGAAAAAGTGGAAGTGGAAAAAGAAGCCCTGGAGTCCATTGCCCTGGAAGCGGAAGGCGGAATGAGAGACGCGGAGTCTTTGTTGGGTCAGATAATTTCCTTGGAAGATAAAAAAATTACTTCCAAGGAAGTCAACCAAATTTTGGGTATATCTTCAAGAAAAAAGGTCTTTGATTTTGTTAAAAAAACGCTTGCCGGGAAAACGGAGGAAGCTTTGAAGATAATAGAAAACATTCAAGACGATGGATATGATATTAAAAATTTTAACAAGAATGTTTTGTCTATTTTGAGGATTCTAATGATTGGCAAAATTAACTCCGCCGCCGGAAAGAAAGAAGCCGCCATGACGGAGGAGGATTACAAGAAATTGGATAAGGTTATCGAGAAAATCCCAACTTCTAAGATTTTGTTTACAGTCGACGTTTTTCAAAAAAGTCTTTCTAAATCCAAAGAAGTGCCCATTCCTCAGCTCCCATTGGAGATGGCGGTTTTGGAAATGCATTTGAAATTCAATTCTTCCGACGAAGAAAACATTAAGGAAAAACCCGAAGAACAATTGCAAAAACCTGCCGATTCAGAAAAAAAATCTTTTAATTCTCCCGCTTTTAGCTCTAAAAATTCCCAAAAACAAGAAAAGCCGCCGAAAAGCCAATCAGAAAAACCTCTTAAAAAGGAGGATTCGCCGAATTCTTCCGGTGATCAAAATGCCGGGGAAAAAGAAGCCGGGAAAACTTTTTCCAAGCAAGATTCCAATAAGAAAAAGGTTTTGCAAAAAAATACAAAAGGGAATAACTCAAAGGAGCAGACTTGCGATAATAATCAATTGTTAAATTTGGTTCTGGAAAACTGGAGTCAAATAGTGGAAGCTGTTAAACCGGCCAATCACTCCATTCATGCTTGCCTTAAAAATTGTATTCCCTTGGGAGTTAAGCAGGAAGAGTTTTATATAAAAACCAAATACTCTTTTTATAAAGACAGACTAAGCGAAGCTAAAAATAAATTGACAATTTCTAAAGCTATTGCTAAAATAATCGGGTATGATGTTAAAGTAAAGATTGTCAGCGAAGAAGAAGCGCGAGATTTGAACTTTGAAGATTCGCAGTCCGATCAAGAAAAAGACAGGAATGTCTTACATGAGGCAATGCGAATGATGGGAGGGAAGATAATCGAGTAGAAAGTGAAGGCAAGCAGAGAAAGTAAGTAAAGCTGTTAATAATTGGTATAGTTACTGGCCACTTGCCACCGTCAAGCAAGCTATAGCTAATTGGAAATTATTCAACCTCGAGAAATGTATATTAAAATCCGGATTTAAATATATTTTTTTATAAAGATACTGGAACTTGCTTTTTCGATATTTGTTTTTCATTTGGGCTTTGTGCGTGTTTGTGTTTTG
>CAZDHE010000012.1:0-29587 GCA_964505305.1 uncultured Bdellovibrionales bacterium
ATTGAATTTGTTCAAAAATATGACAAAGTGTCTAAAAAGTATTCATCTAATACAATTTCTTGACCGCGGAAGGTTTTTTGGTTATGCTTATTAAGGGGCTGCTTCCAAACACCATTCCCACTGCAATTCCACCCTTTTTGTTTTGCTAAATTTTCCAATTTTTTTGCCTTAGCTGTGGTTAATCCCGAGTACTCGGGACAAAAATTATTTGAAAAATTTATCTAAAAAATCAGAAGTTTCGTAACGAAATGTTGTTTGGAAGCAGTCCTATTAAGTAATGAAGAGGCGGGGCATAGTATAATGGTAGTACATACGCTTTGGGAGCGTACAGTTCGGGTTCGACTCCCGGTGCCCCGACGGGTTAGCTTTTTAGCTTGTAGCTTTTTAGCTTTTTAGCTTGAAGGAAAATCTGTTTAGCTTGTAGCTTGTAGCTTATTAGCTTTTTAGCTTGAAGGAAAATCTTTTTAGCTTGTAGCTTGTAGCTTATTAGCTTTTTAGCTTGAAGGAAAATCTTTTTAGCTTGTAGCTTTTTGGTTATTAGTCAATGAAAGAGGACGGTTAGCTCAGTTGGTTAGAGCGTTTGCTTGACGTGCAAAAGGTCACTGGTTCGAATCCAGTACCGTCCACATTTCATTCAATGAGAGCTTTGCGCTTATTGAATTCTATGACGCAGGGTTGAAAATAGAAACAAGAAGCCTTGCCCGCCCGTGCCCGTTCGGTACGGGCGGGCAAGGAGTAAGAAGCAAGGGGAGGCAATGTTAAATTCCGTCAGAATATAGCTTTTGATCGGTTCTCGGGCTCCCCGCCGGAGTAATCAGAAACTTAGCAACAAAAGGGTGTCTAAAAAACCCGTTATTATTCAATTAAAAATGATATGTCTTCTTTCCGGAAAAACAAGATTAGAAAAGAGGTAGCCGGTTTCTATGATAAAACCGCAGGAGAGTTTTCCCGGACACGCAATAATTGGTGGAGTGAATTAGACTTTATCCATAAATACATAGCTCCAAAAGGCAAATTATTAGATTTTGGCTGCGGCAATGGCAGGCTTTTGGAGATGATTAAATCTTACGATCTGAGATTGGATTATACGGGAGTGGATTTATCTGAGCAAATGATCGGGATCGCTAAAAATAGATATCCGGAGGGGAATTTTCTGGTTTTGTCGAAAGAGAATGAACTTCCCTTTAATGAGGAAGAATTTCAAACGGTGGTTTCTATTGCCGTTTTTCATCATTTTACCCCTTCTATGGCCAAGGGGGCTTTGCAAGAAATGAACAGAGTTTTGAAGCCCGGAGGCCGGGTAATTGCAACTTCCTGGTATCTTTGGGATAATTCTAAATTAAGATATTTACTGCGGAGTTTTTGGAGAAACATTTTAGCCTTTAGGAACCTTAAAGCGGGAGAGATTCCATTTAGTTATTCGTCCGAAAAAGGCCGGCAGACATATTGGCGTTTTTGCTATTGGTGGAGCAAGGAGGAGCTGGAAAAAAGTTTTAAGAAACAAGAGTTTAAAATAATAGAAAGCGGCTTCACCTTAGACAAAAAAGGATTTAAAAGAAATATTTATGTGATCGCGGAGAAGAGATTTGGGCAAGAGGCGGAGGGAGTTTAAATGTTAAATGATTTTTCTGAGTGCTTGAGAATAATGTTGAAAAAGAAGCAAGGGATAAGAGAAGAGAAACTCAAAACTCAAATCTCAAAAGTCAAATCTCAAAGCCATAGCTTAAAGCTTAAAACAGAAGCAAGAAGCAAGAATCAAGGGATTAAGAATTCAAATCTCAAAACCACAACTCAAAGTTCAAAACTTTTTATATTTTAATGTTTTTTCTTGTTTTTCATAGTTAAGATACTTGAGGCTATCATATTGGAAATTTCTTTAATTTCTTTCAAATCTTTTTGGATTCTTGGTTGATTGGTTTTTCCGTAATCAGTTCCGTTTTTCAGGGGCTGTTTCCAAAGAAAGGCAATAGACTCGGTGTTTTAAATTATTGGGCTTGGTTTTATTATCAGACATTTTTAATTTAGGTAAATTTTAGGTTTAGACTTTGCCACAGCTTAACAGTTAAATTTAAAAGGGATGATGGTTTTTAGTTTTTAGCTATGGCTTTGACTTTTGAGATTTGACTTTTGAATTTCTATCCCTTTCTTCTTTTTATTCCAATTTACTCTTGCCTCCACTTTCTCCACTTTCTCCACTTTCACACTTTCTTTACTTGCCCTCACTTTCCCATTTTCCAATCTTGATATTTGGAAACGGCTTTGACATCGTTTCTTTTTCGGTTTAAGATGAAAGAATAAGACATTAGTTAAATAGTTATGTTGCAATCCAAATTGTTTCCGGGGACTTTAAAAGAAGACCCCAGGGGGGAAATAAGCAAAAGCTCTATATTGCTTATTAGAGCCGGTTTTGTGGACAAAGTAATGGCGGGAGTTTATACAATACTGCCTCTGGGATGGAGAGTGTTGAGTAGAATCGAGAATATTATTAGGGAAGAAATGGATAAAATCGGAGGACAAGAAATTTTGATGCCATCTCTGAGTCCGCAAGAAAATTGGAAAAAAACCAAAAGATTGGAAGAGATAGACGTTTTGTTTCAAGCAAGAGGAGGAAATAAATTATCCAGAGAAAGAAATTCGGCCGAGTATATTTTGAATTCTACGCATGAAGAAATAGTGACTCCTTTGGCTCGTAAGTTTTGTTTTAGTTACAAAGATTTTCCTTTGGCTTTATACCAAATTCAGACTAAATTCAGAAACGAGGCGCGTCCTAAGGCCGGAGTGTTGAGGGGAAGAGAATTTAGAATGAAGGATTTGTATAGTTTTCACGAGTCCGAGCAGGCCTTGCTGGATTATTATGAAAAAGCCAAGAAGGCTTACGCGAATGTTTTTGAAAGACTTGGCTTGGGAGAGGATACTTATATCACTTTGGCTTCCGGCGGAGATTTTACCAAAGACTTTTCCCATGAGTTTCAAACCAAATGTGAAGCGGGAGAGGATCTTGTTTTTAGGTCAGGAAAAACCGGCGTTTGCTACAACAGGGAAATAACACCCAGCCGGGCTCCGGTCAAAACAGAGAAGGAAAAAACAAGGGAAAGCAAGAAAGAATTAACCCGAGGAGCCAAGACGGTAGACAGCTTGTCCAAATCTCTTCAAGTGGAACCTTTTCGAATTATCAAAACTCTTTTATTTAAAAAATCCGGCGGCGGCTTTGCGGCGGCGGCTTTGAGAGGCGATTATGAATTGAATCAAGAGAAATTGGAGAATATTTTGGGCGGAGAAACCGTGGAGCCGGCTTCAGCGGAAGAGGTTTTGAAAATAACCGGTTCCAAACCCGGATTTGCCGGAGTAGTTGGCTTGCCGAAGGATGTCCCGGTTTATTTTGACGATTCTTTGCAAAAAGAAAAAAACTTAATTACCGGCGCCAATGAAGAGGATTACCACTTCGTGAATGTTAATTTTGGAAAGGACATTGAGACCCCGGAAAAGTTTTATGATTTCAAGATGGCTCAAGAGGGCGATATTTACCCGGAGACGGGAGAGGAATATGAAGTTTTCAAAGCTTCCGAAGTTGGCAACATCTTTCCTTTGAATATCAAATTTTCTAAAGCGTTTGAATATTATTACACTGACAAAGAAGGTAAAAAAAGGCCTGTTTATATGGGTTCTTACGGCATAGGACCTACCAGATTAATGGGCGTGATTGTGGAAAAATTTAGCGATGAAAAAGGCATTTTATGGCCTTCCGGTATAGCTCCTTTTCAAATTCATTTGATTTCCATCGGAAAAAACAAGGAAGCCTGGGATTTGTATGAAAAGCTGAGGTTGAAAGGGGTTGAGGTTTTATTTGATGATAGAGAAGAAATCAAGCCGGGAGAAAAGTTTGCGGATGCCGATTTAATCGGATGTCCATATAGAGTTGTGGTTAGCGAAAAAACCTTGAAAGAAGGAAAATATGAATTAAAGAAAAGAAGCGAAGAACAAGTGAAGATGGCGGGCGAGGAAGAGCTGATCAAATCAATCTCAAATGACAAATCATAAGGAGCAAGAAGCAAGAGTGATAAAGCCCAAATTCAAATAAATGACAAATGACAATCCCGAGTACTCGGGACTAATGTCAAATCAAATCCTAATGAATAAATGTCAAATGACAAATCATAAGAAGCAAGAAGCAAGAAGCAAGGAGCAAGGGGTTAAGAAGTCAAAACTCAAACCTCAAACCTCAAACCTCAAAGCCATAGCTAAAAACTAAAAATTAGGATTCTTCCACCGGGTGGCCATTTGTCATTTCAACCCCTTGCTTCTTGCTTCTGTTTGGACTTTTTCGTTTTGATTTAAAAATATTATGATATTCAACAAGTTTTTCGGAAAAATATCCAAAGATATCGGAATTGATTTGGGAACAGCCAATACTTTGGTTTATGTTAAAGGGCGCGGAATTGTCATAAACGAGCCCTCCGTGGTGGCCTTAAATAAAAAAACAGGTCAGATTTTGGCTATTGGCAAAAAGGCTAAAAATATGGTCGGAAAAACGCCCTCTCACATTGTAGCCTCCAAACCCTTGGTGGACGGTGTGGTTTCTGATTTCGAAGTCACTGAGCAAATGCTGAAGTATTTTATAGAAAAAGTTCATCAGGATTCTTTTACTTTTTTACCTCGACCCAGAATAGTGGTTGGAATTCCTTCCGGAGTTACGGAGGTGGAAAAAAGAGCAGTTATCGATGCCGCTTTGAATGCCGGAGCCAGGGAAGCCTTCTTAATTGACGAGCCTATGGCGGCTGCAATCGGAGCCAGACTGCCGGTGCAGGAAGCTGCCGGTAATATGATTGTGGATATTGGCGGGGGAACTACCGAAGTAGCGGTGGTTTCTTTGGGCGGTGTAGTGGCTTGTAGGAGTTTACGAATAGCCGGAGATGAGATGAGCGAGGATATTATTAAATTTGCTCGGGATGAATTTAATTTGCTCTTGGGAGAGAGAACAGCCGAAGAGGTCAAGATATCTATAGGAAGCGCTCATCCGGAAGAGGAGGAATTGGCTATGATGATAAGAGGCAGAGATTTAATCAGCGGTCTTCCCAAGGAAGTTAAAATTACCAGCTCTCAAGTTAGGGAGGCGCTGTCTCGTTCCATTAAAACTATAGTAAACGGCGTTAAATCAACCGTGGAAGAGACCCCTCCGGAGCTTCTGGGAGATGTTATGACTCGAGGAATAATCTTAGCCGGTGGCGGAACTATGATAAGAGGATTGGATAAACTGATAGCTGAACATACAGAAATGCCTGTCAAGCGAATGGAAGATCCCTTAACTGCCGTAGTAAGAGGAACGGGAATAGTGTTGGAGGATGTGGAAAGCCTTAAGGATATTTTAATAGAAATGTCGGATGATAAAAAATTGAGGTAGACAGGTTTTTTGTTAAAAGCGTTTTTTGAGTTTATTGCAGATTTTTCCATATTTAAAGATAATAATCAGAATGAAGAAGATTATCAACTATGCAGTTTTGTTTGTGATAGTGGTTTTGGTTCTTTTTTTATTTCTAAACACTGCTGATAAAAAACCTTTGCAGTCTTCTGTTCAGTGGGCGGTTTCTCCTGTAGCGAACTTTTTCTCCGGAGCAGGGTATTGGTTTAAAGATAAAACAAACTTTTTTACTTCTATTGGCGAACTTAAAGATCAAAACGGAGAATTGTACAAAGAAAATATCCGACTTAAAAGCCAAATAGCTGAACTGAAAAATATTGAAAATGAAAATGAGGAATTGAGAAGTCAGTTAGACCTTGCGCCAAGAGAGGAGTATGATTTGGAGGCTGCTTTGGTTAATGGAAAAAGCTTAGTTGAAGGCAGTGAAATGTTGTATTTAAACAAGGGAGAGAAAAATGGAATTATTTCCGGAATGCCTGTGGTAGTGGGCGAAGGTGTATTGGTTGGGAAAGTGGAAAAGGTTTTTCCCGGTAGTTGCGAAGTTAGATTAATTTTGGATAGCGATATTAAAGTAAATGCTGAGATATTGGAAAGTGAAACCAAGGGAATGGTTCATGGAGAGTATGGCTCTTCAGTAGTTATGGATAAGATTCCTCAATCTATCGAGATTAAAAAAGATGAAACAGTGGTAACCTCCGGTTTGGGAGGTGCTTTGCCCGGAGGTTTGTTAATAGGTTATGTCAAAGATGTTTCCACTACAGCTGATCAGCTTTTTCAAAAAGCCTCTCTGAATCTGCCTGCTGAAATTGAAGAAGCAAGAATGGTTTGGATTATTAAGAAATAGGATTTTGAAGTGCCGGGCGACAATTCGACAATTCGGTTTTTCCCTTTAAAAAAAGGGGTAAATCAATGTCAAATGACAAATCCGACCAAATGTCGAATTTGACATTCGGGCTTTGAAATTTGTCATTTCAAGCTTTCCTTCTTTTTATTCCAGTCTCTTCTTCACCCGACCTGCTTGCTAAAAGACAGACCCGGGCGGGCTAAAATTTTTCATCCCAATTATTTATTATGAAAAAACTTTTTTTGCTTTTCTTTTTATTCTTGTTTTTTTTGCAGGTTTCTTTTTTACCGGCTTTGTTAGAAGGAGGATCCGTTAATTTGATGCTTGCGACCGTTGTTTCTCTTTTTTTGCTGACGTCTTTTGAGGAGAGCCTCCTCTGGTTGTTTTTGGCGGGTTTATTGTTTGAGTCTTTTAGTTTTAGTTTTTTCGGAAGTGGTCTGCTCTCTTTTTTGCTTGCGGGTATTGTGGTTTTTATAACAAAAGGTTTTTTATTGGCAGAAGGCAAGCAAACTCAAAGTACTTATTTAATTTTTGCATTAGCCAAGCCGGTATTTGATCTTGGTTTTTGGTTTTCAGAAGAAGTTTTTTATTTTTTTCGCAAAACTGATGTCGAGATAAATTTTCCATTTTCCGAGTGGGTTTACTTATGGGAATTGGTTGTTTTCGTGCTGGCTTCTTCTTTGATTCTCCGGGTTTTTGTTAAGATAAAAAACATTTACAGCGATAATTCCAAGGAAATTAAATTGAGTTAAGTATGATTATGAGAAGAAGAATTAAAAAAAATCAAGGAGTGGAAGTGGATAATCCCTTAATATCGGGAACCGATTCGGAAGAGTTGGAATCTCCCGGAGACCGGGGCGGTTTTGACAAATCGAGCTTTTATGTTTTTGGAGCTTTATTGGCAATTGCGGGGGTAGTCTTTTTTGGGCGGGTAGCTTTTTTGCAAATAGTTCAAGGTTCTTATTATAAGGATTTGGCTGAAGGCAATAGGATAAGAAACCAAGTAATCAAAGCCCCCAGGGGATTGATAACAGATAGAACGGGCGAAGTTTTGGTCAGGAATGTTCCCGGGTTTGATGTTGTTTTTGTTCCAAGGGATATTTTTACTGTCACGGAAAATAAGCATAAATTGTATCAAGAAGTGGCAAATATACTTTCAATGAATGAAGAATTTGTGAAATCGGTTATTGAAAGCGAAGATAAAAAATCCGGAAAAAGCTTTTTGCTTAAACAAGGATTGGAGCATGAAGAAGCCTTGGCTTTAATGGAAAAAATAGAGGATATCCCGGGAGTTCGCCTGGAAGAAACCGCTCATCGCCGATATGTGGATGGAGAAATTTTTTCTTCCGTGATGGGCTATACAGGGAAAATATCTCCCCAAGAATTGAAAAACAATCCGGATTATTTACTAACTGATGTTATAGGCAAGAGGGGTTTGGAGTATACTTATGAAAAATGGCTTCGGGGTAAGAATGGAAAATCTATTGTCGAGGTTGATTCAAGGGGCAATGTAAAAGAAAATTTAGGATTTTCTCCTCCGGAAAGCGGGGATAAATTAGTTTTGAATATAGATGCGGAACTCCAGAGGTATGCTCATGATTTTTTGCAAAAAATGTTAGAGGAAAACAAGGATGCCAAGGGAGCTTCTTTGGTTGCCGTAAATCCTCGAGATGGCGCTGTTTTGTCTTCGGTTTCTTTACCCGGTTACGATAATAATCTTTTTGTGGGAGGCATAGATTCGGGAAAATATAAAGATTTAATCAATGATCCCCAAAAACCAATGACCAATAAAGTCGTTTCGGAGGCTTATCCGCCGGGATCTGTTTTTAAGCCTTTGGTAGGAGCGGCGGCGCTGGAAGAAGGTTTAATAGGAGAGAATACGGTTGTTGATTGCCCGGGGAGCATTAGTGTAGGCAGTTGGACTTTTAATGATTGGAAAACGCACGGCAGGACGGATTTAAAAAAAGCGATTGCGGAAAGTTGTAATGTTTATTTTTATTCATTGGGTGGAGGATGGAAAGATATAAATGGTTTGGGTCCGGATAAGATGAGCAAACATGCTCGTAATTTCGGCTTGGGAGAACCTCTCGGAATTGATTCAACCAATGAAATCTCCGGCATTATTCCCGACAAAGAGTGGAAATTTCAAAAAACGGGAGAAAAGTGGTATACTGGAGATAGTTATCATATGTCTATCGGTCAGGGTTTTGTTACAACCACGCCTTTGCAAATGGCTATGGCCACTTCTGCAATAGCCAATGAAGGAAAACTTTTTCGGCCTCGAATAGCGGATAAAATTATCGACCCTTCCGGAAGAGAGGAAGATTTAAAGGAAGAGATTTTGAGAGAAGAATTTGTATCCTTAGAAAACATCAGAGCTATTAAAGAAGCTATGCGGGAAACTGTTATTTCAGGCTCCGGATCTTCTATGAACGATATGAAGACCTCGGTTTCGGGTAAAACCGGAACAGCTCAATTTGGCGGGGAAGACAAGACCCATTCTTGGTTTATTTCCTTTGCGCCTTTTGAAAACCCCGAAATTGCTATGGCGGTAATTATTGAAGGAGGAGGAGAGGGTCACGATTGGGCGGTTCCCGCTACGGAAGCCGTTTTGAGAAAATTTTTTAATGAAGAAGAGGAGGAGTTTGATTTTGATAAAATCGAAGAGGAGCTCAATGAAGAGATTTCCGAAGATGATGAAGAAGAAAGTGAAGACGAGGAAGAAGAATAATTTGAAAATATTCTAAAAAGGATTTAAAATTAAAATTAGTTTGAAAAATGAAAAAAGAAGAAAAAAAAGATATTCAGAGCGACTTCCAAAGGCTGGAAGAAATTTCGGGAAAATTGGAAAATAAAGATTTAAACCTGGAAGAAAGCATTGAACTTTTCGAGGAGGGCGCCGAATTAATTAAAAGAAGCTATAAAAAGCTGGGAAAAGTTAAAAACAGATTTAGAGAAATAAAGGAAGACTTAGAAAAAGAAATTCCGGAAAATCTCGAATCTTGAACTTAAAAATAATATCCAAAATGAAAAATCAATCTAAATTTTTGGCAGTTTTTTTAATAGGGTTATTTATTTTAGCTTTAGCTTTCGGAGCAGTTTTTTGGTTTTTAAAAGAAAAGGCTCATAATTCTACAGCAAGCTCTTCCAACGTTAAAAAAGAATTTCAAATTAAAAAAAGCAAGTCTGCCCGATCTGTGGGGGAGAGGTTGGAAAAGGTCGATTTGATAGAGAGCAAGCATTATTTCTATTTTTATCTTTGGAGAGAAGACTTGGCATCTAAGATTCAGGCCGGTAAGTATGAATTATCTCCTAATATGAAAATACCATTTTTGGTTTCCATTATTACCAAGGGAGAGATAAAAGAAGAGTACCAAAGATTAACTATTCCCGAAGGATTTTCTAATAAAAAAATAATAAGCAGACTTGAAAACACCCGGGTGAGTTTATCGGGAGAGTTTGCAGAGCTTGTCAATTGTACTTGCACGGGAGGAGAAGACTGTGGTTGTGATAGATTTAGCGAGAAGTATTTTTTCTTGAAGCAAATTCCCGCCGATGTGGACTTGGAAGGCTATCTTTTTCCGGATACTTATTATATTTATCCCGAGGATAATGCTGATAAGCTGCTGGATAAGATGCTAATTAATTTTAGGGAAAAAATGGACGATTCCGAAGTGGCGGAATTGTTGGATAAATCCGGCAAAAGTCTGCATCAAGTTTTAACCATGGCTTCTATTATAGAAAAAGAAGTGGTTGATTTTGAAGATAAAAGAAAAGTATCGGACATTTTTTGGAAAAGAGTGGAAGACGAGTATCCTTTGCAAAGCTGCGCCACTTTGGCTTATGCTCTGGGAAAAGATAAGAAAAAATACACCACTCAAGATACCAAAGTAGATTCTGTTTACAACACTTATAAAAACAAAGGTCTACCCCTCGGTCCCATTGGCAATCCCGGCTTGGATTCCATAAAAGCCGCCTTGAATCCTAAAGAAACCGACTATTACTACTTTTTAAGCGATTCAGAAACCGGAAAAACAGTTTTTTCCGAGACGGTTGAGGAGCATAATGCCAATAAATCTAAATATGGATTGTAGGTATTCTCCGGAATTAACATATTGCGTAAATTGTTGTAGTAATATTTTTGATTTAACAATCTTGAACTTAGCTGACTTTCTTGATATATTTAAAATGGATTGACAACACTAAATCGATTTTAAACACTAAAACAAATAAATTCAATGCATTCAGTTTTTATTGATATTAGTTTGGTATTGGGTTTGGTTATCGGAGTGGCCTTTTTAGCTCGGATTTTGCGGCAGCCAATGATTGTGGCTTATCTTGTCACCGGTATTCTTTGCGGACCGGTTTTTTTGGATTTAATAAATTCAAGCCTCGAGTTTTTTGATGTTTTTGCTGAGTTTGGGGTTATTTTACTGCTGTTTTTGGTGGGGTTGAGTTTGAATATGAAATATTTGAAAAAAATCGGTAAAGTGGCAGTGGTGACAGGCCTTGGTCAAGTTGTCTTTACTTCCTCTATTGGACTTTTGATTTTGATGGCCCTGGGGTTTTCTTTCTGGTCTTCTTTATTTGTGGCTATTGCCATTACTTTTTCCAGCACTATAATAATTACCAAGTTATTGTCGGATAAAAAAGACACTCGCAGCGTTTATGGGCGTTACACTATCGGACTGATGCTGATACAGGACGTGGTGGCTATCGGATTGATGATTTTTTTGCCGGCCTTGGCTCAGGGGGATTCCTTGTTAAGCGCTTTGGTTCTAATTTTAGCTAAAAGCGTTTTATTTTTTACGGGAGTTTACTTGATTACCAGGTATGTTCTGCCTTTGGTTTTGGATAAGGCTGCCGAGTCCGGAGAATTTTTGTTGCTTTTTGCGCTGGCGTGGTGTTTTGCAATAGCCGGAGCGGCTCATTGGGCGGGCTTGTCTTTGGAAGTGGGAGCCATTATAGCGGGGTTATCCCTGGCCGCTTCCAACTATCAACCTGAAATTAGTAGCAGGATTAAGCCCTTGCGGGATTTCTTTATTGCGCTCTTTTTTATCTTATTGGGAAGTCAAATGCAAGTGGAAAGCGTAGCGGGAGTTTTTTGGCCCAGCGTGTGGATCGCCTTATTTATCTTAATAGGTAATCCGCTGATTTTATATTTCTTGTATCGAGTAATGAAATTTACTCGCAAAAACAGCTTTTTGTCAGGGTTAACAGCGGCTCAAGTTAGCGAATTCGGTTTTGTCTTTTTATTTGTTTCCAGAGACCTTGGCTTTGTGGGCCAGAAAGAACTTTCAATGTTTACTATTGTAGCCTTGATTACTATTTTCATATCTTCTTATTTGATAACCTACAACTATTCAATATTTGACAAGATAAAACCTTGGCTGGATAAATTGGGAAAAGACAAGAGGGTGGCGGAAAAGGAAGAAAACAGTCGGTATGACGTGATTGTTTTTGGCCATCACCGCTTAGGTTGGCAGATCTGCCGCGCTTTGCAAGAAATGGAAGTTTCTTTTGCGGTGGTGGACTTTGATCCGATGATAATTCATAAACTCAAGAAGAGAGAAATACCTTATTTCTTTGGAGACGCTTCCGAGCAAGAATTTTTACAGGAAATTCCTTTAGAACAAGCCAGGCTGGTAATATCCACTCTTCCGGATGCTGAAGAACAGATTTCTTTAGTAAGAGAATTAAGAAAGAATAATAAGAAAGCCATTTTTATCGGCAACCTTTCTCATACGGCATTGTTGAAAGATTTTTACCAAGCCGGCGCCGACTATGTTATTATTCCTCATTTAATCGGCGGGAAGTGGATGGCTCAAATGCTTAAGGGGCAAAAATGGACCAGAGGAGCTTTTGCTAAAATGCGCAGTAAGCAAAAAAAGGAAGTTAAGCCTATTCTGAATTAGACGGAGTGTGGAATACATGAATAACAAGAAATAAGGAGTAGAGGGGCTTGCCATTTCAATTTATTGCTTTAAATACGTCATACTACTGATTGTCGTATTTAGAGATCAAGGCTGATTAAGGTGATTTGTTTTGATTTTGTTAAGTATCTTGAATTATGAAATATTCCCCTCATTTTTTTAAGGAAGTGGTTCTCTTCTTTGGAAAAGGAGAGAAGGAGAGGCTTTTTGTCTTTATAAATCTCCCTCAATCCCTCTTCAAGAAAGAGGGAGGCGAAAAGGTGTAAATCCCCCTTAATTCCCCTTTTTCAAAGAGGGAGAAGTCGAAAAAGTTGCCTTTTTTGAGGGAGATATGGATAAGATAAGGAAAATTTAACTTCGTAATTCAAAATAAATTGTAAAATTATTTTAAAAATAAAATGACTGAAAAGAAAAAAGTTTTGCAGAAGTATATATCTGAAGCAGGGTTTTGTTCCCGCCGAAAAGCGCAGGAGATGATTCAAGCCGGCCAAGTTAAAATTAACGGAAAAATTGCCAAACTTGGCGATAGAGCGGGGGTTGATGATTTGGTGGAAATTGGAGGAAAGCGGTTAAGAATTGAAGAAAAAATTTATTTAAAGTTAAATAAACCGACCGGGTTTACTTGCTCCAATAAGAAATTTCCCGGAGAGAAAAATGTTTTTGATTTAGTAAAAACCAAAGAGAAATTGTTTGTAGCCGGCAGGTTAGATAAGGATAGCCGGGGTTTGGTGATTTTAACCAACGACGGAGATTGGGGTAATAATTTGACGCATCCGTCCTTTGGCCATGAAAAAGAGTACGAGGTTGAAATAAACAAAAATATTGCCGAAAAACTTTTGAAAGAAAAATTTGTCAAAAAAGGAATTATGTTGGATAATAAGGATAAGGTTTTTGCCAAAAGCGTACAGAAATTATCTTCCGGCAAGTATAGGTTAATTTTAACACAAGGAAAAAAGAGACAAATAAGAAGAATGTTTCAAGCGGTTAAAGCCGAAGTGGTTGATTTAAAAAGGGTTCGCATAAACGATATCGAATTGGGGGATTTAAGGGAGGGCGAGTTGGCGGAAATAAATTTTAAGGATAAGGTTTAAATTTATTTTTAATATATTTTATGAGTAGACTTATTTTTAAATTATTTCTCGGGATTGGAATATTTGTTTTTCTGGGGATAGGCGCTTATTCTTTTTTTACGCCGGTTTTGGCTGATGATTATGATGCTTATGTGGATGAGGATTTTGATGAAGAAGAGCGGGACGGCTCTTCCGATAAACCTTTTGAGTCAATCAAAGAAGCTCTAAAAGAAGCTGAAAAAGAGGGTTTTGAGGAAATTTTTATCAAGGAGGGGGTTTATAAAGAAGACCTTGATTTAACCGATTCCGTTAAGCTTATTGGCGAAGATAAAAGTGAAGTTGTGATCAAGGGAAAAATAACAATGGAAGATGGTAGCGGATTGGAAAACTTAACGATTAAGAATAATATTGTAGTTGAGGGGGATGCCGATGTGAAGATTAAAAATTGTAAAGTGATTGATTTTTCCGGAATCGGGATAGAGGCGTTGAAAGGAGACGGGAAAGTTGAAGTGGAAGATTGTGAGGTTAGCGGAGACGGAAAGGGGTTTTATATAGTAAGGGGAAGAGAGATTAAGATTAAAAATTGCGAAGTTCATCACAACAAGGGAGAAGAAGGTATTGACCTAAGAGCTGAGCTGAAAGGTTCCATTGAGGATAACAAGATTTATTCTAATGGGGAGAGCGGTATTGAAGTTATAGTCGGAGGAGCTGATTTGGAGATTATCGATAATGATATTGAGGATAACGGCTCCAGCGCTATAGCGACCCAGTTTTACCCGGATTGGAGTGATAAGGGCAAGATCTTGATTAAAGATAACACTCTGGAGGACAGCGATAATTACGGAATAGATTGCAATCGTCCGCAGGGAGGATCGGGAGGATCGGACTATTTCTGTGATTCTTTAGAATTATCCGGCAATAAAATTCAAGATAACGAAAAGGGCGACACAGCCGATTTTTGCGATTTGGAAAAAGAAGAGAATGAAGAAGAAAAAATTAATACCGGGCAAGTTCAGTCTGGGGAGGATTTTCTTGCTGAGCAGTCTTCTGACCAAGAAAAAGAGGAAGAAGCAGAAAAAAGAGAAGAAGACAAAAGTAGAGAAAAAGAGAAGCAAAAAGAAGAAGAAAGAAAAATGATTCAAGAAAAAAAGGAAGAGAAAGAAAGAATTAGTGCAGTGTTAGAAGGAATAGAACAACAGAAAGAAGCGGATGTTGAAATTTTTGCCCAAAAAAAGAATTCAATTGAAAATAAAAACTCCGTTAGCCTTTTCTTTTTTGGACCTGATCAAAAAGTTTTGAAAGAAGCTGAAAAAACAAAAAAAGCGATGGAAAATAAATTTAATCAATTGCAAGACCTTGAAAAACAGGCCAATTTCAAAGAAAATAAAGAAAAAATAATTCAAAAAAAAGAAGAGTTGAAGAAGGAAATTGAATCCCAAGAAGCTTTTATTGAAAAACAAAAAAATACTTTTAGCTTGTTTGGCTGGTTGCTGGATTGGTTTCGTTAAAAGTGAAATTTTGAACTTTGAATTTAATAGTTATTCATAAGTTATTAAAGTATAACTTTCGGGATTTCTTAAGAGATTTCAGTCATTGAATTTAAATGTTGAAAAAAATTAAAATGAAAAAATTCCTCTTTGGTTTTTTGATTATTTTTTTATTTCTTTCTTTTTCCGGAAGTGTTTCTGCTCTGGAAAATCGAGGCGGCTTTGTGGTTGAGAAATATGAAACGGCAATTGAGGTTAAAAGAAACGGCGACTTGGATATCAAAGAAAAAATGGAAATTGATTTTTCCGAGCCCAGGCATGGGATTTTCAGAGAAATTCCTTATAAATATAAAAATGATTGAGGGCTGGAGTATAATTTAGAGCTGGATGATTTTCAGGTTACTGATTCCGGCGGAGAAAAAATACCATTTGAAAAAAGCCGCTCCGGCGGAGAAGTTGTTTTGAAAATCGGAGATTCCCGGGAAGAAGTTACTGGAAAGCAAGTTTACGAAATTAAATATTTAGCGAAAGGAGGGATCAGATTTTTTGAAAATCACGATGAACTCTATTGGAATGCCATTGGCGGGAATTGGCCGACTTCTATAAACCAAGCCAAGGCAAGGGTGGCTTTCCCGGGTAATCTTGATATAAAAAAGGAGGATTTAAACTGCTTCACCGGTGAAGTCGGAAGTAAGGCAAGCGATTGTTATTTTGAAAAAATAAAATCAAAAGATGTTACTGCCGGAGTTGACTTTTATTCGGAGGATTCATTGGAAGCCAATGAAGGGATGACTATCGCGGTCAAATTTCCCAAAGGTTTTATAACAGAGCCGGGCTGGAAAGAGAATCTTTTTAAGTTATTTTTTGATAATTGGGGATTTTTAACGCCCTTACCGGTTTTGATGTTGATGTTTTGGCTTTGGCTAGGCAAAGGTAGAGAAATAAATCTGGCCAGGCCGGCAATCTCTCAATATGAAATTCCGGATAATTTAACTCCCGGGGAGGCGGGTTATTTAATGCGGGAGAAATATTCCAATCAGTTTGTGGCTGCCGATATGGTCAATTTGGCGGTCAAGGGTTTTTTGAAGATAAAAGAAATAGAAAAGAAAGATTTAATAACCAATATTGGAATTTGGATTAAAAGAATTTTTATTTTGATTTCGTTGATGATTCCCGGGTTGATGGGAATTGTAGTGATAGTTTCTCTTTTTAGAGAAAACAATTCAATTGTTTTGCCGGGAATTGTTTTTCTTGTTGTGTCGGGTATATTAGGTTTTAGCTATTATAAAAAATCCAAACTCGGATATTCCGGCGATTATGAACTGATTAAACTTAAGGAGTATAAGGACGATAAAAATTTAACTCAACATGAAAAAAATATTTTGGACGGACTTTTTGATGAAGGAAAAAGAGAAAAAGTCAAAATTTCGCAGCTAAAAAATTTTCATAGCGATGTCGAAAAAGCAAAAAAATCTATAAGAAAAAGAATAGAAGGCCGGGGTTATTTTTATGTGGGAGCATTTCACAAGAAGGGGCTTTATTTTGTTTTTGGCGGAGCTCTTGTGATAGTAGGTTTTTTTACCGGAAGGATTGATTTTATGGTCGGGCTGGCTCTGAGCGCTATTGTAGTAATTGTTTTTGGTTTGTTTATGTCCAAAAAAACTAAAACGGGAGCGGAGGCTTTTTGGAAAACTAAGGGATTTTAAAATTACATTAAAACTGCTGAAAGATACAGGGTTAGATTTCAGGAGAGGGAAAATTTATTTGAAAAATATTTGCCTTATGCCATGGTGTTTGGAATGGCGGATAAATGGGCAAAAGCCTTTGAGGGAATTTATGAGAAAAAGCCGGAATGGTATGAGTCTAATCAAAACAAGGTTTTTTATGCAGGTTATCTGGCGAGTTCTCTAGACAATAATTTTTCTAGTGCCGCTAAAGCAGTCTCCAACCCTCCCCGTTCTTCATCATCTTCCGGTTTTGGCGGTGGCGGCTCTTCCGGCGGCGGTTTTGGAGGCGGAGGCGGAGGAAGCTGGTAAATTTCATTTAAACATACGAACATTTAAACATTTAAACATGTTTGAGTTTATAAAGTGGAAAGTTTATAAAGTTCTATGTCTGAGGAAAATTAATAGTCGCTGTTAATTGAAGTAGCCGAATTTCCGGTTCTTCTTTAAAGGGGATAATTTTCGAGTGGGCATAGCATGAGTTATAATTGGATTGCACCTTAGATTATAAATTGATTCAAGGGAGGTTTAAAATGGGCGGTATATTTGGATGCGTTTCCAAAGAGGATTGTGTCAGCGACGTGTTCTACGGAACTGATTATTTGTCTCATTTGGGAACTAAGCGCGGCGGGATGGCTTTTTCTAATTCAAAAGGCTTCAAAAGGAAGATCCACAGTCTGGAAAATTCTTATTTCAGGACAAAATTTGAAGCTGACTTGAAAGGTTTTTCCGGCAGAAGCGGCATAGGAGTAATCAGCGACTATGAAGATCAGCCCATTTTGGCTCAGTCTCATCTGGGGTTGTTCGGAATAGTTACTGTTTCAAGAATCAATAACTTGGAAGAATTGGCTCAAGAAGCTATTCAATCCAAAAAGTGTTTTTCTGAAATCGGCCCAACCGGGATAAACCCAACAGAGGTGGTGTCCAAGTTGATTAACGAAAAAGATTCTTTTGTTGAGGGAATCGAGTACGCCCAAAAAAGAATCGAAGGATCTTGCACTATTCTCTTATTGGCCAGAGAAGGCATTTACGCTGCTCGAGACAGACTGGGAAGGACTTGTTTATCCATTGGGGAAAGAAACAATGCCTGCGCGGCGTCTTCTGAGGATTGCGCTTTTCCCAATCTTGGATTTCAATCGATTAGGGATGTCGGGCCGGGAGAAATCATATTAATATCTCCTGATGGACTGGAGAGGCTCAGAGCGCCCAACCAAGAAATGCAAGTTTGTGCTTTTTTGTGGGTATATTATGGTTTTCCGGCATCATCTTTCGAGGGGATTAATGTGGAAGAAGCCAGATATGCTTGCGGAGAAAAACTTGCGCTTAACGATGATGTAGAAGTTGATTGCGTGGGAGGCGTACCCGACTCCGGATTGGCTCATGCTATTGGTTATGCCAATTGCAGAGAAATTCCCTACAGGAGGCCTTTTGTTAAGTACACTCCTACTTGGCCCAGGAGTTTTATGCCTCAGGAACAGAAGATCCGCGATTTAATCGCCCAAATGAAGCTGATTCCCATTGATCGGTTAATTAAGCAGAGGCTTCTTTTCTGCGAAGACTCTATCGTTCGGGGAACGCAGCTCAAAGACAACGCGAAAAAACTTTTTGAGCTGGGAGCGAAAGAGATTCACATGCGGCCCGCTTGCCCGCCTCTTATCTATCCGTGTGAGTTTCTCAACTTCTCCCAATCCCGCACCACGCTTGACCTTATCGGAAGGCGGGCGATTGAGCAAGTTGTAGGAAAATCTCATGAAAAGGAGGTAAAAAGATTCACTGATGAAAATTCCGAAGAGTATAAGCAAATGATTGAATTGATTCGGAAAGAGCTTGGATTGACAAGCCTTAAATATCAAAAAATAAACGATCTGGTGGACTCTGTCGGCCTTCCCAAAGAAAGGCTTTGCACGCATTGCTGGGACGGCTCAAGTTATTTCTAGTCACGCAACAAAAAACAAGCCCGGCGCTGCCAAAAGGCGGCCCGGGTTTTTGTCTGGTCGGTTTTGCAGGTATCGCCCGGCTTGAATGACTGATAAAAGAATGATAAGATTGCAAAATGTAGAGGTTACGCAACAGTGCTTTTTTGGATGTCTAAAACGAATTGATTTACTATGGCACAGGTTTTAAGAATTTCTAAACCGATTAATTAATAAATTTCTCAATCTTTTTGAATTTCTACAATTTCCTGTTAATTTTAATTAGCAATGAAACAATTTAACAATGGAATGGAATATATATCCATTTGTATCTACCATCTATCTACTTATATTATATCGTTTAATAAACTAATTTTCCAAATATTTTTATGCCAAAAGGTTTAACTCTCTTCTCCGGCGGGCTGGATTCTTTGCTGGCGGCTAAGATTTTAGGGAGACAAAACATAATTGTGGAAGCGATTTGCTTTAAGAGCAATTTTTTTGACTGCAAAAAAGCCAGGATAGCGGCAGAGAAGAACGGTATAAAATTGCACGTTCAAGACATCAGTGAAGAAATGATTGATTTAGTCAAAAATCCCGAGAACGGATTTGGTAAAAATTTCAATCCCTGCATTGATTGCCATACTTTAATGATAAAACGGGCGAGCAAATTTGCTCAAGAAAATGATTTCGATTTTTTGGCCACCGGAGAGGTTTTGGGGCAAAGACCTTTTTCCCAAAATAAAAAAGCGTTGAATCAGATCCAAAAAAAAGCCGGAGTAGAAGTTTTGAGGCCTCTCTCTGCCAAGTTGTTAGAGGAAACCTCTATGGAAAAACAGGGCTTGATTAACAGGGAGGGGCTCTTGGACATTCATGGCAGAAGCAGGGAAAAACAAAACAATTTAATTAGAGAATTCAGTGTAAAAGAATACGAGAGTCCCGGCGGAGGATGTCTTTTAACTGATCCCGGATTTAGTCAGAGACTTTCGAAGGCCTTGCAAATGGTGCCGAATCTGGGGGTGGAAGGTATCGAATTGCTCAAAAAAGGGAGATTGTATTGGTTTTGGTTAGACAAAAGTCCCGTTTTGTTAGTTGTTGGCAGAGACAAAGAAGAGAATGAGGAGCTAAAATGTTTGGTCGAAAGAAATGATTTGCTGATTTACCCTCAAGACCTGAAAGGGCCGGTTTCATTGCTGAAGTTTTTTGGCGAAAAGGTGAAGCCTATCGGTGTAAAAAAAGAAAAAGTTGAATTGCAAATTCCTTCAAAGGAAGCAGGACTGGAGATAAAAGAAAAATTGGAAAAATTGGAAAAGCTGATTCAGTTGGCAGCTAAGCTTACCGGCTGGCATACGCCTTCCAAGCGAGGCAAGCGGGAATGTTTTGTTTTGAGATTTTTTTAGATACAAAAAAGCCTTGATCTATAATAGACCAAGGCTTTAACAACCATTACGCTTCTTATTGAAGCTGTTTTTCTTTTTCAGCTAAAATGAGGATCATACTTCCCAGCCTAGCTGCGTCAATTGGCTCAGAATGAGGAGATTCGCTAATTAGACCGTCTTCGTCCTGTCTGGTCTCCAAAAAGCTCGCAACAATTTCTGAATTAATACTATCTTTTTCGTGATAACTTTTGACTTCATCTAAAACTTCTTTTGCAAATTTTATTTGCGCGGCCACCTTCTCGGCTTCTTGCATTTGTTCCCTGATCGGCTTGTCGCTCATTTTTTCAATCCTTTGTTGAAGATTGGGAGCCTCCTCCTCTATTTTTTTCTCGGCAGGCCCTGAAGTCGAATTCATTCTGTTCAAGATGCTATTGATCTTGCCAGCTGATTGTTTTTCCATTTTTTATTTTTAAGTGTTATAGACCTCCTTTTATTAAATTATAACACATAAAAAACATATGCAAAGAACAAATGCTAATTATAGCCTAAAAAAGAAAAAAAGTCAACATATAAGGCTAAACGTTGCAGTGATTGCTAAAGTCAAACTTCAAGAAGAGGTTCCGAAAAGAAGCAAAAAAATGAATGACGAAGAAAAAAACCGATTCGATGAATCGGTTTTTTAAATTAATACACTACGCAGGTTGACATAAATCCTGTGGCACTAATTTCCTTTTCTTGTCTAAAAGTTGGCATTCAATTATATCTATCTCTTTCTCATTTAAAATAGTTATTTCAACCAATCCTTTTTTAACCATTTCAATTCTTTCTGTGTACCGAGGGAGGGATTCTATTATCTTGTCCTCCGTCAAAGAAAATTCCTTTTGAAAATACCGACAGTGATTACAGCAAAAAGCTTCCCCTTCAAAATAAACCACCAAATCGACACAAAAACTTCTCAAGGGACAAGAGCAACTCTGGTTATTTTTCAGCCAATTGCTCATTTCTTGCTTTATTTCGGCTCTCTTAAAGCTGCAATCTCTGGTTTTGTTTGCCTGTTTGGCAGTTAGATTCTTTTTGACAAAATTAACAATCAAAATTTTAGCAATTAGTGAGGAGCCTTCGATTGTCAGCCGATATTCTAAGGTTTTTATTCCCTTCACGATAAATTTGCATTTCATAACTCCTCCTTTTTTAGCCGATGCTTTCAATTACGTTGCCATAAAATACACCATAAAAAGGCAGCTTCTAAAAAGTACTTCTTCTTTTTATCAAATACATAGGCTTGAGCTTTAGATTGATGCTTTTTGCCAGATTTTTGAGATTCAGGGGGTCAAATCCAGTTAAATCCCGGAACGGAATCCGTTATTCGGGTTTATTGACTTGCTATCATTTCCCAATTTTTTTGATAAAACCATCCAAATCGCTTTTATCCAACCCCCTCCTCTTATATTGTTTAGAAAGAACCGATTCTCCTTGATTAAAAATAACATCATTGAATAATTTTTCAAGGGAAATGCTAAATAAAATCAAATATCAAAACACTTGTCTGCCAAGTAGGTAGATAAAAATTTTACATTTTTCTCACCGTCTTCCAAGTCATGAGCTTAATAAATCAAAATAACAAAAATAGCTATTTGCCGGGGATTGATTATTGATGAGTAGATAATTTTCAGAGGTTGATAATCTCATTTTTAAAGTGGTTTGATGAAAGTATTGCTTAAAAAATTGAACAAGATGAGAAACATTTTAGACACTCATGTTAAAATGAAATCTAAAAATTAAAATGTTTCTTAAAAAAATGAAAGCCAAGCAAGCAGGGTATTATTTGATCCCAAACATTAAATTAAGTAAAGATAAATATGAAAGATGGAGAAAGATAGCTAAAGAGTTAAAACTTTCTTCCAAAGCAAAAGTAAGATTGGAATGGTTTATCTATTATCAAGCTAAAGCTAATCAAAATGCTCAACTAACTTGCAGGCATTTTGGCATAGAAAGATCACTTTGGTATTATTGGAAAAACAAGTTTGACGAAGATAATCTTAGAACCTTAGAAAACGATTCTACTGCTCCTATTAAAACCAGACAAAAAGAATACACTAATGTTCAGTATGAGAGAGTAGCTAAATTAAGAAAAAAATATTTAAGATATGGAAAAGAAAAGATTCTTAGAAAATACAGAAAACATTACCCGGAAGATAACAAGATTAGTTTATGGAAAATTCAATGCATTATTCAAACAGCCGGTATATATTATCACCCTAAAAGAAAACAGCAAACTGTTAATAAAAGGCTTAAATCTAGGCAAAAGAAAAGAATTAGTGAATTAAAAAAGAAACCTAAAACAGGACATTTGATTTGTTTGGATGCTATAGTAAAACACTGCAATGGAAACAAGAGATATATCCTAACAGCCATAGATAAATATGCTAAAGTAGCTTATGCTAGAATGTATAAAAACCATAGCTCACTTCAAGCTAAAGATTTTCTGGAAAAACTTTACTGCTTATTAGATGAAAGAATAGAAAATATTCAAACAGATAATGGAAGTGAATTTGCCGGATACTTCAGTTTAGCTTGTGATGATTTAAACTTAAATAGATATTATTCCAGAGTAAGAACTCCTAAAGACAATGCAGTTTGTGAAAGATTTAACAGAACCCTTAAAGAAGAATTTATTCAATTAGGAAATTACACCAATGATGTCAAACTATTTAATCAAAGATTAACTCAATGGTTAGTGGAGTATAATTTTAATAGACCTCACCAATCTTTAGATTATTTAGCTCCTATTGAATTTGTTCAAAAATATGACAAAGTGTCTAAAAAGTATTCATCTAATACAAAAATTTGACATTTTTAAAAAATATGCTATAATGCAAGGCTTTAAATAAATTTATTGTTTTAAAGCGTTAAATTTTCAAATCAAACTTTTATGAGTCTGATTTCCAGAAAAATTTCCGTTATTATTCCTACTATGGAAAAAGATGCGGATATGTTGGAAAGCGCTATTCAGTCTGTCGCTTGGGCGGATGAGATTTTAGTGGTGGATTCTTCTTTCTCCTCCAAGGTGAAAGAAATTGCTCAAAAGTGGGGCGCTAAATATTTGGCGCATAAATATATCTATAGCGCTAAACAGAAAAACTGGGCTATTCCTCAGGCAAGAAATGACTGGATTTTGCTTTTGGACAGCGATGAGGTGGTAACTGAAAAACTTAAAAGCACGCTTCAGAAATTATTGGCCTCGGAAGAGTTGGATTCTTTTGACGGTTACGGCATTGCCCGAAAGCATTTTTTCTTTGGCAAGTTTTTGAGATGGGGAGGAAGATACCCTCTTCACAATATTAGATTTTTCAAAAAAAGCTGCCGGTATGAAGACAGGGATGTTCACGCTCATATCGTTTTAGATAAAAGCAAAGTTAAAAATATTCCTCCGGAGGACGGAGACATTTTGCATTTTAGCGACCGGGATTTTGGGCAATTTTTCGAAAGATTTGAAAGATATAGCGATTACCAAGCTAATTATATGATTAAAATATTAGATAAAGGGATTGAAATGGATTGGAAGAAATTTTTTACCAATTTCTATTATTTTAAAGCGATTATTAAGGACATCTGGTTTTTCATCCCGTTTAGTCCTCTTTTAAGATTTTTATGGATGTACGTCTTTAGGTTGGGATTTTTAGATGGAAGATATGGTTTTATGATAGCAATGCTTTATGGTTTTCAAGATTACATTTCCAAGAGCAAGTTTAAGGCTATAAACCAAAAAGAGAGCAAGGTCAGAATTAAAGCGGGGGATTATTTTATGAAAAAGATTACCCCGGTCTTTTTGGGGGAAAGTCTTTCCCGTAATTATTTAAAAAATTATAGGAAGTGTTTTTTGGGAAATAAATCGGGAATTTAGTTTTTGTGATTTAGTATTAACTTTATATATGAAAGAATTTTTTCAAAAAATTAGAAACAAGTGGCAAACAATTGCTTTGATTACTTTTCTGGTCACGGCGCTTGTTTTTTCTATTTCCGCTTTTATTCCGCCTAAGTACAGTTCTAAGGTGAGGATGATTATTATTCAACATCATTCTTCCGAGAAGGTGGACGCTTTTTCCGCGGCTAAATCGGCTGAATATTTGAGTGATATTATTGCCAAGGTTGTTTATACGGATTCTTTCTTGAAAGATGTTTTGGATTCTCCTGTAAAAGTGAAAAAGGAGTTTCCTCAGAGTTCAGAGGAAAAAATGGAGGCCTGGAGCAAGGCGGTGGATATTGATAAGATTAATAACACCGGAATTTTGGAAATAACCGTTTTTGACAAATCAGGACAAGAAGCCAAAAGATTGGCCGATTCGGTGGCCTGGAGCTTAAATGTTCGTGGAGATAAATACCATGGCGGCGGCGATTCAGTAGAAATAAAGACAATTAGCGGTCCCATTACCTCTCAAAAACCCGCTAAGCCGAATTTGCTAATAAATACTTTGTTGGGATTTGTTCTCGGTTTAGTAGGGTCCTTGGCGGCGGTTTATTATCTTGATAACTTTGATTTGAGATTTTGGGAAAAAAGAGGCGGCGGAGCTCTTGCGGGGAAGATGTTTAGAAGAAAAAAAGGTTATTTTCAACAAGAAGAAAAAGATTCTTCGATGAAGCAGAGCGACTCAAAGAAAGAGAATTCTTTTCAGGAAGAAGCTTCCCAAGATTATAGTTTCCCCAAAAAAGAGACCTCCAAGCAATTCCCCGGAAGTTCTAAAAAGGCGGGCGCTCCAATGAATTTACCCACATTGGAGGATAGCGATTTGAACGCAATTTTCGCCGGAGAAGAAGACACCAGATCCGAAAAAGAGAAGGGTTTTATCTCTACTCAAGAATTGGATGAATTGGCAAATTCCAGTCAAAATGAGGAAAAAAAAGAGGAAAATCAGGAAGCCACTGAAGAAGAGATTAAAGAGCGTTTAAATAGATTGTTAAAAGGGGATTTATAGCTTATGCTCTTCCCGATTTTTATCGGGAGGGCTTTTAGGGGGCTGTTTCCAAGCACCATTCCTACTGCAATTTCACCCTTTTTGCTAAATTTTCCAAAAATTTTTTTGCCTTAGCTCTGCTAAAGCTGCAAAAATTGTTTGAAAAATTTTTCTAAAAAATCAGAAATTTCGTAACGAAATGGTGCTTGGAAACAGCCCCTATAATGACTTGAGTCTCTTGAGTCTTTGAAAGCCTTATTAGGGGCAATAGAACTTTGAAAATATATATTGACCGCCGCGCCTTGGAATTGTTTGACTTAAAACAATAATGAAGCGCGGCGGTTAGAGGATTATTTTGAAGAAAAATTCAACCAATTTAGGAGGAGTTATGAAAATGTTATTGAAACGCGCTTTGATTTTTTGTTTTTTGGTGGCTTTTTCCGGTATCAGCTTGGCTGATGCCGGGAATTCGACGGCATTAACCGAAAAGCATTTTGACCAGACTATGGATGAAGTCAAAATGCAGATAGGGTCTATCCAGGGGGATACCCAAAATATCGTGGATATTTTGGGAGTTGTGGTCGAGGGTTCCTTGCCGGCTGGCGAAGGACTTATCTCCTACTGCAATTCCCAGGGATGGAATCCCTGGCTGATTGCCGGGCATAATGATTTGTGTCCGGATCAGCTGGAAAACCTGCCGGCCGGGACGAAGCTTGAGCACCCCCAGACTCCGCAGGAGATGCAAGCGGCGCTCAAAGAGGGCCGCCAGATCCGGAAGCAGTACTATGATTCCAAGGATCAAAATGTAAGGGTAAATAAGGTAATTGCGGACACTGTGTCCGCGAAGCGCCTAAAAACCCAGCTGGCTCAGGTTGATGAGCTTGAAGCCCGCGTTGCTAATATCAAAGAGAGTAACGTGGAGCTTCAGCGGGTTAACACTCAGCTGGTAAATGAGCTTCACGCCAAGAAAGCCGAGATTGAGCAATTGGAAACCCAGATGCTCAAGGCCAAGAAGGCCGAGATTGACCACCTGAAGGCCGAATTAGTCGAGACCAAGAAGTTGGTCGCCGACCTTGTCGAAGCCAAGAAGGTGGTCACTCGGGAGCTTCATGCTCAGGAGGCTTACATTGGACAGCTCGAGCAGAAGTTGACTCAGAAACCTAAAACAGTCACTAAGACCAAGACGGTCTACAAAACTGCCGGGGGTGATGAGGTCAGTTCGGTAGATTGTGATGAAGAGCCTTTCAGAGCCTCCGGTTTTTGGACTACTCTTCCTGACGGAGAGTATGTGGAGTTCAAATATCGTCCCAACAAAACCCGACAGTATAAGGCTGTTCGGGTTTTGAAGGAAGATGGCTGGATTAAGCCCAGTTGTCAGCGGTTTTGGGATGACCAAAAAATCTCCGGCTCCGATGCCAGCTCTCTTTTGGGTAAAGGAGAGTCTTTGGAACCGGCTCGCTCTTGGGAGCTTCCCGAGGGAGATGGAGGGAAGCATCGGACGTATATGGTGAACAAAATTCAATAACCTCTAACCAGCCGCAATCGGGATTGCTCAATCGAGCTTTCCCGGTTTTTTATTGACAAAATTGGCTTTTAATGCTATAATTTGCCATCAGTTCTTTACTTAACCTCAACTTTCAAAAAAGGAGCATGCCATGAAAATCTTAAATCGAATTTTTTTGGCGGTAGTGATTAGCGGTTTAGTGCTTGCTTGCCAAGTGTGCATGGCCGGAGATATTTCCAAGACTTGCTCGGATGATCCTTGGGAAGCCACTGGAAGCTGGAAAGACTTTCCCGGCAGTTTCTGGGGAGTGGAAATTCAGCAGAAAGAGGAGAGCCTCTACAAGTGGAAACTTGTTAAGAGGGAAGGGGAAATAATAGTTCCTTATAAATGCGAAAAAAGGAGCTACATTCCCACTGTTGGCCAAGTTAATAATCTATGGGGTGAGGATTGCGGAGTAAACTTCCGCCTCTGGAAAGAATTTCCCGGCGGAGACAACGGCGACTACGACACCGTAAGGATTTTCGTAGAAGCAAGAGCGCCGACAGCCGCCATCAATCTTTTATTGCTTCAAGACGATAACGATAATTTCCCAAAACCATCAATAGAAGATGAAGCACATGGGTGCTGGAATGTTTCCGGGTTTTGGGAAGAATTTTCTGATGGTTACTGGGGAGTAGAGGAGGTTCAGAAAAAAGGAACTGATGACTATAAATGGAAAATAGTCAAAAGGTCGGGCGGTAAAATGTGCTCTTATGACTCAGTAAAAAGAAGCTCTCCGGCCACGGGAGCCAAGCTGGATCAGCGCTGGGGAAATAATTCCGGCAATTTTGTTTCCTGGGATGATGAGCCGGAGACAAAAGCCGGAGAAACATATACTACGGAGGTGTTTATTTTTAAGTAAATTTTTTTACCTTGGTAGAATTTATCTGACCGGGATCGCTCAATCGAGCTTTCCCGGTTTTTTATTGACAATTTTTAAATTCTATGTTACGGTTTAAAACTTAGTGGAAAGTTTAATGTTCTTTAACATCAAAATCTGGAGGAACTTATGAGGAGTAAAACTTTATTCTCAGTGGCAGTTTTGGTAGGCTTGGTCCTTTTCTTTTCTTCTGCTCAGGCAGGGTTTGATGAGATTCTGTTAGAGCAGCGGGCGAAGGAAGTATTTGGCGCCAAGATGGATTGGCAAGAAGAGGATATGTTCAAACTCGATTTTTATCAAAAAGACGGAAAAAGACTTGTCTCTATTGTAGATCCGGGATCGGATTTTTGTGTTCCGGATATGCAACACTTATTAGACTCTCTAGAGAGGGACGGTTGGGATTATGATATTTATTTGGTTATTACCAAGGGAGAAAAGGAAAATCCTCAACCTCGCCCTTCTCTTGAAGACAATCTTCATGGTGACTGGGGTGTGTCCGGTTTTTGGGAAGAATTCCCCGAAGGCTGGGGCGCTGAAGTCTTTGTATCCGGTAACGGATACAAATGGAAGATCGTCAAAAAGGAAGGGGACACTATGTACTCTTACGACTCTGTCGTAAAGAGTTATGTTCCCTCTGAAGAGGATCTTGATGATCTTTGGGGGAATAATTCTGGAGAGTTTCATCTCTGGAGAGAATTTTCCAATGAAAATTCTGGCAACACTAAGACGAGGAGGGTATTTCAGTTTAAATGATTGAAGTTATGGACCGGGATCGCTCAGCTGAGCTTTCCCGGTTTTTTTTATTTAAATAACTGATGTTACGCGCATTTGATAGATTAGTCCTTTTGAGGGAAAGCCGCTTCAAAAAACTTAATTTACCGGGGCATTGCAACATTAATTGGATAAAACCAAAGGCTCAACCTTGAGAAAAAAGTTGAGCCTTGGCAAGCGTGTTTTTTGTTATTTGTTTTTAGACTTGAAAAGAGGAATCGCCAGCGCGCTGCCGATTAGCGCCCAGAGGGGCCACTGGACCGCGGTGCTGCGCAAAATATTGCTGCTCATGCCGAAAGCGATTTCAGCTGTAAAAAGAGCTAGTAGGATAAGGAATAAAGTTTTAGTTTTTTCTTCAGCGGCGTTTTTGAAATTAAAGAATAATTTCCATAAAACCGCCAATAAAAGCAAGCCGTAGGAAATGGCGCCGAAGATGCCGGCCTCCAAAGCGTTTTTAAGGAAATCGTTGTGAGTATAGGGGTTGCCGGCATAGAAGCCGAATTCTCTTTCGTGGACCAGGGTTTCCGTCCCGGCTCCATAGCCGGTGAAAGGTCTTTCTGTAAAAAGGGAATACATATTGGTCCATTGTTCCAGTCTCCAATAGACGGATCCGGTAATGGGCGGATTATAAAGATCTTCAACCCTATCCCTGACCGGTTCAAAGACAATTACTGCAAGCAGGATTCCAATAGCGATATAGGCTAAAATTCGAGGTTTCTTGAGTATTCCCAAGATTACTCCAAAAACCAATAAGGCCAGCCAAGCTCCTCGGCTGAAAGTGGCCAAAAGAAGAAAAAACACGAATAGAGTTATTAGTGAATATTGGATGTATTTATTTTTCTCCTGTTTATTTTTTTCTTTGTCATTTCGGTGATAGAAAAAGAAATAAAGACTTAAGGCAAAGACAATTAACAGAAAAGCGGCATAAGAATTAGGATGGGAAAAAGTTCCAAAGATGCGGCTTTCCAAGCCGACGGTTTGGCTGATTCCCGACTGGGTTAGAAATTGGTAAAATCCGGACAAAAGGGGAATGATTGAAGAAGCCAAAACGGCCTGGAAAATAATGCGGGGACTTTTTTGTATATAAGAAATGGCAAAAGATAAACTGAAAATAGAAAGTATACTTATTAGCCTTAAAAGTTCATAGAAACTTGTAATTTTTTCTATGGAAAAAAATATACTTGCAGCGATAACAGTTAGATAAAGAAACCAAAACTTTTTTAAAGGGATTTTTTTAATTGGAGAGTAGTTTTTCAAGAAGAAGATAATCGAGAGTATAATCATTAATAGTCCCAAGCCGGCGGCGGCGTTTAGAGATATTTGCTCGGTCAATCTTATACTAGTAGCTTCACTAAAACTGTCCAAGGCCGGCCGGGCAAAAAGAAATAAGAAAAGTCCCCAAGCGGGGTTGTATAGAAAGATAGTTATTAGCATTAAAATACCTGCCAGCATTAAAGAGAAAGACAGCGGCTGGATAAAGATTAAATTTAATGCTAAAATTGTAATTAACCCGGCGATCGTCAATAAACCGGCCAATTCTTTGGTTATAATGCCCATTTTAGATTTATTGAATTGCTTAATTTGCTTGAATTAAGATATACTTTTTTATTTCCTCTTTTTTCAAAGTCCCGCTATAACAATTTGTCAAGTCTTTGGTTCAAACAGAGGAATATTT
>CAZDHE010000013.1:0-24034 GCA_964505305.1 uncultured Bdellovibrionales bacterium
TTCTATTGTAACATTTTTTAAGGTTCGGGGGTAGGGTGTTTTTCAGTGGTTTCAGCTTACTTTTATTTTAGTATAAATCAAAAAGTTTGTTAAGTAAAATAACAATAGTTATCCACAAGCAGATCGGGAGTTCAAAAGTAAAAATTAGATATTGTTTCATTTGAAATCAATCTGACATTCACCCCGGTTACTCAGGCTTTCAACCTCTTGCCCCTTACTTAATTCTTAATTCTCGCCTCCCTCTTTCTTTACTTTCTCAGCCTCTTCCCTTTTAAGCCAAAAAACAAACAAAGCAAAAAAGGCATAATACCCCATCAGCCAATAAATTCCTACGTCTCCGATCTCAATCTCCGACCAAGATATTTCAGCTAAATGGTTAACCGCTTTTATTTCCAAAGCCAAGGCTAAATCCACCGGCAAAGCCAAAGCATTGCCAAGAAAAGGAAACAAAAAGCTCATAAAAACAGAGGCAAACCCTCCCAGCATAATAACCGGAATAGCCGGCAATATAATTAAATTGGCTAAAAAAGAGATAGGAGAAAAAGTTTCAAAACTATAAATCAAAATTCCCAAAACTCCTATTTGAGCAGAAAAAGTTACCAGCAAAATAGATTTCAATTCCAAGAAATCGTTTTGCACATTAAATTTCTTAGACAAAGGCTCATAAACCAAAACAATCGAAGCCGCCGCCAAAAAAGAAAGTTGGAAACCGGCATCATAAAAAATTATCAGAGGAGAAACCCAGATCATTATCGCAGCCGCCAAAATAATAGCTCGAATAGAATTGGCAAGCCGGCCCCTCTTGCTGGCCCACAAAATTAAGATCCCCATTATAGCAGCCCTCACCGCCGACTCGGGAGAACCAATCATCAAAACAAAAAAAGCTATCCCGAAAACCGCCAGCCAAAAAGCTTTCTGCCTCCACAAACCTATCATCACTCCCAGCCAGACAAAAAATCCGGCCAAAACAGTAATATTAAAACCGGAGACCGCTACCGTATGGGTAGTCCCCGTTTCTCGGAAGTCTTCTTTCACGTCTTCGGGCAACCTGTCCTCTCCTCCCAACAACAAACCCGCCAGATAAGCTGACTCCGGAAAGGAAAAAACTTCTCTGATTTTATTCTCCAATATTTTTCTAACTTTAAAAATATTTTCAAATAAAATTGTTTTGTATTTATAAAATCCGGTTATGTGAAATTCTTCTTGGTCTTTTCTGACCGATAAATCTTGGCAAACTTGATAAATATCATCCATTGCCAAATATTTGATATAATTAAATTTGGGATATTTATTTTCCGGATTCTCCAATTGGCAGAATACTCGCTTTACTTGTCCAAAATCCCAAACCTCTTCACCGGAAGCATAATAAATAAACTTTTCCCGACAATCGGGAGAAACGAAAACTTCACCCTTATTAGTTTCTTCCTCTGCCGGACAAAAAACCACTTTTTGATAATCGCTTTTTTCTTCCGGCAAAGAAGAAACATAAACCAAACCTTCGTATTTTTCTTCACTTCGAGGATAAATTTCTTCCAATTGTCCGGAAGTCCTCCAAAAACCCAAAAAAATTCCCAATAGAATAAAAAATAAAAAGACCGCCTTGGAACTTTTAAAAATAAAAGGCAAGCAAGCAATGGCTCCCATTAGAAAAAAATAGCTAACCCAAATAGGCAGCCCCGCCAACAATTCAAAAGCGGCAGATAAAATAAAGCTAACCAAAAACCATAAAAAAATTCTGGAATAGCTTATTTCCATTTGCTTCTTAAATCCCAAAACTCACACTTAATCTTTATTCCCTCCTATGTATTTCAACACCACCTTTGATTTTAACTCCTTCCTTTTTTGCCTCTGCCCTTTTTTACTGCCAAATTAAGTCATTAAGTTGTATGCCGGTATTTAGAATTTTAAGAAATGTTTAAATTCTATCTTTTGGAGCCGGCGGAGGAGAATATTTGGCAATCTTTTCGAGAGTTTGAAAAGGTATTTTGCTAAACATAAATCAAGTCCTGCGCAGTCATTCTAATATTTCAATTATTTTTTGAGAGAAGGTTTTTCCCGCAATAATAGTCAGCTTATTTTTAGATATTCCTAAATAATTAGCTATCACTTCTACTACCCGCTTGTTGGCCTTGCCCTTTTCCGGAGCCACGGTTACCCAAACCTTGTAATTGCCGTTTTCCAGTTTCTCTACCTTGTCCCGAGAGGAGTTGGGCGTAACTTTAACATAAATTCTTGACATTTTGATTTAGTCCTTTAAAGTTAAGTTTTGATTAGAATAAAAACTTAGCTCTTTATTGACAATTTAAATCCGGCAAATCAGCCCTGACTTGCGGGATCGCGAAAGTTCCACCAGGCTGGCCCGAGTGGAACAGTTTTAATTCCACCGGGCTATCTTTTAAGATTTGATAATCAACCTTTTAAACCCTTGCCTTGCGCCTTGGTCCTTAATACTTGACCTTTCTTTTATCTTATCAACCTAATATCGGCCCTTTTGTCAACTCCGACCCTTCTAAGTTCCGGTTCCATAGTCCTAAATTCCACCGGTTCCATCCCGTCTTTTGTGATTTGGAAGTTAATCTCTTTGAGTAAATCCTCCAAATCCCTTCTATCATTTTGATTAAAATCTTCTCCAACAAAAATCTGGTAAGTGTTGCCCATCTTTTTGCTGCCATCGATTTTTTTGGGAGTATTAATCTTTTTTAACTCCACATAAATTCTCTCTTGCATTTATTTGAATTAATTTTTAAAAATTGAATTTTAATCGTTTTACTTTAAAGAGTTTTTGCTGCAACTTATTCCACATCATGCAATTTTTGCAGGCCGGTTAATTTCTTATACAGACCTCCCGACTTTTGAGCCAGTTGATGATGGCTTCCTTCTTCTGCCACTTTTCCGTTCTCTATAACCACTATCTTATCGGCTTTTTTAATAGTGCTAAGGCGATGAGCAATAACAATAACCGTCCTGTTTTTTCTCACCTGGTCCAAAGCTTCCTGAATCAGCTTCTCACTGCCGGAATCCAAGCTGCTGGTCGCCTCATCAAAAATCAATATCCTGGGGTTGGATAGTATAGCCCTGGCAATTCCGATTCTTTGACGCTGCCCCCCGGAGAGTTTAATACCCCTTTCTCCCACTAAAGTATTATAACCTTTTTTAAGTTTACTGATAAACTCTTCAGCATTAGCGATTTTGGCGGCCGCTTTAATTTCTTGAAAAGAGACTTTGGGGTTTCCGTAGGCGATGTTTTCTTTAATACTAACATTGAAAATTTCTACTTCCTGAGGAACTATGCTGATATGTCGGCGAAAAGCATAAAGATCATAATGTTTCAGATCAACCCCGTCTAACAAAATACGGCCGGATTGAGGATCATAATGACGAAAAATCAACCTCGCCAAAGTAGTTTTCCCTCCGCCGGAAGGCCCTACAAAAGCGGTCATGCAACCGGGCAAGACTTTTAAGCTGACACCCTTCAACGCCTTTTCTTTGCTATCTTTGTATTTATAGGAAGCTTTTTCAAATTCTATTTTTCCCTTTAAACTCTTCGGAACTAAACCATTTTGAGGATTTTTAACTTCCGGCTCTTCTTGAAAAAGACGATAAATTCTGTCTACCGGCTCCGAGCTTTCCATAATTCTATCATAAAGTCTTGAAATTCGGAAAAGAGAAAACATAGCCTTCTCCGTTACCGTAATGACAAATACCAAACTACCTATAGTAATAGACCCCTTCCAAGCCAAATAAATCCCGAAAAGAAGCATTAAAATCCTTCCGGAATCAATTACCAAGTGCCTTCCGTAATTAAATTTAAGAATATTGCCAAATTCTTTCCAAAGATTAAATTTAAATTTTTCAATAATTTTTTTGTAATTATCGATTTCATTTCTCTCCTGAACAAAAGATTTGACAGTATTAATATTAATAATGGACTGAGCCATCAACCCGGAGGCTTTCTCCTCTTCGTCAAAGCGCTTTCTTCTATAGGGGTAAACTTTTTTGTTTAATCTTAAAGTTAAAATCATAAACAGAGGCACAAAAAAAGAAAAAATTATGCCAAACCTCCAATCCACAAAAAACAAAAGAGCCGTGGTAAATAAAATCTGCAATACCGTAGGAACAACATCCCAGGAGAGATTTCCTATTAACTCGTTTATTCTGTCCACCCCTCTTTGAACTTTTAAAATTTTATTACCGGTGTTCTCCTTTTCGTGATAACCCAAATCCAAAAAAACCAGCTTTTTGTGGGAAGCGCTTAAAAGATATTCGTAAGCTCGGATGATTATTTGGAATATCTTTTTATCCGCAAAATAATCAACCGCCGAAGAGGCTTGGTAAACAACAAACAATCCGGCAGACAATCCGAGCAATAAGGGCACTTTGTCAAGATTAAAGCTCGCAATTTCATCAATTATAAACTTTAATAAATAAGGTCCCGCCAAATTCAAGCCCTCCAGCACAACCAATATCGCAAATAATTTATAAAATTGCTTGTGGACGGGCTTTAGTAACTCCCATAACCTCTTGAAAAATTTTTTTAAATTAATTTGGCTTTTATTTTTCATAAAAGTTGTTTAAATAAATTCAGCGGCACAAGCCCCGACTTTCACTAAAAAAGCAAGTTCTGCCTGTTCAATAGGCTTTAAACGCAAAATAACTTTTAAAATTGAATTCGCTAAAAATCTTAATAAAACGATTTCGTTTTTTATCTCACCTCCACTTTTCCAAAACAATCTTCAATCTTTTTCTTGATTTTATTTAAACTTAATTCTTTTTGGTTTTGCAAGTCTTTTCTAATGGAATCATCCAGAAGCTTGCCTTCATCTCGAAATTTTTGCAAAGCATATTTTGAAGAACCCTTTAACCAATCGGCGATCTCTTTAAAATCTTCTTCGGTGTGAAAGCCGGGAACTACAGTTGTCCTAAATTCGTATTCAACTCCCGAATTCTGAATAAGCTTAATACTGGTCTTGATTTTGTCCATATCGACATCAACCCCGGCTGTTTTGGGGTATTTAGCTAAAGAGTTCTTTATGTCCATCGAAACAAAATCGGCCAAATTTTCTTTAAAAATCCTTTCCAGAACTTCCGGACGAGTCCCGTTGCTATCTAATTTAATCAAAAAACCTCTTTCTTTAATTTTTCTCATAAACTCAGGCAAATCCTTATGAACCGTAGGCTCCCCTCCGGTTATGCAAACGCCTTCCAGTTTGTTCTTTCTTTTATCTAAAAATTTGAAAAAATCCGCCTCGAAAATAGAGCCTCTCTCTCCGCTCCACTCCGGAAGAACCAACTCTGGGTTATGACAGAAAGGACATCGAAAACTGCATCCTACGGTAAAAACAGTAGCCGCTATTTTCCCCGGATAATCAATTAGGGTTAATTTTTGTAATCCGCCCAAAATCATAACTTTGATTTAATTTTAAAAATAAACCGCCCTCTCGAGTTTCTCCCGAGGCTTTCAAGGCATTTTTTCGTAAGAAGCAAAATTGTTTTGGAAGAAATCTTTTACTCCAAAACCGCTTTCACCCTTCTTACTCCAGCAGAAGAACTTTGTTCTTTTTTAATCTTGAATTTGCCTTCGATTTCTCCCGTATTGGAAACGTGAGGTCCTCCGCAAATCTCTTTGGAATAATTTCCGATAGTAAAAACTTTGACTTTGTCTCCATATTTGTCCTCAAAAGCCCCAACGGCTCCGGATTTTTTGGCTTCTTCCAAGCTCATTTCTTCCTCCCGAACTTCCACTTTTTCAGCAATGGCTTTGTTTACAAAATCCTCAATTTGTTTAACTTGCTCGAGAGTAAGCTTATCCGGATGAGAAAAATCAAATCTCAGCCTCTCTCCGTTAATGTTGGAGCCTTTTTGTTGAACATGACCACCTAATATTTCTCTCATTCCGGCCAACATCAAATGAGCCACTGTGTGTAACTGTTTGGTTTTTTCCTTGGTGTCAGCCAAACCTCCCTTGAACATACCCGCTCCGGCAGTTCTGGAAAGCTCTTGGTGCTTTTTAAGTTCTTTGAAAAAACCGTCTTTATCGACCACCAAATTTTTTTCCTTGGCCAGCTCTTCCACGATTTCAATCGGAAATCCATAAGTTTGATAGAGATCAAAAGCCTCTTCTCCGGTTATTTTGTTGGATAACTCTCCCGGCAAAACAGTTTGGCCTTCCGAAACTTTTTTAATTTCATCCGGTTTTCCTTGAGCAAACTTTTGCAAAGCTAAAAAGCGGTGAGAAATCTTGTTTTTTTCTTTTCCCATTTCGGCAAAAGTTTGACTGTATCCATCCGGAATAAAAACAGGGTCAAAACCAAAATCCAACCCGGAGTGCCCCAATCTTTCATCAGTTATTTTTCCATAAACCGCCCCTTCAAAAAAAGCTATCTCCCTTCCGTCGAAATGAGCTATTACACATTTGGCAACCGCTCTTTTGTTTTTTCCTTTTTTGGCTAAATCCAATAAGCCCTGTGTGCTTAAATAATTAACCAGCCATTTAACCAAGGCGCCGGGGAAACCGTTCCAAGCTTCCAAGTGCAAAGAGGTGTCTTCTACAATAACGGGCTTTTTAAACCTTTTATAGGCTTCAATAACTTTATACTCGGCAACTTCTTTGGATTCGATGGCCTGAATCTCCGGAAGTTCGGATTGAATAAAATCAAAATTAACCCCGTCTCCGGACAACTCCTTGTATTCTTTTATTTTATTGGGGTTAGTCGAAACCAAAGCCACTTTCACCTTTTTAGAAACAATCTTCTTAAATTGCTTTAACCCTTTTTGTAGAGTATTTCTGAATTTCGCTTCCTCTTCTTCAATAACTTCCAGAATGCTTGATTTTCCAATTTCCGGATAAAATTCCTCATAAATATCCACCGCCTTTTGGGCTACTTTTAAAGTAAAATCATTTTCTATGCCGATTTTGTGCCCTTCTTTTACCGCTCTTCTAATCAATCTCCTCAAAACATAACCTCTTTCGCTATTGGAAGGAATGACTCCGTCAGCCGCAATAAACACCGAGGCTTTGAGGTGATCGGCAATAATTCTCATAGAATAAAATTCTTCCTCATACGACTTGCCGGAAATCTCTTCAATTTTTTTAATTATCGGCAAAAAAAGCTCCGTCTTATAATCATCTTTAATGCCGTTAATTACTGCCAGCATTCTCTCCAGCCCCATTCCGGTATCCACGTTTTTAGCCGGAAGATTATAAAATTTGCCATCCGCTTTTTTTTCATACTCCATAAAAACATTATTCCAAATCTCTACCCAGCGATCGTCTTCCGGATCAAAAACTCGAGGCAAATCCGCTTCTTTACCGCTCCAATAAAAGATCTCTGAATCCGGACCGCAAGGCCCTGTTTGACTGGGCGGTCCCCACCAGTTTTCACTTTTGGGAAGTTTGGCAATCCTATCCTCAGAAAAACCCAAATCCCTCCAAATTTGGTAAGACTCTTTATCAAAAGGGGCGTCTTCATCTCCGGCAAAAACAGAAACCGCTAATTTTGCTTTATCCAAGCCCATCCACTGAGGAGAGGTTAAAAATTCATAACTCCATTCCAAGGATTCCTTTTTAAAATAATCTCCCAAAGACCAATTTCCCAACATTTCAAAAAAAGTATGATGGGTAACGTCTCCCACCTCATCAATATCGATGGTTCTAATGCATTTTTGAGCATCCGCCAGCCGAACGCCTTTGGGATGTTTTTCTCCCATTAAATACGGAACCAAGGGCTGCATCCCGGAACTGATAAACAAAGAAGTAGGGTCATTCTCCGGCACTAAGCCGAAAGAAGGCAAAATGGAATGATTTTTTTCTTCAAAGAAATTTAGGAATTTCTTTCTTAATTCGTTAGCCGTGATCATAAACTTTTAAATTTAATTACAATAAATTTATCATAAAAATTAATCAGTACTATTTTTATCAAACAACGCTCATTGAAAATGATAAACTGAAAAGAATATAATTTCAAGCTTTTGACCTTTTTTGCTTTATGGTTTAAAATAAATTAGGATGAGTTAATTTCATACAGCGTATTGAATTAGTTTAGGCGATTTGCCATACAGGCGGATAAAATAAAGGCAAGGCTAAAGCTCCTAAATAATTAAACGCCAAAGCAACGCCAATTTCTGAACTTTAAATTTTTACTCTTTGCTTCTTGCCTACCTTTTTGACAAACAGACATTTTAAATAATAATGTTTAAATTACTCTTATGACCAGAGAAGGAAGCTTTTTTGTAGCGGCTTTACTGTTTTTAATCGCCAATAATCTTCATCTTGTAACTTCCAATGGATTTCTTCCCAGGGCTCTTGACGTTCTGGCTATGGCTTCGCTGGCCTGGGGATTATTTTTGTTTTTTAAGAAAGGCTAGATTGGCAAATTAGCTTATGAAAATGAGAGCTTTGCTCTTGCCGATTTTGAATTATGCTGCATTTTTTGCCGTAGAAAAAATAGCAAATAATTTTTGAAAAACTTACATTTTTTGTTCCGGCAAATTTTGATTTTAGAAAGGTGTTTTTAATCAATCAAAAGGACTGCCGAGTCCAAAGTTTTATATTTTAGCAATTAAATTTTCGATATGGCAGAGAAAGATTATTATGAAATTTTAGGCGTTTCCAAAGACGCTTCTCAGGAAGAAATTAAAAAGGCCTATAGAAAAATGGCCCATAAATACCACCCCGATAAAAAGGAGGGGGATGAAAAGAAATTCAAAGAGGCCAATGAAGCTTATCAAGTGCTTTCCGATCCTCAAAAAAGGAAGCAATATGATCAATTCGGCAGCGCCTTCTCGCAAGCCGGAGCCGGAGCCGGCCCAGGAGCCGGTGGCCAAGGCGGATTTGGAGGTTTTCAGGGTTTTGACTTTAGCGGATTCAGAAGCGGAGGAGGAGGGTTTGAGGATATTTTTTCCGAATTTTTTGGCGGCTCGGAAACGGCTCAAGAGCAAAAAGCCGGATCGGACGTGGCGATAGATGTCCAAATAAGTTTTGAAGAAATGGCCAACGGCGTAGAGAAGGAGGTTGATCTTTACAAAAAAACCACTTGCCAGGCTTGCGAAGGAACGGGTGCTAAGAATAAGAAAACAAAAGAGTGTTCCAAGTGCGGGGGAAGCGGTAAAATCAAAAAATCCAGGCAAACCTTTTTCGGAACATTTTCTCAAATCGAGATATGCGATAGGTGCAAAGGAAAAGGCAGAGAGCCGGAAGAAAACTGTCCGGAATGCGGAGGAGACGGAGTGGTTAGAGATTACCAAAAAACCAAAATCAACATTCCGGCCGGAATAGAAGACGGCCAAACACTTAGAGTTTCCGGAATGGGGGAAGCCTCCGAATTTGGTGGGCCGGCAGGAGATCTTTATGTCCGAATTCATGTCAAGGAGCATTCTCTTTTTACCAGGAGAGATGGAGATATCTTCTCTAAAGAAAAAATTAACTTCTCCCAAGCTGTATTGGGAGACAAAATAGAAACCAAAACCATCGACGGAAAAGTAAAACTCAAAATTCCGGCCGGAATTCAATCGGGAGATTTTCTTAAAATAAAAGGCAAGGGCATCAGAAGATTTGGAAGCATTAGCAGAGGAGATCATTTTGTAGAAATTAAAGTAGAGGTTCCCTCCAAGCTTTCCAGAAGCCAAAAAAAATTAATAGAAGATTTGCAAAGAGAAGGTCTATAAAAACAGTTTCACTTTGCAATTAAAAAATAATTTGCTAATTTGCGGCCTACCTATAAAAATTCATTATTTTTAGTTGCTTTAACCGCTTTAATTGGGGGAATTTTAATTGTTTTTTCGATTATCTCTTTTAAAACAAAAGAAACAGAAAAAGCTCCCGATTATTCAGCTACTTTGAAGCCAGAGAGAAAAACAATAGAAAAAGAAGAGGATGTCTCTTTGATTTTTCTCGGAGATTTGATGACGGATCGCTATATCAGAACAGTATTGAAGAAAAACGGAGATGAATTTTTGCTTGAAAACCGGCTCTCTGAGAAACTTCAAAACGCCGACGGCGTAGTTGCTAATTTAGAAGGCCCCATAACGTCCCTCCCATCCAAAAGCGTCGGAACGGAAGCAGGCTCTCCGGAAAATTACTCTTTCACTATGCCCGAGAAAGAAACCCTTGCTTTTCTTGAAAAACAAAACATCCAAACAGTAAATTTGGGGAATAATCATATTCTAAATTTTGGCAAAGAAGGCTTGGAAAAAACCAAAAGGAGTCTTGATAATCACCAAATTAATTACTTCGGAGATCCGGAAAAAAAAGATAATTATTTAATAGAATCTTTCAATGGCCTGCGTATTGCCTTTGTCAATTACAATCAATTCTCGGAAAACGCCAAGGCTCGCGCCGGCAAAAGCATAGAGAAGTCTCAAGAAGAAGCCGACTTTTCTATACTTTATGCTCACTGGGGAGATGAATATTCAACTGTTTCCGGTCCTGATCAGCAAAGCCTATCCCGTTACTTTATTAAAAAAGGGGCGGATTTGATTGTCGGATCACATCCTCACGTTGTTCAAGAATCCGATATTTATCAAGGAGTTGAAATTTATTATTCTTTGGGAAATTTCATTTTTGACCAATATTTCTCCCCGGAAACCCGGAAAGGATTATTGTTAGAAGCAAAAATACAAAAAAATGGAGAAATAAGCTTAAAAGAAACAAACATAAAACTTGAGCCTTCCGGTCAAACAGCTTTATCCAAAGACTAAAAAAGACCAGTGTTTGAAAACTCGGTTTCTTGGATCATTCAAAAACAAGGTTTTATTTTGAGTAAACATTTTTTATGTTAGAATAATTAAGCACTGCCAATCCTAAACTTTTAGGGTTTATTGTTCCGCCAGTAAGTCCCCACTAAGTTTAATCACAACAAGCAAACTCTCATAGGTTTTAATTAAACAAAAATAGATAGATGTAATAATTAATCATAGTTAATGCACTGGAAAAAGGAAGAGATCTCCGTCTCCGGAATAAGAATATCAATTAATGATAAAGAAGGCGTGGAAGTAGGACGAGCCTTTTTGTATATCATGAAAAATGATTTGCATCAACGGCCATTTGGATTTATGGAAGATGTTTATGTCAAAAAAAACGCGCGAGGAAAAGGCATAGGGAAAAAGCTAATTCAAAAAGTTATTAAAACCGCCCAGGAAAAGAATTGCTACAAACTGGTTGCCACCAGCCGGCACAGCAGAGAAAAGGTTCATTTTATGTATGAAAAATTTGGATTTTATGACCAAGGAGTGGAATTTCGAATGAATTTTTGAAGCTTTGTAGAAGTTGCTCTAATTAAAATAGCAAATCCCTCCAATCTCAAAATAAACTTTGAGAAAATGGTTTTTTTCTTATTACTCATATAAAATCATACTCAGTAAAAATTAACAAAACAAAATTGGACAGTCTGTTTTTTACCATAACCTTTATTTTGGCTTTATCCGGATTTTTTAATTTTTTATACAAAAAAACCGGGATTTCTTCGGTAGTTTATCTAATTATAGCCGGCTTAATAATAGGACTGCCCGGAATTCAAGAATTTATTATTGGAGAGAATTTGAAAGAAATTGACCTATTAGGTTATTTTGCTCTGCCGGCTCTAATGTTTCTTGCAGGGTTGGAAAGTTCCTGGAGAGAACTTTATGAAGAGAAAAAAGACGCTTTAGCTATTGCCATTACAGCTACTTTATTTCCCTTTTTTATAGGTTTTTGCGTTTTTACGCTACTCGGGTTTGAGCCTCTTACTTCAGCCATTATGGGAATTTCAATGAGCATTGCCGCCGAAGCCACCAAGGCCCGGGTTCTAATTGAATTAAAAAAATTAAAAACCCGAGTGGGAGCAGCCTTGATGGGTGCCGGAATTATTGATGACTTGATAGGTTTAACTATTTTTTTATTAATAACTTTTTGGCTTGGAAACTTGGAATTAAAAGAAAACTCCCTCCTAATAACCGCTGTTCTTGCTTTCTTGGCAGGGTTAATCTTCCACAAAATATGGGGGAGAGATAAAAAATTTATCCGGCGAACAGAAGCTTTTCTGCTGTATTTTCTTGCTCCCTTTTTCTTTATTTCTATGGGACTTAATCTTGAAATCTCTTCCCTGATTCTTAATCCCTATTTACTTGCTTTAATAATCATTTTAGCGCCCTCGGCCACTATAGCCGGCACTATGATGGCTAAATTTTTCACCAACCTGAGCTGGAAACAACTATATTTAATCGGATGGGGAATGAATAGCCGAGGAGCCATAGGATTAGCCTTGGCTTTTGTAGCTTTCAAAGAAGAATTTATAACCAAAGAGCTTTATTCCAGTTTGGTAATAATGGCTATTCCAACCACAATCGTATTTCCTTTTATTCTTAAAAAAACCATAGCAAGAAACCCTAAAATAATGAATTAAATTAAACAAAATGAAGAATTCCTCAGTTGAAAAACCGGGCATTAAAAACAACTCCGGCGAAAGCCTGGAGAAGCAAAAGCCCGAATCTGCTATAGATAGAAGAAAATTTATAAAGATGCTTGGGGTAATGGGTTTATCAGCCGGAGCCACCCATATACTTTTAAATCAAGCAAATTTATTCAAAAAAATTAACCGAAAAAGAAGTACAGCTGAAACCGATTTAGAGCGCTCTCCTTCTTCTCAAGAAGAAAATGCTTTCTCTGAAACGAATCCAAGTCCTCCGGAACAGAAAGTAGCAGAAAAAAATAATTACCCCAAACACCCCATTGGAGAAAAAATACTGGAAGCTTACCAAGAACTTCCGCCGGATCTTTTCCCTCCGGATCTTTTTTCCAGTGACCTCTTAATCGCCCAGCAAATACAAGAATCCGGCTACAGAATTGAAGCCATCTCTCATGCCAACGCCGTTGGCATTATGCAAAATAGAGAAATATCCCTCAAAGATGTTTTAAGATATCTAAAATACTTAAATCGAAATGAAATAACTCTGTATAATGGACCCGGGAAAGACGATTTATCTAAAGAAAAATACTCAGAGCTAATGCAAGCGCTACAAAAAAACCCCGACTATAGCAGAGCTTTTGGTAAAATATATTTAAGCCAGCTCTTAAATCAATACCATATCGGAAAAGAAGATTACCGGAACGGAAACACCGAAGAAGCTCAAAAGATGATACTGGCGGCCTACAACGCCGGCCCCACGCTCATAAAAAGAACCGGAAAGCAAGAAAAGATGTGGCCGAAAGAAACCCGGGATTATTACAAAAAAATCTTCAAATACAGGGATAAACTAAAGAGTGCTCGAGAAATTCTTCACGAAGAAAAAATTCATTTGGAAGACTATTTGGAAGACTATTTCGTAAAAGAGTTGGTTATGAAAATGAGTTCAGTAAGTAGCTCCCTGGGTCAGCGATCCATAATGGTTAAATATCTCAAGAAGCTGAAAAGTATTTCCCGTAAAAACAAAACAATTGCTTATGAAGATATTAACCAAGTTTTTGCTTAAAAAAATCCTTCGGGGAAACCAAGCGCCCCGGAAAAATTTCTTGATCTCGATAAATTTTCAAGCATTTCCGACATTATCCCCGTCTTATCTGCCCATCCTTGGTTAAAAACAGAAAAGTGAATTTCGAATATTTTTATGGTTATGCAAGTTAGCCATCAAAGGAAGCGACCGAACACCGATTGCATTGCCATGGACTATTCTCATTTTGAATTTTACTCTTCTTTTCCGACTTGCAGAAAAGCCATGCCCGGAAAAATCTATTTTCTAACATACAAAGTTTGAGTGGGGTAGGCAAATTCTATACCTTCTTTTTCAAAACTTTCATAGATACCCAAATTTATTTGCTGCTGAACATCCATGAATACCTCGTAATCCGAATCCTGAACAGTATATACAACTTCATACACCAAAGCAAAATCGCCGAACTGCTTGAAATGGCATCTGCCGAACTTAACTTTGTCTGTTTTTTCTATTTCTTTTTTGACTAATTCGGGAATTTTCTTGAGTTTTTTACTACCTGTTTCGTAGGTCACACCAATCTCGAAAGAAGTTCTCCTCTTTTCCATTTTCCCATAATTATGAACTCTGGCCGAAGCAATATCAGTATTTGCAACCACTAATTCATCTCCGGCCAAAGTTTTGATCCTACTGGTTTTTATGCCCACTTTTTGAACTGTTCCGGATTCAGTTCCGGCCTTAACATAGTCTCCAACCTTAAAAGGTTCATCAAGAAAAATAGCAAAAGAAGCAAACAAGTCCCCCAATATTCCCTGCAGAGCAAAGGCAACCGCTACGCCTCCAACTCCAAGCCCCGCTATTAAGGAAGTGACGTCTACCCCCAAGTTGGAAAGAACCAAAAGCAAACCGAGAACCCACATCATGGCCTTGGCAATTTGACCGAATAATTTTATAGCGGCCCTCTTGTTCTTTTGTTCTTTATCATCCTGTTGGTCATTTAGCAATTTTTTCTCTAAAACAAAATCTAAAACTTTTTGAGCGATAACAACCGCTTGAAAAGCTACTACAACAAGAAATACGGCAAAGATAATTTTATCAGCCAGCTCGTTAAGGCTTAATGACTGCAATCCGAAATACAATGCCACCAAGAGATAAAAAGGCGGTTTCACTTCATTAACCAAGCGAATTAGAAAATCATCCACATCAGTGTCCGTTTTTTTAGACAAGCTTCTTAGTTTGGCAATTACAATCACCTTAAAAACCTTAAAAACTATCATCAAGCCAACAAACCAGACCAACGCCCAAAAATAATCCATCCCGGAATTGCCAAAAAAATCAAAACTTAAAAAGTCTTGAAATCTAATCCAAAAAATTTCCATAAATTTAAATTAATTTTTATTCAAATCCCTCAGAAACCACTGAAGAATGTCGTTCTAAACTTACTGTGTCCGCCTTTAGCGAAATTCAGAATCTAATAATTACCAAAAGGCTCTGCAGAGAGATTTTACTTTTTATCAGAATGAGAAAAATATCAAAATAATTAATTCTTCAGTGGCTTCTTCCTCACTTTCCCTATTATAAAACAATAAATATTTTGTTGCAAAATCGCAAAAAATTATTACACCAAAACAAAACTCCCAACCGACTCCTCCACTAAAGGTAAATACTACTATATAACGTAATAACGTAATATGGTAGTAAAGTCTTACTTGTTCTTATCTTTGAATTTATCAACAAGATTAAAAATCAAAAAGTGGGCAGGGTGTCTTTTTTTAATGTTTTCCCACTCGTTTTTAGGTAAATTGTCAACAAAATCTTTCCGACTTTGAGACTTCTTGATCTCGCTCAAATAGCCTCCAAAGCCTGTATATAGCCACCTATTAACATTATTTATAGTTGTATATCCAACTCCTATCTCTTTTCTAATATCCTCATAATTAAATCCCTCCATTAATCTTTTAGCTATAATAATTCTGTTGGACAACATCAACACCTCACTAGGAGTCAGTAAATCTTTAAAAAAATCACTCGCCTCCTTCTTACTCTTAACATTAACAACCATTTCGAAGAGATTATCCATTCTTTTATATCTCTCTTTTTTATTAACTTCATAGGGCTTTCTTTTAGACATATACTTTATTTAATTACAAAAAATAATTTTTATACTATCATATAACGTAATAACGTAATATGGTAGTATTTACTTTTTGGCTGATTTTTTGACTAATAAAGGGTTTTCTCTTGTTTAAAGAATAAAGAATGATCTTTAAAATTTCTATGACTTTATGGCAATTTCAAAGAATTTAAATTTACTTTTTCAACTTGTTTTTACTTTTTGAGAAGAAGTTTGATAACCGGCAATAATTGCCAGCCATACCCAGAAAACACCCAGGAAAACTCCGGCATTAAATAAGTTTGGCACCAAAAAAGCTGCGGTGGAAAGAATAATAAAAATATTTAATCCATAATTAAGCTTTGAATTTCTCATTAAAAGTCTCAGCGCAGTAAAAGCCGGCCATAAAAATAATCCGCAAAAAACCGCCAAGCCCGCCAAGCCGGTGGAAATCCACACCTCTAAAAAAATATTAGAGGCATTATAGCCATGACCATGATCATCTTCCCCTAAAATTTCCGAGGAAGAACCCAAACCTTGGCCTATAAGAGGATGCTTTTTGATAGACTGCCACGTTTTGGCATAAATTTCTTTGCGAATTTCCACGTTGGGATCCGGTCTGAAGACTTCTCTCACTAACTTCCCTTTTTCTTTTTCTTCAGAAATTTCCTCCAATTTAATGTGCTCACACTCGTATTGATTCAATTCATCTATCTTATTTATTTTATCCGGAACGGAGCTGCCTTGATTACAGCTAATTGTTATTTTTTCCATCCCACTTAGCGAACTGCCCGCTCTATTTAAAAAATGAAATTGGGAGAGGTTAAAGACCAAAATTAAAGCCATCGAAACGGCATACAAAATCGACAAAGAAAGTCCCTCCCGGAAAAACTTCTTAGGGTAAAGCCTCTTTTGAAAATAAATTCTGCCCTGCCGCCAAAGCAAAAAGAAATAAATCACGGTAATACCTGCAAATCCGGCCCAAGCACTCCGAGCCACCGTCAAAAGCAGGACCAAGAAAACAAAGGAGAGATAAATATTAGCCGCCCACTGTCCCGCTTTTCTTAACTCCCAACTGGCAACCATAGTTTCATTGTTGGTTTTAAATAGCTGCAATTTCAACCAATAAATAATTGCGGCTAAAAAAACCAAATAAACCCCGAACCAATCCGGTTCTGCAAATGTAGAATTTACCCTTCCGGAGAAAATTTGAAAATCCGGCCAGTTGAAATGAGGAGCCACCGCTTGATATAAACCGAAAATTAAGACTGGTAAAGAAGTTGCTACAAAAAACCACAAAGCTTCTTGTAATTTATTTTTTTGTTGAAAAAAATATCGTGATAAAACATAAAGCGCCCCAAAGGAGAGTAAAACCAAAAATTGCTTCAGGGAGACTTCCCTATTGGGAGCGTTAGAAATTGAGAAAGCTGCAATTGCTATAAAAATAAAGACTAAATAATCCTGCTTGTCGGAGAGAGTTTTTATTTTGGAAATAGTTTTTTGAAACCCGGCAACTTTTTGGGAAAAAGATATTTTTCTAAAAAAAGCAACCCTAAAAAAGAATTTAATGATCAAAGCAAAGATAAGCGCAATACCTACAAATTGAAAAGGTCTTAAAGAAAAAGGGATTTCTTGAGAAGAAATAATTACTCTTTCCAAGGGAATCAAGATAATAAAAATCCAAAATACCCAAGCCGGTTTTTTCAAAGAAATAACCAGAAAAAACAAAAAGGCTCCTGCAAAAGCAGCCAAGCCCATAGGAAAAAAACCGGCCGAATTAGCAAAAATCAGCCCCGCATTAAGCAAGACTCCAAAAACAGCAATCCAAAAATATTCCTTAAGCATTCAAATAAGATAATTCCAAAAATACCTAAACAAAGAATAACACAGTCTTTAATATTTTTTAAATAAAAGCTGTTAATTATCAAATAAAATGAAAAGCGCCTTCGAATTATAAACACACTCTTGCAACCCATCTTTGAAAATCAAGAGTAAGAAGAATTTAAACATATCTTCTTATAAAAAAGAAAGGCTCTTAAAGGGACTGTTTCCAAAAGGAGAAATTACTCTTCAAGAATTAAAATTAAGAGAAGAAGTTTTGCAAAAATTTATCGAAGCTAATATAAATCGAAGAAGATTCACGGGCTTAGAAAGCAAAAACGCTATGCTTTAAAAACGTCAAATGGAAGCATCGCTCATTCAGAGCCAACATCCTATCAAAATTACTTAAAGGTAAAAAGATGATTAAATTAAGTCCGGCGCAACAAACACATGGCAAAATAAAAGAAATTGGCAATAAATCTAATTATTTTCATTAAGCGTTATTTTTATCGCCGAATTCGCTAAAGTACATTTCTACATCGCTAATCCATTTTTTAACGCTGTAATCAGAATGCCCTGCACAAGAAGAGCCGCATTTCCAAATCACCATCTCCTCCGGCGTATCTATATCAGCCTCTACTAACTCCCTTAATCTTCCGGCAACTGTGTCGACTGCATCTTTTGGACTGTCAAAACAAGTATGCCCCCCTGTTCCCATCCTATCTCTTATCCCCCGATAACCCCAATAATTGAAACAATCTTGACCATCAAGAACAGGCACCCTTTCCCCCCAATTGCTTTCCTTCTTGGCTATAGCTACCAAAAAAGCAGCCACCTTTCTATCCTTTTCCGCTATGTAAGGGGTCATTTTTTCCATAGGAGTTCCGGCAATCATCTTTTTAATTTCCTTAGATAGCTCTTCTTGCTTTACTTCTTCAAACTTATTTAAAGTACCCAAAACAAAATTATTTAGCTCTTCCTGCTCTCTAAGTGCTTCCTCTTCATCGGCCTGGCCCAACACCTTGGTTTGATTGAGACTGTTAACTTTAACCGCATTCATCTGAGCCTTAGCCATTTTATAAGCTACATCCTCGCTGGCATTTTTCTGAATAAGCAACACTGACATAGAAGTTAAAAAACCAAGCGTCACCACCCCAAAAACAAAACCCTTGGTCTTTAGAAAAGTAGTTTCCCAATTAAAATTCTTGACATTGCAAAAACTTTTCCAGAAATCGGGAAATTTAAAATCCGGCCTTTTAATCCCCACATTCAATTCGCGGGCTTCTTGTTTTTCGAAAGAATATTTATTTTCCTTGGACTTAACCACAACCTTAAAAAATTTCTCCGGGTTGACGTTTTCCAGCAAGCTTAACTTCTTGACAGAAAGGCCTGCCCAGCAACCTTTTTTAATATAAAGTTTTTTGTGAGCGCTTATGAAATTCTTTCTGGATTTAATGCCATCCACAAAAAAATCTTTCTTATTGTTGCCAAGCAATATAGTTTGGCCTTTGGTTGAATTTTTAATTTTGTATATTTTTTTTCTAGCGTCTTCCGCTGATTCAAAAAGAAATCTATAGTCAGGTCTATTATTTTCATCCACTATGCAATAATAATCCTTTTTTATTTTCATTTATATTTATTTATCGGTTAAACCGAACTCTTTGTATTGATCTTAAAAAATATTTAGTATCTACCTACTATTCATTTTAATTTTTTTAAATATTATGTCAATAGCATTTTAGTATTTGAATCAAAATTTTCAAAAAAATCGGGGTAATTTCCAACAGAATCCTTGCAAATTCAACCCACTGTAGGTAAAGAATGAGAGCGAGAAACAAGAAGTAAGCGGTAAAAGGTAAGGCAATTAAATCTCAATTCCGAGTACCCGGGATACTTGGTTTTTTGAGTTATTAACTAATGGATATTCCACAGATTGTTTCAAATTTTTATTTTTTTATTGAATTTTTATTGAGATAATTTTTAATTCTTTAGCAGATTTTTACGATAATTTCAAATTCTTTCATTAAAAATTGTTTAAAAGTAGTAAATAGTAAGAATAAAAATTATCCCTCAATTCTTACTGCCTGCCCTCGCTGCTTGCCACTATCTACTTGCTTCTTAACACCAGAGAGTCAAAAGAGTCGAATTAACCAGCCTTTAACCTTCTTGCTCCCTTGCTTCTTGCTTTTTGATTCTTAATACTCACCCCTAATCACTCCCCCGATTCAACAACAAACCAATTGAATTCGATGTCTTTATCCACCACCGGTTTATTGAATTTAGCTTTGAAGGAATCGTCTTCAACGATTTTGTCGACATAAAGGGTTTTGCCTTGATTATCACCGACAAGAGTGAGTATAATTTTAGCGCTTTCCATGATACCCGGAGCTTCTACAACAACCTCTGTCTCCCCAGCTCTTATCTTGTTCCGACCGGCTGATTCAGCTCCCACCTTAACTTTTTTGAAATTTCCTCTATCCGCTTCCACTTCCTCCGCCTCCACTTTTTCCGCCTTGAGGTTTATCAGTTCTAAATCCGCCGTCAGAGCAAAAAGTTTATTTCCTCTTTCATCAATGATTTCTTCTTCTAAGGATTCACCCAGGGATTGCAGGATTTGAGTGATTCGGGCGGAGATGGCGGTTTCTGAATCCAGGCTGTCCTCGAGAATGGAGGTTTCCAGATCGCTGATTCTGGTTTCGTTGCTGGCGGCCAGGTCGATGAGATAGGAGTCGGTTTCGTTGAGATTGTCTACGGTAGCGGTCAGCTCTTCCAGTCTTTTGTCTTGTTGCTCTAATTTTGAGTCTTGTTTTTCGAATCTGGAATTTACTTCATTTTCGTAATTTGCAATTTGTGATTCGTAATTAGTTAATCTATCATCCACCTCTTCTTGATAATCATCCAATCGGCTATTGATAACTTTGATTTTTTCCGTGTTGTTTTCAATATCTTCAGCGATTTGCTCAGGGTCGAAATCGAAGGTCTCTGAAAGGGAGAGATTGTTGATGGCTTGGGAGACCAGAATATCCACTTCGTCTTCGATTTCCATTTTGGCTATTCTGTCCTGGATTTGGGATTCCACCTGCTCGACGGTGAGAGACTGGTTTCTTCGCGAGATGAGAACATTGATTTTTTGGCTGTTGTCTTTTTGCTTTTCCAGAGCCACGCCGACGGTGGAGTCTCCGGGGCCGGCTTTCATCAGGTAGCCGGGCTTGGAGGCCGAGGTCAGGGAGTCTCCGGAGCGGATTTGGCCGTTTTCGTCGGAGACTTTGGCCGGGACTTGGCCGAGCATTCCGATAATTTTGTAGTTGTCGTTGTCTTCCCTTTTTTCTTCAGCCGGAGCATTGCCCAGAAAAGCCGGAGAAGTAGAAACAATACCCATCAGGTTGGGATCTCTCTGCCGGGGGCACCTCTTAACGGCGTTTTCCCGGGTCAGGTCGATACAGACGGCTTCGCCGGATTCCAGATCGGTGTCTTCGGTGTAGTAGTATTCGGCATAGTCGGCGCTGCCGCTGGTCCAGGCGTTAGAGTCATTAACATAGGCCGCATCCACTCCGTCCCCGTTGTGGTCAACGGTAAGCTTATAGGAAGGGTCGGTGTCGCCAATACCTACGCTTCCCTCAAAGATCGCTCCTCCGTCCGGAGCGGCGGTGGAGAGATAACTGGAGGTCGAGTCGGTGGTGCCGACCGAGAGCCCGCCGGAGACGGTGAGTTTGTTGGCGGGGGAAGTGGTCCCGATACCGACATTACCGGAAGAATCTATTACCATTTTACTTGATCCGTTAACTTGAAAATCAGCCAAATAATTGGTTGCACCCGAGCCAACTGAAGATTCGGTGGGATTAACCAAGAGAGCAGTATAATTTCCGGTTGAGGAGGTCGAAATATTAATGTTCGGTTGAATTCCCAAACCGGTAAGGGGATTAGATGAATTGTATGTAAAGTTGGAAGCCGTTCCTCCGAAAGTGGGAGTCATATTTACCCCAACCAAAGAAGCATCTCCGCTAATTTCGGTGGAAGAGTGTTCCTTCATCGTTCCCATAAAATTCCAAAATCCTCTCGTTCCTGAAGAATAATCGTCAAACTCCCAACCATGAACTCCAGATCTCATAAAATAATTTACACTATTATTGTAATCTCCATCCGCATACAGTTTTTTATTGGCGACACCAGAAAATTTTATATATGAGTTACCAATTGAAACATTGGCTAAACGAACTTCGCCAGGAACATCAAGTTTATAACTCGGGTTAGTCGTTCCGATACCCACGTTCCCCGCACTATCCACCACAAACGGGCTGGTCGCTCCAATATGCAGCAATCCGGCCGGGTTCATTTCATTGATCCCAATACCTTGATTCTGGATGCCTCCGGAGCCGTCGGCTTCTGAGTAAACTGTTAGCATGGGGTTGCCGTCAAGATAGGAGGTGTAGCTTTGGATTGTCCCAGCCGAAGCAGAAGAGGTTACCGGCATATCCGTCCAGGCAATCACGCCGGCGTCAGCGGCAAACTCGGTCGGCCCGGCATAAAAAGTCTCGCTTACCTCCAATTCTCCGGAAATCATAACCGAATCGCCGGAGGAGGTCAGGCCGGAGGGAGACTGGGTGCCGATATGAAGAGCCGCTTCAGGAGAAGGGTTGCCAATTCCTAAATAATTATCACCGTCGTCCCAGAAAAGATTGGAGTTGTTTTGAGAATAAACCCCATCCTCTCCGGCAAAAATAAGAGAGCCTTTCGTAAATTGAGTGTCGGTTCCGGTGCCTCCCAGGGTTACCCCCAGCTGAGAATCAACCGACCAGGTTCCGCTTGAAATGGTAGCCACTCCGGTGGAATCGGAAGTGTCCATTCCGGTGCCTCCGTATTGAGAGTCAATAGCGCTTCCCTGCCATTCTCCGGCAGTAACTTGCCCGGAAGAATTAATGGTTAAATTGCCGTCAATGTCCAGAGCGGCGGAGGGGCTGGTCGTGCCGATGCCCACGTTGCCGCCGTCTTCTATAAAGATTCCGTTGTCTTTGTCGTCGTAAAGTTTGAGACCGTCTTTATCATAGGCGTTGATTTGTCCGATATTGAGAGAATCTTCGTCCCGGCCGGAGAGGAGGGCGTATTGGGTATGGTCATCTTCAAGCGGGTCTTGCAAATCCGAGTGGGAGCGGGAGGTTATTTGAGTGAGATTATTGAGAGTCAGCTCGGGAGAGAGGTATTGGTCTTGGATTATTTCTCCCTGCCAAGCGGCTCCCGAGAGAATTCCTCCGTTGAAGCTCCAGTCTCCTTGGAGGTTTTGCTCGGAGAGGGAATTGTTTCCCAGGGAGAGGGAGGAGGTTTGGATATTGCCGGCAAAGAGGTTTTGCCATCTTTTGTTTTGGCTTCCCAAGTCCCTGGAATTATCCGAGTCCGGGAGGGTATCTTGGAGAATAGAGGAGTTTTTAACTTCGGTTATGCCTTGGACAACGAGGTTGTCATTGATGCGCAGAGTTCCCGAGAGGGTTCCCCCTCCCATGGGGAGCTTGCTTTCTATGTCATCGGAGAGTTTGTTTTTCAAGTCTTCTCTGGTTTTTTGGATGGAGTCGGAGAGTTCTTGCCTGGATTGAGAGAGGTCTTCTTTGAATTGGGTTTCGTTTTCTTGAACAGCCCGGGAGAAGTTGGAAGAAGTTTCCGACAAGGAAAGGGAGAGAGAAGAGGCGGTGTCTTTGAGGGAAGAGAGTCTTTTGTATTGGGAGACATTGGTCCCTTTGAAGGCTTTGACGCTGCCTCCGGAGGCGGTAAAGATAGCGTCTCCCATAAAATCCGTCATCGGCTTGACGGTGTCGGGCTTGGCAAAGACTATGGCCGAACCCAGGGCAAAAAAGAGGAAAAAGAGAGTGAAAGAGAGGCGGCGGAAAAGCCTGGAGAGAGAGTTTTTGTAGACTCCTTGTTTTTTTTGGTGGACTCGGAAAGCAAAGAGTCCGGCAAAGGAGAAGAAAGACAAAAGGGCGATGGGGCCGGAGAGGAAGATGAGGCCTTGGAGAGAGAGGAAGGTTTTGAAAAACCTGGCTATAGCCCAAGCGAAGGAGAGGAATTCTCCCGGGGCGTAGAGAACATAGAAAAGAAGGATGGCCGCCAGGATTTTGAGGATGAGGAGGTAGTAGTGGAGGCGATTGACTTTTTTGCCTTGCTGGCGTTTGTAGAAAACAAAGAAATAGACGCCCGCTATGGCCAGCATGGGAGTCAGGGTGAGAATCAGGCGGATAGTTTCAAAATAGACGGAGAGGAGGGGGAGTTTGAGGAAGATAAGAAGGATTATGAAAAGGATGGGGAGAGTAAAATAGAGAGTATTTTTTCTGCGGGGGCGCGGCCCGGGTTTTTTATTGGAATTGTTTGTTTTTTTTGCTTCTTTTGGCATATTTGTTGGCATATTTGCTAATTATTTTTTGAGAAATATTTTTTTAGAAAATATCTTTGAATTGGGAAAATGGCTTTTTATCCCCTCCTTTTTTTAAAAGCAATTATTTCCGGGTGTCTCTTCCTTAAAAAGCCGCCGCTTCCGGATATCTTTTCCTTTAAAAGCAACCTCTTCTCGAATCTCCCCCTTTTTTAAAAGCAACCTCTTCTCGAATCTCCCCCTTTTTTAAAAGGGGGACTAAGGGGGATTTGTTATTCCGCTAACCGGTAAATCCTCCCCAACCCTCCTATTATAGAAACATACCCGGAAATATTATATAATAA
>CAZDHE010000014.1:0-23205 GCA_964505305.1 uncultured Bdellovibrionales bacterium
AAAAAATATTCCTCTGTTTGAACCAAAGACTTGACAAATTGTTATAGCGGGACTTGGAAACAGCCCCTGAAAAAAGAAACCGATTACGGAAAAACCAACCAAGAATCCAAAAGATTTAAAAGAAATTAAAGAAATTTCCAATATGATAGCCTCAAGTATCTTAACTATGAAAAACAAGAAAAAATATTAAAATGTAAAAAGTTTTGACTTTTGAGTTGTAGCTTTGACTTTTGACTTTTGAGTTTTGTCCCGAGTACTAGGGATTAGCCTTTGACCTTTGGATTTACCAAAGTTGACCTTTTTATAGCTAAATACGACAAACACTGATTGTCGGGTTTAGGGGCAGGCAGGAAGATATTTATCAATAAATATAAGGAGTGAGGAGTGAGGAGTGAGGAGAAAGCCCAAATGGCAAATTTTAGCCTTTGAGTTTTAAAATTGTTTTGACCCGAGTGGAACAATCTTGCTTCGCAAGAGTTCCACCGGGTTAAGTTTTGACTTTTGAGTTGTGGTTTTGAGATTTGACCTTTGATTTTTGAATTTTTATCTCCTTACTTCTTAATTAGCTCAAGTTTACAAAACTTTCTTGGCTTCCTGCCACATTTCGGGGGAGTCGTGTTGGGTTTTTAGCCAATACCACCACTCTACGCCCCACAAATAAGCGGCGTCAAATCTGGTCTTTTTGGTGTATTCTATAATTTCCCTGAACTTTTGCGGATCCATAGATTTATATTGCTCCTCCAAAGAAACATTTAGAATCCAATCTTTGGGCCAAGGTTCGGCTTGCAATTCCGAAACAATAATGTCATCTTGGCCGGAAAAATATTTAATAAACAATCCCTTTAACCGAAAAAAGTTAGGACCTACAGGATATTCTACATAACCAAAGGGAGGCTTATGGATTATTCTGTATAAAGTTGTCCCAAAAACGTCCGCTCTCTTGGCAGCCTCGTGCCAAAAACTCAGCTCTCCGCTGTCAGTAACGATTACCGGTCTTTCCGAGTCTATGCTCTTGGTTAATTCAATTTCCCTATCGACTAAATCTCCGTCCACCGCCCCCTCCGGACACTCTCCGAAAAAAGGCAAGAAAGGCTCGTTTTCCACTTGCCAATGAGTAATATTTTCGTAATCTTTATATCTATTCAACAAAACTTCTTCAAATTCAAGTAAAGCGTCTTCCCTTTCCGCTTTGTTGTTCATATAAAATTCTGGTATATGGCATTCCGGCCAACGAGGAGTTTTTATTCCAAAAGCCAAAACAACCTCCACATCTCTTTTTTCGGCTTGCTCCACTTGCCAATCCACATCGGAGAAATCATATTCCCCTTCCTCTGTTTCCACTCTATCCCAATAGGCGGCGATTCTAACTCTTTCAACATCCAAATCATTCAGCATTGCCAAGTAAGTTTCTTTCCAATCAAGTCCCAGGGATTCGGCATGATGATGAGCAAAACTCACCCCGAATTTCATATCTTCATTTTTTCCTTGAACCGGCCAATTAAACAAAACCCAAATTAATCCCGCCAACACAACCACCAAAACCAATATTTTCCAAATAATCTTGAACAGCTTTTTGATAATAAACATAACTTTATATTATTTTTTAAAAAAATTGATTTATTATTTAAACCCCTTGATGCCTGTTTCTTAATACTTACTCCTTAATCCCCGTGCTAACTGACCAACACAACTCCCACTATCACGGCTATCACTCCCATAGCTTTAAATACAACATTAGAAAAAGTCAGTTTTTCCTGTAAATGGTCTTTAAAATAAATACCCAACACGGTAGCAATTAAAAAGGTGAATAAGTATTGCACGGAAACCAAGGCGTTCACCAGTGTCACGCTTCCCAGAGAAATAGCAAAATTGACCAAAAGAGTGCCAATTCCGGCGACAGTTTTTGCCGCTATTACCCCCAGAAAATTCCCTCTTTGATTTTTTCTTTCTTTTTTGGAGAAATTTTTCTTAACAACAGCTCGAAAAGCCGGAGAAAGAAGCAGAGCTATAGCGGAAACAAAAATGCCCAAACGGCTAAAAACATAACCGGTCACAAAATTTTGATTGTCAAAAGCGTATTTCAGCAAGACCAAAGCAAAAGAAACCAGAAATCCCGCCCAGAAAGCATTTTTATAATTACTGAAAAATCTCAGTTTGTAAATCTTAAAAGAAATAAAAAATCCGCCCAAAAGAAGAAAAAACACTCCCAAAAATTCCCTGGCGGAAAAACTCTGTCCCATTAAAAGATGTTCCCACAAAAGCGTCCCGATGGTCACAATAGCCCCAAAAAGAACATATACGCGGGAAGCGCTGGAGCTTTGCAGTGCTTTATAAAGAAAAATCAATCCAAGATAAAAAATTATTCCCGCTAATAGCGAAATTCCAAGCAGAAGCCAGCCTTTCCAAATTATCCCAAAAGGAGCAAAAATAATTCCGTTTAAAGACAGTAATCCCACGTAAAATGAATACAGCTTCCAATCCTTGACTTTTCCGGTAAGCAAAAATTTACTAAAAACACCCTCAAAAGCCAGTAAAAAGTAGCCCAAAACAGAAATAATCAACCAAGATGACATAAGAATAAATTAATAACAAAAATTAACACGGAACCAATACCAACATTCGACACTACTGTCTAAAATTAATTGATGATGTTACACACTTCTTAAAGCAGTCTTTTTTAAAAAATCCCTGAAGTTCGACTTCTGCATCCGCAGAATTCGAACTTCAAACTGTTGCGTAATTGGAAAATATGTTCATATTAAACTATAACGAGTATATGAGTGTAATAATGAAACTTTGCCAAAACAAAACCACGAATCTACAATTATTCCAATCTTAAATTTGCCCCGGATACCTGAAATTGATTTTTAAGCTTTAACATTTGGCATTTCAATCCCTTATCCTTTAATACTTGCTTCTTGCTTCTATTTAAACTTTTAGCTTTAAGCTGTGTCTTTGACCCGAATAGAACAATCTTGCTTCGCAAGAGTTCCACCGGGTTGACATTTGTCCCGAGTACTCGGGATTGACATTTGTCATTTCAATCCCTTGCCCCTTGCTCCTTGCTTCTTACCACCCACTCCTTACTCCAACCCATTTTCCTTAATAATTTTCCGGTAATCATAGTAAGAATCCCTCGGTTTTCTCTTCATAGTTTTATAATCTGTTTCACACAAGCCAAATCTGGGCTCAAACCCTTCCGCCCACTCAAAATTGTCAATTAAAGACCAATGGAAGTACCCTCGAACATCAGCTCCCTCCTCGATAGCCCGATGAAGCCACAAAAGATGATCCCGGATAAATTCTTTTCTGTATTTATCTTTTTCGTCCGCCAAACCGTTTTCAAGAATATAAATCGGTTTTTGATACCTTTCCCAGGCATCTTTGGCAATCTCGTAAATTCCTTGCGGGTATATCTCCCATCCCAAGTCGGAAACTTTTTTGTTTTCTTTTTTCTGATAAAAAGGCTTTTGGAGGGAAATCTTGATTCTATAATGAAAATAATAATCCAAACCTACAAAATCTTGATGATCATTAATTTTATCAAGAATATCATAATTATACCAATGGGCCAATTTTTTACTCAAGAAACGCCATAAGAAAAAATTATTATACGGCTCAAAATAATTATATAACTGGGTTATGCCCACCGGAAGTCGAGGATATCTTTTTTTTGTTAACTCATAACATTTTTTATGAGCTTCAATCATATTCTTCTTGGCTTTTTTATACAACCAAGGATTTTTTTTACCGGGGGGAAATTTGCCAATAAGATAACCCGAATTCAGAGGCACCATCGGCTCGTTCATAGTTACAAAAAAGTCTATCTCGCTACCCAATTCGTGGGTAACTTTTTGGCAGTATTTAACAAAAAATTCAACCGACTCTTCCTTGTGCCAGCCGCATTTGTCAGCAAACCACAAAGGCAGGGGCCAATGCCAAAGAGTCACTACCGTTTTTATGCCTCTTTGATGAATATCTTTTAAAACTTTTTTGTAATGCTCTATAGCCTCATCTGAGAATTTACCCTCTTCCGGCTCAATCCTGGACCACTCTAAAGACAATCTAAATCCGCCGCATCCCAACTCCTGAGCCAATTGGTGATCGACTTTATATAAATTCCAGCTGTCACAAGCCCTGCCCGATTTATCTTTGGTTTTTCCTTTTTGCTCCCATCGCCACCAATCATTATTGTCATTATCTCCCTCCACTTGATGAGAAGAGTAAGCCGCGCCCCACAAAAAACCTTCGGGAAATTTTTTAGCCATTCACAAGTTTTAAAATTAAAGGATTTCAAAAAAATCCAGGGAATCCCTAAAAATGCCCATTGTTTTTTGAGCTTCCTCCTTGGTTAATTCATATTTATCGTCTTTGACTATTTTGTTTTTTATCTTATTGGCCTCCTTGGCTTCTTCAAGATTTCTCAATTGCTCCGGAAACATATTATCAAGCTTTTTTCCTAAATTATCACCTTCATAACCGATCGTACCCAAAATCTCGTCCAAGATTTGAGCAGATTCCAAAATTGCCGCCTTCCATTGATCAGGGTCGGCGCTGTCCATTCTTTTTTCTATTTCCGTCCATCTTTTCTGAAACTTGCCGGGAGTAAGATTATAATCAGCTCCGGAGATTAATGCAGTATAATAAGGACGGCCTATTCTAAACAAGACCCCCAAGAGGGTCAAAAACATTACAATTAAATAAAAGCCCAGCAAAAACTTAAAAGCCCGAAATAAGTAAGACTGCTCCAGGAAGTGATTAATTTCTTCTACAATTTGTATTATTTCCATTTGGCCGGTTTATTTTAAAAAGATGCTTTATTTAAATTATGCGGGCGATCCAAAAATTGAACCGTTTTGAGAACCCTCGATTCTCAACACTCCTCGCTATCGCTCATCGTTGTTCTTTAATTCGGGAAACCACCGTTTCCCAACCCCTTCCCCCGGTTCAAATCAGTTGTTTGATTTACTTCTATTTTGAATTTACTATAACTATTTTATGTTCAGTCTAAATTGTGTGGGCGATCCAGGATTTGAACCTGGGACCTCAACATTATCAGTGTTGCGCTCTAACCAACTGAGCTAATCGCCCTTTATGAAAAAACTTTTTTGAATGTGGACGCTGCTGGATTCGAACCAGCGACCTTCTGGGTGTAAACCAGACGCTCTAACCAACTGAGCTAAGCGTCCAAAAAAATGTTGTTAAATTAAGTGCCTTTAAGGCCTTTCGAGTGTAAATCCCGAGTACTCGGGATTCTAACCAACTGAGCTAAGCGTCCAAAAAGCTAAAAACACCAAAAAAATTGGTTTTTAAATTCAAAAACCCGCGAAAACAGCACAATAAATTCAAAATTCTACAACAAGCTCATTATAACAAAAAAAATACTTTTGTCCAGTCTTTCCCTGTTTTTTAAAGCTCTTTTTCGGAAAAAACTTAAGCAGAAAAGATTATGAAGACCTTTTTTCTTAAACCGGCTTAGCCATTTCTTGTTTTAACCTTTAAGATTTATTTTCAAACAACTTATAGGTTTCCAAGGTTTTTTCCGCGCAGTCTTTCCATGAAAACCTTTTGGCTATTTCGTATCCCTTTTTGGCTCTGTTTTTATTTTTTTCTTTATCATTAACCAATTGCCTCATCTTATCAGCCATCTTTTCTACGTCATAGGGATCAACAAACTCTGCGCCTCCGTCAGCCGTCTCTTTCAAAGGATCAATATCGGAAACTAAGCAAGGAGTCTTGGAGGCCATTGCTTCCAGCACAGTCATACCAAAACCTTCATACAGAGAAGGCATCACAAAAAGCTTGGCTTGAGAAAATAAGCTTTTCAAGTCATCTCCTTCCACATAGCCAAGAAACTTTATATCTTCATTTATTCCTAAATCTTTAGCTATTTGCAAATATTTGCCTGATAACCAACCCTCTTTTCCTCCGATAATCAATTGATAATCGGAAAACTCTCCCTTGCTTTCCAGTAAATCCTTAAAAATCCTAAAGGCCTGCATCAAGCGAGTGATGTTTTTACTGGGCTCTATTGTTCCCACAAAAAGTATATATTCTCTATTTATTCCAAATTTTCTTTTAAGCATTTTTCCCAACTTCTTCCTTTCTTCCGGAATATTAAAAAACCTTTTATCTACCCCGTTTTTAATGACCTTGATTTTTTTAGCATCTAAGCTGAAATATTCTTTTAAATCTCTTTTGGTGCTATCTGAAACAGCAATGATCTGATCGGCTCTTTTGGCCATAGCTTGGCGGTTGTAGCGAGATTTTATTTTCTTAGCTTTAGAAAAAAGTTCCGGCTGCTTATAAACAGACAAGTCTTGAAAAGTGCAAATCACTTTCCCGCCGTAACCGACCGGGACCCTGGCGTCCGGAGAAGTTATATGCAAAACATCAAAGTTTTCCTTTCTTAAGGTGGCCAACCCCAAAATTTCACTATAAGCCCCGGGGAGGTATTTCTTGTAATCAGACCAAGGGAAATATTGAATTTTAACATTTTCCTTGGAAAATTTTTTTACATCTTTCTCTCTTACTCTATAATCAAAAAATAAAGTATATTGATTTTCTTGATCAATTTCCAAAAGATGCCTGATAAGTTGATAAGTATAATGCCCCACGCCTATCTCGGGGGTTTTTTCCGGATTTAATATTGATCTGGCGTCTATTCCTATTTTCATAAAATGTTTCTTACTTTGTTTTTATTATAACACAAGAAATAATCTCGGGCAATATTCCGAAGAGTCAAACCTTAATCGCCTTATTTTTAGTTGTTTCTCTCCTCGTTTTATGCTAACTTTTAATAAAAGCGCCAAATCTTAAATTCCGTCACTAAATACTGCCATTGCGTATAAATAATACAACAGAAGCTCTTTTTAAATTACAATTTGATGTTATGCATAGTTTGATAAATTAACCCTTTTAAATTTTGACAGATTGCCGCAATAAAACTTTGGAAATGGAGTAAACAAAAAAGACTTCTTTAAAAAAAGAATTAAAAAGTATTTCATAATTAGAGATAATTATGCAACAATGGAAGGCGTAAGCTCCTAATCTTTTTAGCTCTTTAGGTAATTTTATGGATAAACCTTTTTTCGGCAATTCTTAGATAAATAATGTTACGCTTTTCTTAAACCAATCTTTGAAGTTCGAATTCTACAGATGCAGAAGTCGAACTTCAGGGATTTTTAGAGAAAGACTCGCTTAAGAAGCGCTTAACATTAAATATCACTCCACCGGGTAGTTATTTGTCCTTAGGGTTATCGACTTTGCTAAATTGAAATTATTTTATTATATTTAACCACAGAATTGAGCTGAATAATTTTATTTTTAAATTAAATTTAGTTTGCTATGAAATTTAAAATAAATAATAATTTTTCCAGAAGCGCTTCCGATATTTTAAGGAAAGTGGGTTACAAACCGATTTTTGACCAAAAAACCGGCAAGTCAAGCTATGTCAGAAATTTAACCGGCCAACGCTATCCCCGTTTTCACCTTTACCTTAAAGAAAGCGGCGATGATATTATTTTCGATTTACACCTTGATCAATCCAAAACCCTATATAAAGGACAAAAAGCTCACAATGCCGACTACGATACCCCGGAAGTAAAAGAAGAATTAGTTAAGATTTACCAAGAAGTTAAGAAGTGGATAAACACCATTTAAAAATCCCAAAAAGGAGAAAGGAGATGACAAAAAATGAGGAGCAAGAAGCAAGTATTAAGAAGTAAGAGTTTAAAATGACAAATGTCAAAGCCCAAATGTCAAATCAATATCAAATAACTAAATCCAAATGTCAAATGAAAGGGGCAAGGGGTAAGTATTAAGGGGCAAGGGGTTAAGAACTCAAAGCTCAAAAGTCAAAGCTCAACCCGGTGAAACTCTTGCGAAGCAAGATTGTTCCACTCGGGTCAAAGCCACAGCTTAAAACTAAAAGTTTAAATAGAAGTAAGGGGCAAGGGGTTGAAATGTCAAAGTTCAAATGTCAAATAAAGGGGGTAAGAAGCAAGGAGTAATGGGCAAGGAGTTAATTCCGAGTAATCGGGACAAATGACAAATGAACCTAAAATATCAAATGACTTCGGAATGAGTTGCTGACAGCTAAACAGGCGGTGAACGATTTGCTTCCAATTTAAAAAACCGACCATTTTAGATCGGTTTTTGTTTTGCTTGAAAGATTTAAATTCAAGCGGCTTGACTGATTTTTCGATCATCCTCTTCTAAAGAAATTTTCTCCGCCTCAACTTTCACAAATTCAATCTCGGTATTCTGTCGATTCAATCTGGCGTAAATTGTATGAATCTCTTTATCGGGATGTTGGCTTTTTATTACCCTAAAAGCCCTTGCCAATTCTTTCTCATGGAACTCCTGTTCTGCTTCTTTATCTCCCTGAAAAGGCTTTGATCCTCCATAAGCTCCGCAATCCTCATGATTAACCAGGATAATTTTATCTACTTTATGCAAGTTACAGGGAACTTCTACGCAAGAAGAAGCCAGATCCTCTCCTTTGGACTCAATAATAGCCTTGGCCGAACCCGGAAGTTTGGGAAAGTCATAAGATTTTATTTTAAAATAACTTTCCACAAAATTCATAGTTTCCCGCCAAAATCGAAAATCAATACAACACAGAACCACCGCCTCGCATTTATGGACGTCTTTGTGGTGAAAAGGGGTTTGATAAAGAACTTTTTGACCGGTCATTTTTTCTCCTTAATTTTTAATGTTTCTGCAACAAAGGTAATTATAAATCAAATTTATAATCCGTCAATATTTTCAAACTTCAAAATAAAACCCCCTTCTTAAAAGAAGAGGGTTTTTGAATAAACTTCAAAATATTTAATTAGCCGTTTCCTCCCAATCTTCTCCATAAGCTCTCCTGGTTTCAGCTGTAATATCGCATCCGCAATCACAAGTTTCTTTATCGGCGAAGTACTCCGATTTAGCGCAAGAACAATCATAAATACAAACCTCGGAGGTATCGGAGGCTCCCTCATGCTCAGCTTTCACTTCAAAAAACTCGCCGGTGGGAGTATCCGCTATTCCTTTAGAGGTAACTTTACCATCATCCAAATCTACAAATTCGCTGAATTCGCTATCTACAATACTCCAGTTTGATTCGCTGTTTTTGATACTAGCATCTCCTTGACTCAGAAAAGATCGAGCGGTATCGCAATTATCATACTTCAAAAAAGTTTTTGCGTATATAGCATCCAATTGCTCTGAATCTTCCTCATCATCTTCCTCGTCTATCCCCACACTTTCATCCAAAGCTATTTTAATTGTCTCCCGGCAAACTTTCATTTGGGGAACATCCGGCAAATCCAAATCGCTAAACTGTATCCACCCTAACTCATCCGACCAAGCATAAGAATCATCGGGATTACTCAAATCCACTCCGTAGCTGGACCCGCTCATTTTAATCCAGCCTTCCCAGCCGCCGGAGTTGCCATCTTTCATTTCCTCCTCAATCCCGGTTATTCTAGCCCAACCGGTCAAATTATCACCCACCCTTTTTACGCTATGATTAGGACTTCTCGGATAAGACCCGGAAGGATTAAAATCAAAATCTATCCAGCCAATATTTTCATGCCAAGCGTACCCAGTAACATTGCAGTCGCTTCCACAATCCCAAAAAGGGACATCTACTTGATAATCAGCTCCACCGGAAACGTTGTCCCCACTCACGCTCCCCCAACCCACTCCGGTGGGAATCCCCGAACTGCTTTCGTCACCTCCCCATATCCAGCCTTTGATATAGTGAATAGTCTCATTATAGTTGTACCCGGCTTTGGCAAAACCCATCAAAGCCAGCTGAAAGGCAAAAGCAACTATGGGAACAATCAATATCCCCAATAATAGCGTTTTTTTTCTTTTCATCATTTTTTTTATTAATATTTATTTAAAATTGCTTATTTAAATTTTACCTCTAAAAATTTTTTATGTCAAGGCAAGAGATTTTGATATTGCTGAATAATTTTTTCAATAAACGGCGGTAGATAAATAATTCCCAAAGCCACCGGGATTGCAATTAAAAACAATTTAACAAAGCCCAGAATCTGAGAGATTATGACATACCGCTTAATATACTTGGTCATCTCCCTAATTTCTCGAGTAGTTTCCAGATTTTCTTCTAAAAGCTTTTCTATTTTACTTTTTTCCTCTTTTTTCATTGTTCTTTTTAAAAATAAACTACGCCGTTAAAGCACACCCCAAATACTCGGCAAAAACTTGATTTATTCATCTTTTTTCATAACTACAACTTTATCCCCTTCTTGCAAACCGCTGTTTATCTCCACATAACCCATATCGTCCTCCAAACCGGTTTCCACCTTTTTCTCGATTACCCTTGAATCTCCAACAGCAACTTCCACAAAATCCCCTTCTTCCTTGTTTTGCACCGCCCTCCTTGAGATCTTCAAAACATTTCTCTTTTCATCAATTAAAACCTCCGCATCAACCGTCATTCCAGCTTTGATATTAAGATCATTTTCTTTTAACCTCATTTTGGCTTTGTAATAAACTACTCCTTGAACAACTGTAGAAGAGGGCTCTATATCTACAACTTCGGCACCCACTTTGTCCTTTTCAGAAAAAGCGTCAAAAGTGATTTCCGCTTCTTGCCCCAAATCAATTTCGGAAATATCCGATTCCGGCACATCTACTTCTAAAATAAAATCACTGGAAATAATCTCCCCAAAATCACCTTTGGATAAAGCGTTTCCCAAAACCTCCCCTTTCTCATAATTGACTTTCGAAACCACTCCGCTTACCGGAGCTTTTAAAAAACTATTCTCTAGCTTTTCTAAAACTGCTTTATAGTCAGCTTCAGCCGCCTCCACAGAAGCGCTTCTGCCGGCTTTAACATAATCAGATTCTGCAGTTTTAAGTTTTTCCTCAGAGGTCTTCAGGGAATTCTCCGCCGAGAGTAAGTTCATTTTTTTGTTTTTTTTGGCCACCTCCAAGGCTTTTTCAGATTTTTCTTTACTATTTTCAGCATTTATTAGCGCCAATTTTGTTTCTCTTAAGGCAGCGCTATCTTCTTCCGAGCCTTCTTTAAGTTCCTCATACTGAGACAATATTTCCTCGTAGTATTGCTTGGCATTTTCATAATCCAGTTCGGCTGACTCAACCACCTCCTCCTGATATTCCTCCACAGCTTCTAAATAATCTTCTGCGTTGTCTACGCTTTCTTCTATCTCCCTTATTTGATCATCCTCTGCTCCGGATTCTGCGCGAGCCTTCTTTAAGGCAGCCTCGGCTTTCTCCGCTTGCCGACTCAAAACCTGATTCTCCAAAGCAGCAAACACCTCTCCCTCGGCTACCTCCTCCCCTTCTTTAAAATTCACCTCTTTAATTCTTCCGGAAGATTCAAAATTCAAACGCACCGGTTTCTTGGAAACAATTTCCCCGGTAACGGAGATTGCTTTTCTAATATCCCCTCTCTCAACTTCTTCAGTAACATAATTATCTTTTTCATCAAACCGGAAAAAGGCAAACACTCCCATTCCCAAGATAATCAATAACAAAATTAGAATAAGCCATTTTTTGTTTTTCATTCGATTGAATTAGTTTTAGTCCTTATTTAAGCCTAAAAATCTATTTTTTGGATAAAGCTAAGGTGTTTTTTAATAAAATCGCCACTGTTACGGGACCCACGCCTCCCGGAACGGGAGTGGCAAAAGAGGCTTTCTTCTTGATACTTTCAAAATCGGCATCTCCCAAAGTTTTACTCTTCTGTTTGGTTATACCCACATCAATAACCACAGCCCCTTCTTTTATAAAATACCCCCTTAAAAAACCCGGCTCGCCCACAGCGGAAACAACCAAATCAGCTTGCGAGCTCTTGCTTTTTAAATCCTTGTCTTTAATACCGGATGTCAGACAATCCCCTCCCTTTCGAGATAAAAACTGAGACAATCCATCCACAAAAGACTTAGAATTACCAATTATGCAAATTTTTTTGCCCTTAAGAGTCCAGTCTATTTCTTCCAAAATTTCCTCAATCGCCCCAAAAACGGGAGGGGAAATCAAGGAGCCGCCTTCTTGGCATAATTTAAAATTTCTTGGATGCAAGCATTCGACATCTTTCTTGGGATTGATAGCCTTTAAAACTTCTTCTGTGTCAAATTTTTCCGGCAAAGGAAGCTGAATCATTATGGCATCAATTTCTTCATCCTCGTTAAGGTGTTTAATGATGGATAATAATTCCGCTTGACCTTCTTTTTCTTCAAGTTTATAAAAATGAGTATCGATTCCCACCTTTTTAGCCTCCTTTTGCTTAATATCAGTATAAAGCTTGGAATCCTCCCTATCACCCGCCATAATAATAGCTAAATTAGGTCTATTTAAGGCGCTATTATTTTTCTGCTCGTTTTTGCTTAAAATCTCACTGACAATCTCGTCCTTTATTCTTTCAGCTATTTTTTTACCGTCAATTATTTTCATTATAATAAAAATGTTTATAAAAAATACTTTTTATAACTGATGTTGCACACTTCTTAAAGCAGTCTTTTTTAAAAAATCCCTGAAGTTCGACTTCAGTATTTGCAGAATTCAAACTTCAAGCTGTTGCGTAATTGGAAAATACGTTCATATTAAACTATAACGAGTATATGCGTATAACATCAGTTTATAGCTCTATTTTTCAATCCCCGGAATGGGAAATTTAGCGCAAAAATCTTCCACCTCTTTTTTGATTCCCCTTAAAGTTTCTTCATTGTCTCTATTTTTGACCGCTTTATCAATCCAGCCAACCACTTTTTTCATATCTCCTTCTTCCATCCCTCTGGTTGTCAAAGCCGGTGTTCCAAATCTTACCCCGGAAGGCTTCATCGGAGGGTTGGGATCGTTGGGAATAGTAGAGCGGCTCACCGATATCCCGCTTTTTTCCAAAATTTGCTCGGCTCTTCTTCCATTAATTCCCTTGCTTGTCATATCCACCACTATCAAGTGATTATCAGTTCCTCCGGAAACAACTTTGTAGCCAAGATTTTCAAATTCCTCGGCCATCTTTTTGGCATTGGCAATCACTTGTCGGGCGTAATCTTTAAAATCATCCTGCAGGGCTTCTTTAAAAGCCACCGCTTTAGCGGCTGTAATATGATCATGAGGACCGCCTTGCATACCCGGAAAAACGGCTTTATCTACCATAGAAGCAAATTCTTCCTTACACATAATCATAGCTCCGCGAGGTCCTCGCAGGGTTTTGTGGGTAGTGGTGGAAACTACATTAAAAATAGAAACCGGATTATCCATTGCTCCGGCAGCTATCAATCCGGCAGTGTGGGCTATATCAGCAAAGGTGTAAGCGCCTATTTTATCGGCGATTTCTTTGAAACGCTTCCAGTCCACTTCTCTAGAGTAAGCGCTAAAACCGGCTACTATCATTTTAGGCTTTTCTTTCAACGCCAGCTTTTCCACTTCTTTCATATCAATATAACCGGTCTGGTTATCCACTTCATATTGAACAAAATCATAAAGCATCCCGGAAAAATTAACCGGGTGACCGTGAGATAAATGCCCCCCATGATCCAGCTTCAAACCCATTACCTTATCGCCGGGCTTTAAAAAAGCAAAATACACCGCTGCGTTTGCCGGAGACCCCGAAAGAGGTTGGACATTAACGTGCTCGGCGTTAAAAATTTTTTTGGCTCTTTCTATGGCTAAATTCTCCATGTCATCCACCACTTGATTTCCTCCATAATATCTTTTTCCCGGATAGCCTTCGCTGTATTTGTTAGTCAAAACGCTTCCCATCGCTTCCAAGACAGCGCCGGAAACATAATTCTCCGAAGCAATCAATTCCATCTCTTTCATTTGTCTTTGTTTTTCTTTGGCAATTATGTCCAAAACCGCTTCATCCTCCTTTTTTAGATTGGAATAATCCATTTTAAAACTTTTAAATATTAAACTTTACAACCCGAAAAAATAATGCCACCAATAATAATAATTGGCCCTGCTGAGAGAAACCTCTGCTTTGTCGGAGGATTTTTCTTGTTCTTCCGCAGCTTCCGTGCTGGCTTTCTTGACCACCACCACCTTTTCACCTTCCTTGACCAAATCAAGTTTTTCTTTGGCTTCTCTTTCTTTAAATTCATCCGAATTAAAATATTCCGCCAACTGCCTCAATTCGCTATTATCTTTTTCGAATTTATCTATTTCTTTTTGAAGAGCCAAAACTTCCTCATTAATTTCTTCTTGCTTATAAACCTCGCGGGATATTTTAAAACAAATAAAAGCCAGCAGGAAAACGCCTCCGATAAAAAAAATCTTAAATCCCCAGCCAAATCTGCTTTTACTTTTTTTATATTCGCTCCTATTCATTTTGTTTTTAAAGTTTAATCCCCGAACTATTTTCACCAAATCTTGTGTTTAGTTTATTTTAAATCATATTTCCGAGAAAAACAACTGCGACTGACTCCTTTTTCAAGTTTTTGCATTCTCAAAAACCCAAACGCGCAACCAGCTACATAGATTGTAGCAACGGTACCAAGGTAAAGCCAATCATTCCGATGATGCCCAAAAGGCCAACTGTGATCCAAACAATTTTTACAATTTTACTTTTCTTGTTGATAATCATACTAATAAAATTATTTTTAACGCTTAACTTTACATACGCTTTTATAAACTCAAAAATCTTTTAAGCCCAAAAAATCCCTCTTTAAAATCATTTTCCGCTTGAGCCTTAAGGACACTCGCCCAAAAACCGGAAAAATGATTTGACTATTTACAATTATCTTGCTAAAATGCTTTTTAGTCAAGTGTAATTTTTAGTAACTATTTTATGCCAAAGAGAACTTATCAGCCCAAAAAAAGGAGAAGGGCTCGAGTCCACGGATTTTTGAAAAGATCCTCTACTAACAATGGTAAAAAAATTCTCCAAAGAAGAAGAAGTAAAGGCAGAAAAGCTCTAACAGTGGCTTAATGCCTTTTTTGCCCGCTTAAGGTTAATTTATTTTTATTTAACAAGGAAGAACTTTAAGAAAAATTCAATGCTGCCTCAGGAATTTAGGCTAAAAAGCAATAAGGATATAGAAAAAGTTTTTAAAAACGGAAAGACTGTAAGGAGCAGTTTTTTGTTTTTAAAATTTGCTCCCAATGACTCGGACTCGCAACAAAGTAAAATTGCTTTTTCCATAGGTTTAAGATATTCTAAGAAGGCGGTAAAAAGAAATAGAGCCAAAAGAGTTTTAAGAGAAGCGGCTAAAAATTTCCTCAAAGATATTAAACCCGGTTATAGCTTAGTTTTTTTCTTAGACAAAAATTTTTCCCAAGACTTGAACTTAGAAGAAGTCAAGACCCAAATGAGCAAAACTCTTTCAACTGCCGGGCTACTTGAGTCTAACCATCGCCATTAAATTTGAAATCTCGCGGGCAAGCAGTAAAAACCGCATATTATAAGCTTTAAAACAAATAAATGTCTTTTATCACCGATTTTTTTACAGTCACCATTTTTCAACCGCTTTTTAATCTGTTGATAGAAATTTACAATATTATTCCCGATTTGGGTATCAGCATTGTTATAATCACTGTTTTAATCAGAATAGCTCTTTTGCCGGTTTCCAAGAAATCCATCGAATCCCAAAAAAAGATGCAGGAATTACAGCCGGAGATCAAAAAAATCCAAGAGAAGTATAAAAATAATAAACAGAAGCAGGGCGAGGAAGTGATGAAGTTTTACAAAGAAAAAAAGGTTAACCCGGCCGCAGGATGTCTGCCTCTAATCATTCAATTGGTAATCTTAATAGCTCTTTACAGAGTATTTCTGGCAGTAATGGACTTTAATGGAAGCTCCGAATTGCTATACAGCTTTGTCGAAAATCCCGGCCACTTAAAAGAAATGGCTTTCTGGGGCCTTATTAATATAACAGAACGAAGCATTCCCTTGGCGATCGTAGCTTCCGGATTTCAATTTTGGCAATCCAAAATGATGATGAAGAAGCAACAGAAAGATAAGAACCAAAAACCACAAAATAAGAAAAGCGGCAAAGAGCCTGATTTCGGAGAAATTATGCAACAGCAAATGCTTTATATGGGACCGATTTTAACTTTAATTATCGGTATAAGTTTCCCCGCCGGGCTTCCCCTCTACTGGCTAATAACAACAATTTTTATGATAGGCCAGCAATACTATATTATGAAAAAGGATGAGAAACAGTCAGCTCAAACGGGCGGCCAGACCACTTGAGTTTCCGAAATTTTAGTTTTTGAAATGCTTATTTAAAGATTTAATATAATTTTATGGGTATGGAAGAAAGAAAAAAAATCTTAGAGGGAATAACTAAGGAAATTTTGGATAAAATGGATATTCAAGCCAATATCTATATAGCCAGTGATGCTATGCCGGAAGATGATTCTATTTACATACAAATACACTCCCAGGAATCCGGAAACTTAATCGGGAAATCCGGCGCCCACCTCTTTGCTCTGCAACACATTATCAGAGTTATGGCGATGAAAAAAATAGGAGAAAGAATTAATTTCACCGTAGACGTAAACAGCTATATCGAAAATCAAAAAGAAGCTTTAATGGAAAAAGTCTTAGAAACTATAGACAAAGTTCAAAAGAAACAAGAGCCCATAGAACTACCTCCAATGAACGCTTATGAAAGAAGACTTGTTCATATGAAAGTAGCCGCCAAGAGCGACTTGGAAACCGACAGTATCGGCGAAGGAGATGAAAGAAGAGTGGTTATTAAGCCAAAATAAAACTTATTCAGATTAGCCTATAAAACAACAAAATTTATAGAAACTTAATGGTTTATAAATATCAAGCCCAAAATCATAAGTTCCAAATAAGCACCGAGTTTCAATTTTCAAGATTCTCTACCGAATTAAAAAAATTTTTAGGTCTATCAATAGATTTTTAAATTAACAAAACGCAAATTACAACAAAATATAGCTTTAGGTACACAAAAATATTATTTGCAGTTTTAAGTCTGAGTTTTATTTGCTAATTACATACTGTGCTTTGCGGATTTTTTAAAATTAATATCCTAAATTATTTAGCAGTTTTTACTTTTGAGTTTTATATTTTGACTTTTGAGCTAAATCCATGTCCACTTCCAAAAAAATAGTTTACAATGTTGTTTTTTCTTCCGTGGCCAAAATATTAAGCACGGCCGCCGCCTTGGTAGCTATTGCTTTAATCACCAGGCACTTGGGACAAGAAGGCTTTGGGTGGTATGCTACCGCTTTAGCTTTTTTACCTTTTTTTGGAGCGCTCGGAGATTGGGGTCTTCCGCAAACCACCGCTATGCGAATCTCCAAACCGGCTGCCAAAGAAAAAAAGGTGGTTTCCAACTCTTTCGGAATAAGGCTTTTTATTTCCTTGGGAATTTTGATGGCTACTCCCTTAATCACAGCCTTTCTTCCCTATCCTAAGGAAATCAAGCTGGCTATTGTTTTAATAGCTTTTTCTTATGTCTTTTCTTCCACTTACCAAGTTTTAATCGGAATGTTTCAAAAAAGGCTCTTAATGGACCGAGTGACCGGAGCAGAACTTATCGGCAAAATAACCCAGGTTATTTTGATACTTACCGGCATAAAATTAGGGTGGGGATTTTATTTTATTGTAGGAACCATGCTGGTTAATGTTGCCGTCAATTTTACTTTAATTTTCTTGATGTCACGCCGTTTTATTAAGTTCAAGCCCGCCTTTGACTTTCCCTATTGGAAAAATTTTCTCCGCCAAGCCATCCCCATCGGCATAGGAACAGCTCTAACTTTTGTTTATTTCAAATCCAACACCATACTGCTTTCCTTGCTGCGTCCCGCGGAAGACGTGGGAATCTTCGGAGCGGCCCAAAAAGTCATAGAAAGTGTTAGCTTCTTCCCCGCTATGATAGTAGGCCTTACAATGCCTCTATTCGCTTATAATATATCCAAAAACAAAGAAAGATTTAGATTTATTGTTAATGAGAACTACAAAGTTTTTTTTGTTTTAACTATTCCTCTGGTTGTTGGCGGAGTAATGCTGGCAGACGGAATTATCAACATTATAGCCGGAGCCGAATTCCAGGCCTCCGTGCCGGTTCTGCAAACTGTTATTTTTGCTCTGGCACTGATTTTCTTTGGAAACTTATTCATAAATATCTTAATTGCCGCCAATTTACAAAAATATATGTTCATTGCTCTTTTAATCTGCGCTGTATTTAATGTTTCCACCAACCTATATTTTATACCCAGATTTCCCGAAGCTTCTTATATGGTTCCGGCGGTTATCTCGGTTATCACTGAATTGATGGTGGTTTTTTTAACCGGAATATTTATTTACAAAAAACTCAACTTTTTTCCCAAGGTGGAAAAATTATTTTTTATGCTTGCGTCCGGATTCTTAATGGGTTTTTACCTCTGGTTTTTAAAAGATTGGAGTTTTTTCTTTCTTTTAATTACTTCCCCTTTCATTTATTTTGCCGGCCTAATCATTTTTAAAGTAATATCCAAAAAAGAATTGGAAAGCCTCCTTTTCAAATCAAAACAAGTCAAACAACCGTAGAAAAGTTAATGAAAAAACCCGTAAAAATAACAACCGTCATTGTCACCTACAACAATCAAAAAAGCATTGACAAATGCCTTTCTTCTCTTGTTTTTAATCAAAATCCGGACACTCTCCAGAACAAAATAATCGTCGTTGACAACCACTCCAAAGATCAAACCGTTGAATTTGTTAAACAAAAATACGCTTCCCGGGTCAAAATAATGCGAAACAATTCTAATCGTGGTTTCGCTTCGGCAATTAACCAAGTCATTCAAAAAGAAATCAAAGGAAGAAAGCCGGACTGTTTTTTTCTCTTAAACCCCGATGCTTGGCTTGAAAAAAATTGCCTCCCTCTTTTGATAAAAGAATTTATTGAAAGAAACTCCTCGGATATAATTTCTCCGGTAATAAAAAATCAAAATAAAAAAGTGGTTTTTCAGGGCGGAAAAATAAAATGGCTTAACTTTAAAGCCGTCCATTGTTTTTCTGAAAATTGTAATCTTGATTACATCACGGGGGCTTCAATGCTTTTAAAATCAGATGTTTTTTCCAATATCGGTTTTTTTGACGAAAGATTTTTCCTGTATTACGAGGATGTGGATTTTTGTCGAAGAGCCAAAAAAGCCGGATTTAAAATGAAGATAATCAAAAAAGCCATTACTTATCACAATGAATCCCAGTCCTCCTCCTCTAAAACCAAAAACTATTACTTGGTTAAAAGCGGCGCGCTGTTTTTTTACAAACATTCACCTTTTCTTTTAAAACCTTACTTTTGGCTTATTTTTTACTTAAGGCTCCTTTATCACAGCTTTTCCGGTAAAAAAGAAGTAAAAAAAGGCTTAATAAAAGCTCTAAAACAGATTCAACAACAAAAAGATTAAGTTTAAGATTCCCCGCTTCCCCTTTCTTAACCGCTTTATTCTAAATTCTAAGTCTTCAGCTTCCTTTACAGCCGACAAACAATCGGCTATTCATAAAACAGAAAATTCTCACTTGCTTTCCTTACCCGGCGGGATGTGATAGAATAATTGCCGATAGATAATTCCTAAACAATTTTAAAAACTATGAACACTTCCTATTCGGCCCTAAACTCTTTTCAAACTTGCCCTCTTAAATATAAATATGAGGCTATAGATAAAATCAAGGCCAAGAAAAAATCTCCCGAGGCTCAATTCGGAACCCTCATTCATGATGTGATGAAATTTATCCATACCGGAAATTTCACTTTGCCCAGCCAAAAAGACGCCTTGGAGTATTTCACCAAAAATTGGATTTCCGAAGCTTTCAAAGACGAGTTTCAAGAGCGGTCCGCTTTTGCCCAAGGAGTAAGGATTATTCAGGACTATTACAAAAAAAACGACCCCAACAAATTTAAAATAGTAGATCTGGAATCCAGATTCACCGTCGATCTTCAACAAGACAATGAAACTCATATTATTTCAGGGATAATCGACCGAATAGATAAAACCGCTGACGGATTTGAAATCATTGATTACAAAACCTCCGGCAAGCTGCCTGCCCAATCCCACGTGGAAGAAGATTTACAGCTATTGATTTACCTTTTAGCTTTCTTAAAAAGATATCCTCAATTTTCCAAACAAACGGAAAAAATAAAATTGAGTCTCTATTTTCTAAAACACGGAACCAAGTTGACCGCCATTAAAACCAAACAACAATTAGAGGAAGAAAAAGTCCGTATTTTTGATCTGTTGGAGCAAATCAAGAAATCCGACTTCGCGCCTCAAGTCTCGGCTTTATGCGACTGGTGCGATTTTCAGGAAATATGCCCTATGTGGAAGCATAAATTTAAAGAAGAAAAGAAGACTCCCACCGAGCAAGAAAAAAAACAAATCATAGAGCAATACTTAGTGCTTCAAGACAAACTAAAAGAGGAGAAAAAGCAAATTCAAGAATTGCAACAGCAAATTTTGGAAATAATGGAAGAAGAAAAAGCCGATCGCCTATTCAGTCAAGATAAAATCATAGCCAAAAAACCTTACAAAACCTACGAGTACGATGAAGAAACCGTTAAAAATGTTTTAGAAGAAGCCGGTTTGTGGCAGGAGGCACTTAAATTAGACAAGGCCAAACTAAAAAAAATAACTTCCACCTTGCCCCCCAATTTAAAAAGAACCGTGGAAAACGCCTGCTACGTCAGCAAAGAAAGCTGGGGCTTATCAATCAAAAAGAATAACCAAAAATAAAAAAGTTTAAAAAAGTTTAAAAAACGAAACTGGCCCGGTTCTCGTGGCCATTACAGTGGCTAAGATGGTAGTTGCGAAACCAAGAAAATTCTAAAACTTAGAAATTTTCATCTTTAAGCCTTTCTCAAAGGCGCAACCTTTTTGGATAATTTCTTTAATCCAAGTCCCGGAAAAGCTATGGTAGCTAAATTTTCATCTTGGGAAATAACAATCCCCTTGCCAAAATCCGGATGAATCACTTGGTCTCCATCATTAAATTTTCCAGATTTATCCCCGGACTGAACCAAATCTTCATCCACCTCCACCGCTTCCTCTTGATAAAATTCTTCAAAAAAGCCTTCTTCCTCTTCGGAGGAATAGTCCTCTTCAATTAATTTTTTGTCAATCTCCTCTAAAAATCTTGATTTAATAGAAGACTGCGTAGTGCCATAAATATTACGCTGACGGGTAAAGATTAGATAAGCCTTTTCCCGAGCCCTGGTAACGGCCACATAACACAAACGCCTCTCCTCTTCCATTTCTCTTTCATTTATTGTCGCTCTGGAATGAGGAAACAATCCCTCCTCCAAGCCGGTCAGAAAAACTCTTTTAAATTCTAAGCCTTTAGCGCTATGCATAGTCATTAACGGAACCGAATCCTCTCCCTCCAGATCTCGATCAGTTTGGGAAACTAAAGCTATCTCCTCCAAAAAGTTTTCCACTCCCGTCTCCTGATCCTCGTCGAATTTTTTGGCTACAGTAAGAAGCTCTTTGATATTTTCCTGTCTGGCTTTCCCCTCTTCTCCCTCCTTGGCAAGCATCGCCTGATAACCGGATTTTTCGTAAATAAAATCTAACAACTCCGAAACCGGCAATTTCTTCTTTTGCTTTTGCATTTCTCCCAAGATCTCCGCAAATTCCTCCAAAGACTTTACTTTTCCCAAGTTCAAACCGGCTGATAATAAGTTTTCCCGCTTTTTCAAAGTTTCAATTAAATTGCTCTCTTCTTGATGAAAAACTTGAATTATTTTTTCTATGGTCTTTTTACCAACACCTCGGGCGGGTAAATTCACGATTCTTTCAAAACTAACTTCGTCATTGGGATTATGCAAGAAATACAAATAAGCCAAAACATCTTTAACTTCTTTCCTCTGATAAAACTTCACTCCTCCAACCACTCTATAAGGAATGCCTTTTTTCAAGAAAGCTTCTTCTACGGCTCGAGATTGAGCATTGGTTCTATAGAGCACCGCAAAATCGCCAAAAAGTGCTTTCTGCTCCTTTTTTAGTCTTTCAATTTCTTCAGCAATAAACCAAGCCTCCTTTTTTTCGTCTTTTACTTCCCGCACCGCCAACAACTCTCCTTTATCATTCTGTGTCCAAAGCGTTTTCTTTTTTTGGTTTTTATTTTTCTCAATAATGCATTGGGCGGCATCTAAAATGTTTTGGGTGCTGCGATAATTTTGATCCAACAATACCACCTTGGCCTCCGGGTAGTCTTTTTCAAAATTTAAAATATTGCGAATATCTGCCGCTCTCCATCCATAAACGCTTTGCCAGTCATCTCCCACTACATAAATATTCCTATACTTATCCCCCAGCATCTTCAAAAACATATATTGGGAATAGTTAGTATCCTGATATTCATCCACCATGATATAACGGAAAGTTTCCTGGTATTTATCCAAAACTTCCGGATTATCCCGAAAAATTTTAACTGTTAACATTATTATGTCATCAAAGTCCAAAGCATCTGACTTTTTAAGTCTGGCTTGATAGCTCTCGTAACACTTGCCCACCAGCTCTTCAAAATAACTGCCGGCGCTTTTCCTAAATTCTTCCGCATCAATCAAGGAACTTTTGGCTTTGGACATAGTTCCTAAAACCGCTTTGGGTTTTATTTGATCCTGAGAAATCTCCAATTCCTGCATTACTTTTTTAATCATCGCCAATTGGTCCTGATCGTCATAAATTAAGAAATTCTTGCTGAATCCGATTCTCTCCGCTTCTTGACGCAAAATTTTGACGCAAATTGAGTGAAAAGTTCCCAAATAAGGAAGCGCTGTGGAAAAAGCCGAAACCTGAGACGGTAAATTCAGAATTTCTTTAATTCTATCTCTCATCTCTCCGGCCGCTTTGTTTGTAAAAGTGACTGCCAGAATATTTCGCGGCGCAATGTTTTTTTCTTTAATTAAATAAGCCGCGCGAAAAGTCAACGCCCTGGTCTTGCCGGAACCGGCACCGGCCAAAACCAAAACCGGTCCCTCTGTCTGAGTAACCGCTTCTTTTTGTTTATCGTTTAACTGCTCAAGTAAATTTTGATTTTTCATAATAGATGTTATAGATGTTTTTTAGTTCAAACCAGTCTTCATTTTAATCCAATATATTTAAAATAACAAGACTCAAATATAAGCATAGACGTTTAATCCCGGAAAACTTGATTCGGAATTTTCTTACCCGGCAAAAACCCGGGTTACCGACATTGATAATAACTACAAGGATCAATCCAGTCAGACAATTCCTCCTCAGAATCAACATAGCCTCTAT
>CAZDHE010000015.1:0-22904 GCA_964505305.1 uncultured Bdellovibrionales bacterium
AAAATATTCCTCTGTTTGAACCAAAGACTTGACAAATTGTTATAGCGGGACTTTTAAAAAAGGGAGGGACCAGTTTCCTTTTTTTAGGAAGTTCACGTTTTTAGCCTCCCTCTTTCTCAAAGAGGGATTGGGGGAGATTAAACAAAGACGAGATAAATCCTCTCTGATTCTCCTTTGGAAAAGGAGAGAAGTATATCCCCTCCGACTCTCCCTTGGGAAAGGAGAAGGCTTTCTTTCTATTGAATTTTTCAAATAACTCTTCCAAGCATCAATGCATCCCTTGGCACTTGTTATTACGAATTTTTTTAGGCAATATTTTAAAAACCCGGGTTAAAAGCGCCCGGGTTTTTATCTGTAAAGTTTTTAAAATTTAATTAACTACTCCAAAACAGCCAAAACATCCTCGGATTTTAAAATAAGATATTCCTCATCATCCATTTCCACTTCAGTTCCGCTGAATTTGGCAAATAAAACAGTGGCTCCTTTTTTAATTTTCTTATGAATTTTTTCACTTTCTCCAACTTCTACAACTTCTCCTTTTTGCGGGCGTTCTTTTTCGGCAGTTTCGGGAAGAACAATTCCGCTCTCAGTAGTTTTTTCTTCTTCAGTAACTTTAATTAAAATATTTTTTCCCAGAGGTGTTATTTTTTTCATAGGCTTTTGAGTTAATATTTATAGCTTGCCTGCAAAACAAGCTTATTTACTTTATTTTAGCAAACAACAAACTCGACTGCTAATAATATACCAACAAGAAAAAAACTTGTCAAATGATTATTGAGTAAAGAAAGTGGGAAAGTGGAGAAAGTAAAGAAAGTGGAGAAAGTGGAGCCCGCCCAGGCCTGGCAGGTCGGGTAAAAAAGTTTGGAAAGTAGTGACCGGTGACAAGTGACCGGTGACATTTTAAAAAAGAGTAAGCAGAGAAAACAAGAAAATGAAGTAGGTGCTATTTTTTAAGTACTACAATTTCTCTCCAAACTCTTTGCCCCTTTCGGCCGTAAATGATAGTGCCGCGCTTGGTAGTTTTTAGATTTAATTCTCGAGGCAGCATTTGAATCATCTTAAAGCCTCCGGTTTCCGGATTAAGCATAACCGATTTTCTTTTACTCTTAAAGACGGGCCAAATCATAACAACAACCCCGCCTTCCTTCAGAATTTTGCCCAGCTCCTTAATGGCCTGAGAATAAAGTCTGTCTAACTCATTTTTAATTTTGGAAGCGCTTTTAATTTTGCTTTGAGGACCTAAATAGGGTTCGGTCACCACTATATCCGCGCTCTCAAAACCGATTTGGTGAGATAGTTTCAGCGCATCGAAATTGAAAAGTTCCAACGGAATTTCCTCTTCGGATAAAAAATGTTTTCTTAGCCATTGTATGTTTTCCTGAGTGTCCGATATTGCTTTGGCGGAAACATCTGAACCAATTACCTGCTCAAAGCCCATCAATAAAGCTTCCATTAAAATAGTCCCCGAACCGCAAAAGGGATCCAACAGGGTTTTGTCTCGACTCCTTCCCGCTCCCACGTTAAGCATTATTTGGACCAGCTTGGGAGGTATCATTCCGGACCGGGAATCTCTGGCCGGCCTTCCATAATCGCGAAAAGATAATTCCTTAAAAGGCTGAACGGCTTCCGTTTTGGCCAGTGTTGCTTTGTCTTTTCTTTTTACCAAAATAAATTCCGCTCCTCGAGAAATTAATTTATTTTGTTCCACTGCAACGCTGGATAAATTTCTCCCCCTCGACTCCACCCAGCTACAAGAAATGCCTTTGGACTTGAGGTTTTGCTTGGCGCCCATAGCGATTTTTTTGACATTCTCACCGGAAATTTTGCCATAAACAGATAAGCCGAATTTAAACTTACCTTCACTTTTTTCCGGCAAATATTTCTCAAGATTTTCCGAAATATTAGCGCAATTATCCTCTAAAACTCGAGCGATTTTAACCACTCCTCCTAATTGTTTAATTTCTTCTTGAGATTTAATTTCTTCTTCAAAACCAGCTTCCAAAACTCTTTTTTCTAATAAAACATATTCGACCGGGTTGAGCCTGCTCAATATTTCAGCTACAGATAAAGCCTGATTGGAACCCAGAACAAAAAGGTATTTCTTCATTAAAATGTATTAAAAGTATTGCCAAAACAGTTTTTTTATTATATCATTTTTTGAGTATTTGAAAAGGCTTTTTAGTTTTAATTTAAGGCTTTTTCAAAATTTTAGCACCTTTAAATATTCAAAAGCGGGAGGTTTTATGAAAGATTTCTACCTTATAAAAATGGCGGAAAGCATTTCCTCCACCGGAGTAAACGGATTATTTTTTTACGAGAATGAAAAAAGCGCTTATCTTTTGACATTAGACCCCTTGATATTTAATAAGTTTTGTATTCTTTTGACAGAAAGAAAATTGTCATACAGCGTTTTTTTCCAGGACCAAACCCGGGTAGCAGAAACATCCAGGCAATACAAAAAATTTATCCAGAAATTTATCCAAGAGGAAAATCATGAGACCGCTTAAAGAACTTAGTGAAAAAGAAATGCAGGATTTGACAAACAGAGCCATAGAAGAAAATTTTTCTTCGAAAAATACGGCTGTTGTTATTGACACTAAAAAATTTCCTACTGCAGATTTCTTTTCCGGAACAATAGGAAATAAAGTTTTTAAATTCGGACAAAAAGAGAGCACTTTTTTCTTAGCGACTAATTGTCAAGACCAACCCAAAAGAGATCTCCTGGTTAATTGTTTCTCCTTTGTATTAGGAGGCAATTATAACTTTTTGTTCAAAGAAGAATTTTCCTTTCCGTTCTTTCATCATTTTGTCTTTTTTTGGGGAGATTATCCCCAAGAAGACAGCAAGCTTGAAAAACAGCTTCGGCAATGCAAATTCGACGGATGGCTGCATCCGGCCTCCACTTTATGGCAGTTTGCCGGAGAAGCGGAGGGAATTAGTTTTTTCGCAAACTATAATCCCAAGATTCACAAACTAGACTTGTTAAGTTTCAAAGAAAATAATGGCTTAATAGATATATTTCAAGTCTTTATGAACAAAAAACCGTGCTCCTGCCAAGTTCAAGGCGAAAAAAACCAGCAGGTTTTTATCGCCCGCTGGTAACAAACAATTTTAAAACCCCATAAGTTGAAATCAACTCATGGGGCTTATTTTTTAGTCATCAAAAATCGGAGGTACTCTTAATTTACAAATATTTCCCTCACTCTCCTTTTTTTTCAATTTATTTGCGGTACACTCGGGATTAATATTGTCCCACACGAAAAATTCAAAAATTTGTCCTCTATTTACAGGCAAGCATTGCCTGTATTGAGCTAACGGCTGAACTCCCATAATCTTATCGATTGCTTTCAAGAAAGATTTATCCACCTCTTCCATAGCAATAAAAAAATACCCGGAGGAGACAATCCATTGCCCTATAAAAGAATTTTCGCCGATATTTCCTGAGAAAAAACCGGGTTCCCTGCCCGCCTTCACTGAAAATTTTTTTCTCAATCCGGCAAGCCTAAAAACGGTTGCCAAGCTCTCATTTCTTTTCCAAGATAAAAAACGGCTCGCCTTCCATTCCCAGAAATGATTACCGTAGTAAAAGTAATAATCGGAATGTTTCTTTCCAATCACGCGGCTTAGCGCATCTTTACACTCTTTTTGAAAACCGGTTGACTGAAAAACCGCTTTTCTATCTTTGGAGTTGAAATAAAAAAGCGCGTCTTCTTTTTTTCTCGAGAAAAGATAGCCTGTCCCGCTTTTTAACGGAAAAACGGAAAAGCCGACAAGGCCCGATAACTCCAAGGTTTTCCCTAAAAGTCCGGCCGATTCATTGCTGACTTCCGTAAACATAACTTCCTCCTTTTTGTCCTATGTTCTCGTATACTATAAAACCGTGAGCCTCAAGATTCCCATACTATAACAATGCCTTCCTACAAGATAAAAAGTTTTACGTATTTTGAGGCCTCGCCAATAAAAATCATTCCAATAGACAACCCGGCACTCGGAAGCCCTAATAATATCCTTGGTCTTCATAAGAAACCTCTTTTCTTGTTATTACTGTTAAAGAACTTTTTTAAAAAATTAAATGTAAGATTTCCTAACTTTATTTACAACTCCAATTCTCATTCCACCTTTTTTCTGTAAAAACTAACAAAAGTGGCGGGAACTATAAACAATGTTAAAAAAGCCGAAAAAGTAAGACCGAAAATAATAGCAAACCCCATATTTCTCCAATCCGGCTGGGTGATAGAAAGAGGCAACAAACCGAAAACGGTAGTAATGGTAGTCAAGGCGATCGGCCTTAGCCGAACAAAACCGGCCTCCTTGACCGCTCCGACTAATTTTCTTCCTCCGGTCAATTCTCGATTGATCTGATCGATTAAGATAATGGCATTGTTAACCACTATTCCGACCAACGAGACTATTCCCACAAAAGCCGGGATGTCCAAAACCAAGCCGGCAGCCGCCATCCCAAAAAATACCCCCGTCATCGCCAAAGGAATAGTCACCAAGATTAGCAAAACCTGTTTGAAAGAATTAAATAAAGCGATCAAGATAAACAAGATTAAAATAATTCCGATTATCATTTTAACAAACATATCTTGGAAAGTTCCCATTAATTCCTCCTGCTCTCCTCCAAAATCCACCCTGTAGCCGGCCGGAATATTCATTTCTTTCACTTCTTCTCGAAGTTCTTCGGTTATTTCAGTCGGGTTTCCGCCTTCCGTTCCGGCGGTAATAGATACCACTCTCTCTTCATCTTTTCTGGTTATGCCGGCCGGAGAAGCTTGAATTTTGACCTCGCCCAGAGCCGATACCGGCACATTTTCTCCGGCGGGAGTTTTGATTAAAGTGTTTTCCAAGTCATCGGGAGAATTGACTGTCTCGTCCTTATAACCAATGCTCAAAGTCAAATCTTCCCCATTTCTGGTGATTTCAATACTTTCATCTCTGGAAATTCCTCCTCTTAATCCCGAAGACACAGTAGCCACACTCAAACCCTCCCGCGCCAATAAATCTTTATTGGGAACAAAAACAAACTCTCCGGGGGAGTTTTCCACGGAAGTATCTTCATTAACTACGGTTGGAATTTCTCCTAATTTTCCTTTTATATCTTCCGCTAATATCTCCAGAGTGTTTAAGTCCTCGCCTACCACTCTAAGAGAAATTGCTTCACCGGTAGGAGGACCAGATTGTTCTTCTACTATGGAAATATCCCCGCGAGTAACTTTTTCTTCAATGTTTTTTCTAATCTGAGAAACTATTTCTCCGCTTTTTTTATCTCTGCTTTCTTTATCTGTCAAGTTGGCTTGCACGGAAGCTTTATGGCCGCTGGCGGAGTCAACGCTCCCGGCTGTAGCTTCAAAAGTGGATCCTATAGACGAAACAAAATTAGTCACCTCCTGTTCTTGCAGCAACACTTCTTCTATCTTTTTAACTTCTTTGTCGGTTTCTTCCATCACCGTCCCGTTGGGCATATTCAAATTAATATAAAAATATTCTCCATCTATTTCCCCGAAAGATTTAATCTTCAAAACGCCCGTCAAAGGAAGGGAGAGACTGGCAAAAAATAGCAGCCAAACCAACGCTATGAGCGTCCTCCTCTTTTTATTGCTCTCCAAAAGACTCGGTAAAATCTCCCTATAATGATATGCCGCCTTGTCAAACATTCGAGTGGCCCATCGCTCCGACCGAGCCTTTGACTTGCATCTGCCAGACAATTTCTTGTAAGCTTTTTTTATCTTTCCGCCATTTCCGCAAGCTTCTTCTTCTCTTTTTTTGTAAGGATTTATAACCAAAATCCCCACCGCCGGGACAATAGTCAAAGCTACAAAAAGAGCGGCTATCAAAGTGGTGTTTACCACGATCGGAATAGTTTTAATAAACTCTCCGATAATGCCCTCCACAAACATCAGCGGAAGAAAAGCCGCCACGGTGGTAAGCATTCCCGCCAAAAGCGGCGGGGCGTATTCTTTTATGGTAGAAACGGCCGCTTCAAAACCGGTCACCGCATAATTGGAAACCCGGTTATACATTCCTTCCACAATCACAATTGCCGAATCGACCAAGAGTCCCAAAGCCAAAACCAAGGAAAACAAAGAGAGGAAATTCAAGCTTTCCCCGATTAGGGACATAATAATAAAAGAAATAAAGAAAGAAAATGGCACGGAAAGACCGGCGATGAGGGCCTCTTTCCATCCCAGAAATATAAAAAGAAGTATCAAAATAATTAGAACTGTTTGGAAACCGTTGACAGAAAGCGTATTGATGCTTTCGGAGATATACTCGGAGAAATCGGAGGTTACCTCCACCTTGACATCTTCGGGATAAACCGACCCGCGGGCATCTTCCAGCCTATTCCTCGCCTCGGCGGCAACCGCGGTGATGTCTCCGCCGGTTTTTTTGAAAACTTGAATGGAAACCGCTTGCTCAGGCGGCAGGCCGTTGACAGACAAGCGGGAATCGGAGGTTGCTTCTCTAAACCCTTCTTTCACTTGAGCAATGTCTTCCAATAAAATCGGTTTTCCATTGCTGTTGCCCACTTGAAGAAGACCGATTTCTTGAACATTTTCAAATTTACCGGAAACTCTGGCTGTATAATTATAATCGCCGACTTCTATCGACCCCAAGGGAAAATTAAGGTTTTGAGAATTGATAGTGTCAACTACTTCATTGAAAGATAAATTTTTCTCAGTCATCTTATCCCTATCAACATCTATTCGCACAATTCTTTCAGCTCCTCCGGCAATTTTCACCTCGGAAACATAAGGGATTCCCGACAAATCGCCCTTAATGTCTTCGGCAAATTTTTTCAGCCTCGCCGGGTCATAATTTTCTCCTGATAAAGCGGCGATGAAAATAGGCTGATCACTCAAACTTATTTCCGTAACATTCGGGTCTGTAGCGTCTTCCGGCAAATCCGTTTTGGCGCTATCAACTTCGTCTTCCAAATTTTCCACAGATTCATCAATATCTTGGTCTGCTTCAAATTCTGCCACTATGGTGGAAAATCCCAAGGAAGAGGTAGAATCCAAATTCTTTAAACCCTCCAAATCCCCCACTCTTTCTTCAATTTTCTTGGTTACTTGTTCTTCCACGTCGGTAGGCGAAGCTCCCGGATAAGCGGTAGAAACTACAGCAATAGGAATTTCCACCTCCGGCTGCAACTCCCGGGGTAAATTCCTGATAGTGGAAACTCCAAAAATCAGCAGAAAAAATATTATCAAATAAGTTAATTTGTTTCTGCGTATCAAAAAAACCCAAGGCGATCCCTTGAAACTCTTTACGTCTTCTTTGATTCTTTCCAATTTGGTTTGTTGTTGATCCCGCTGAGAGTTATTCATTGAGTAGCATTAAAATATGAAAACATCTAAACAATTCTTGTAAAATTTATAAAGCACAAATGAAAATAAAAGCACAAACTATTCAAAGCCCAAAGCCCAAATAAAACCCAAAGCACTAAAATCCTTCAAAACACAAACTACCCGAAACACAGAGCGAAAATAAAAAAACTAACTCTTTTGCACCTTGTTAATGATGGCGGAAAATATATTTCTCAGTTCTCTGCATTCGGCAAATAATTCTCGCATTCTATTTGAAAATTCAGGGTTTGCTTCTTGAATCAGCTCCAGCCAGTGATCGGTTTCTTTGGCTTCTTTTCTGGATATTCTTGTTCTGTAAAGAAAATCTTTTTTAGTCAAAGCCTCGTTGGCTTCTCTGTAGTTGGCTCCGATTGAACCGGAGGAGCGAGTAATTTGCTTGATTAATTCAATATTTTGGCAATTCTTTGGAAGGGCTTTGGTTAGTCTTAATACTCTTTTGGCAAAATTAGTTGTTCTTTGCTCCAATTCTCTATAATCATTTGTGCTTTGACCGATTTCGTGTTTCGTGTTTTGTTTGGGCTTTGTGCTCTCGATTTTGGGCTTTTGATTCATAGATCTTAAATCTTAAATCTTAAATCGATCTTGACAATGGAGCAATAAGATGATCAATTTTCAATCTTTAATAATTCTCCTTCTCTTAAATTTCTATTACCCTCCACCACCAGTTCATCCCCTTCTTCCAAGCCTTTCAAAACCTCCACATTATCTCCCAAGGCTATTCCCAGCTCGACCTCTCTTGCCGAAGCTTTTTCATCTTCTTTTACAAAAACCGTATTGCTGTTTCTTCCAATGTTGACCGCGTCAATAGGTATAAAATAACCGTTTCCGGAATCAAGATCGACAAATAGCGAAATCACAGCATTCTCATTAGCCAGCTCGCAGGAGGCTTCACTGGTTTTCACGACAGCTTCATAGCGTTGATTGCCCGGATTAGCCACAGAGGAAAGAGATTCTATCTCTCCCTTTATGGTTTTCCCGGAAATTTCCATAGCCGCTTCATCGCCTACATCAACACCGCCGGCCTCCTTTTTGTTTAGATAAATAGTCGCCTTCAAGAAACCTTCTCCGGAAATTTCCGCCACACTGTTGCCGGTATTAAGGTAATCGCCCTCTTCTATGTTTTTAGAGTAAACCTCTCCCGAGACAGGCGCTTTGATGAAAGTTTTATTGTATTGGTTTTCGGCTTGTTTTAGTTGAGATCGAGCTTGTTCCAATTGCAGCTTAGCGCTGTTGATTTGAGTCTCGGCTTGAGCCTCGGCCTGAGCCTCTTGCTCTTTAGCTGACTCATAGGCTTTTTTTGCAGATTCAATACTTTCTTTATCTCCGGTTTTCTCGGCTTTCTCTAAAGCCTTCTTGGTTTCATCTTTAGCTTTTTCCGCCAGATCTACACTTTTTTCGGTTGATTCTTCGGTTTCTTCCAAATTATCTTTATTTATTTCATAAGATTCCTCGGCTGAGTCATAACTTGCTTTAGCTGGAACGGCGGAATCGCTTTGATCAAAAACAGCCAAGACTTGACCTTTTTTGACATAATCGCCCGTGTTGAAGCGAACTTCGCTAATCCTGCCGGAAAACTCAGCCATAGCGACAGCTGAGTTGGAAGATTTTACAACGGCGGTCTTCTTTATGGTTGCCGATTCAGCCGACTCAGAGGAAACTTTCATGGTTTTTACCAGGGACGGATTCTCCGCTTCCTCTTCTTCGCTTTCATCCTCTGCCTTTTGGCTAAATAAAATCGCTGCCAAAACCACTGCCGAGACCACTACCAAAACCAATAGAAACCACTTTCTTTTTTTCTTTTTTACATTAAAAGTTTCTTTGCTTGTATTCATAAATGCTTATAATGCTTAATTGAAGGATGTTGCTGCTTTGAAAAAAGCAAATTAATTCCGGCAAAAACCAAAACCTTCCCATGACTAAACCGGGATTTAAAAAAAAATATTTTAAGACATTAACATTCTTAATTATAGACCAAAAAGCCGAAAAAGTAAAGAGTTAAATGGCTTATTCTCGGATTTCAAGAAGACACTACGCTTATCTTATCCCCTATTTTAATGTTTTTTTCTTTGACGACTCCCGCTTTTAACTCCAAGACTTTGTCATATTTGAAATCGCCCCTGACTTTTCCGGAAAAATCTTTTGGAATAGTTTCTTTGATATCAATTATTTTGTTTCCGTCAATAAAAACAAAGTCTAAACTAAAAAACATATCTCTCATTACATAAGAATGAAAGTCTTTTTCAGAATGAATAAAAAGTTTTCCCCGTTCGGGTTTCATATTTTCAACTCCGCTTAAACCTTGATATCTTTCTTTTTCCGCTTTAGCAATAGCTGCCTCAAAGGCGGCTTTGTTTTCAATCTTTAAAACCGCATCCATTTCAATCAAGCCTTTTTGCTCAAAAAAACCGACAACAGCCAAAAAAGAAATCGGGAAAAACACTGCTGCCGACAAAAAAAATGCACCTCTCTTTTTGCAAATAAGTTTATTTTTGATTTTTGATTTTTTCATTCCGTCTTGTTAAGGAAAAAAGAAGCGTTAAAATCATAATCAACTCAACTGTCAATAAAATCAATTTATGAGCTTGGTTGAAAACAAAAAGGCTAATTAGCAAAGCTGCTCCCAGAAAGCAAAAATAAACCAGCAAAACGCCCCGCTCGCTCCATCCGTTTTTCAAAAATTTATAATGCAAATGCCTCTCTCCCGGTTCTTTTTGAAAAATCGACTTGCCGGCTTTTCTTCTCTCAACTGTCACCCAAATGAAATCAATAATCGGCAAAGCCAAAACCACCATAGTGGTAGCTATCTTGGTGCCAGCGATAATAGCCAAGGAAGCCAGAAGCACTCCGGCAAAATAACTACCTCCGGTGCCGGCGATAATTTTAGCCGGGGGAAAATTAAAAACACCGAAACCTAAAAAAGCGCCGGAGCCGATTAAGGCCAAGATTGCCACCGCGGGCTGATTCACTTCCGGACGCAGACTAACAAAAAAAATAGCTAATAAAGCCAGAATGGCGGTAATCGACAATAATCCGTCCGAACCATCCAGCCAGTTAATGGCATTGATAATACCAATAAGCCAAAAAACAACCAGGGTCGTATTCAATAAAGAAATTGTTTTTCCAATAATCTCCACTTGGAAATAATTCGTTTCAAACAACAATTCTCCGCCAAAAGAAATAACGCCTATTTCAAAACCGAGCCAAACCAAAAGAATTCCCAAAAAAACTTGAAAGGCCAACTGAATCTTCCAAGAAAAATTTTTAAAATCGTCTAAAGCCCCAAAAAAACCAGCCAATAAAGAAGCCAATAAAATGGCCAATATTTTATTGGTAATTACTATTTCCGGGTTAATTAAAACCGTAAAAACAAAAGAGGGGATAACGGCCAGCCCTCCCCAGCGAAAAAAGCTTCTTAACTCTTTCTTTGTTTCAAATCTTCGATAAATCCAAATGACAAGCCGGTTTAGCAAGAAAGATACCCCAAAAGCGATAGCAAAATAACTAAACCATGCCATAGAAAAAATTAAGATTTATTAGCAAATAATTTTCTCGCGCCGTAAACCAAAATTAGTCCCAGTAGGACTCCTATTGAATCCAAAACCACATCTTCCCACCTACCGGATCTGTCCTTCACGAAAAACTGATGCGTCTCATCCCCCGCGGCGTAGATAAGCGCAAGAAAGAAAGATACCGAGTAAGAAACAACGTTTTTAATTTTAAGGTGATAATAAAAAATCCGCCAAAACAAAAAGGCAAGAATAGCATATTCCGTCAAATGGGCAATTTTTCTAAAAATAATCTCCCAATGAACGGCCGCTCCCGTCTTTAAACCGGGAATAGAGGATAAATAAAAAATAATCCCCATCCAAACAAAGGCGGGAAAATAATAAAAAACAAAAATTTTGAAAAAATGTTTCTTTTTCATATTTCAGTCTTAACCAAGATGTTAACAAACCCTTAATCGCCCTCTATGCCGAAATCTTTCTCCAAAATATCCCGGGTTATTTTATACAAAGCATATAGAGGCAACCATACCCACAAAAGCCTTTCTATAAAAAACTCAAAAAATTCGTTCATACGGTTGCTTTAAATTTTACAAGCCCGGTAAATTCCCGGCTTCAATTTTCCCATTGCAATAGCAAAAATAGTTTTCCAAATTATTACAAACAATTTTTCCTTTATATTTCATATATAACGTCCTTTTTTTCCACTACGATTTTCCAGCCGTTTTTTTCCGCTATTCTTTTGAGGTTTTTATTGGGATTAAAAGCAATGGGTTTCTCCACTATTTCAAGAAACTTGGCGTCGGACTCAGTATCGCCGACACCGACAGAATTTTTTAAGCTAAAGCCTCTTTCTTTAATCAAATCTCTAATCACTTTGCCCTTATCTTTAGTAGGCTCAAATCCCGATTTGCCAGTGTAAAAACCCTCCTCATCGATCTCATAAACACTGCCGAAAAAAACATCAAAATTAAAAATTTCAGCGTAATACTCAACTATCTCAGCCGGAGAGCCGGAGATAACAATCATAAAATGGTCTTTTTTGTATTTTTCAATTAAACCTCTGGTGTAAACATAAACCCTCTTAGCATTAAAATCCGCCACTTTTTTAGAGGCTTTTTCTATATCCTTTTTATGACAGCCTTTGATATGTTCCTCATAAAGACTGACTAATTTTTCCCTATAAGCATCATAAGTTCCTTCATGATTGAGCCAATTCCCATAAAGCTTCACCAGCTCTTTCCGAACATCTTTCTCGAAAATCCCCATATACACCAATTCATCCAACAATTCAAAGTGGAGGTTTTTCCTGAAGATGGTGCCGTCAATATCAAAAATAGCAACTTTGGAAAGCCTCTTCCGATCTTCTTTTTCTTGCATTTTTTGCAAATTATCTCTTAATTAAGCCTCTCTTTATTTTTTCCTGCTTTGGGGTTTATTTGTGCCGGTGTTCTTTTCCGATTTTTTGTAGTGCTTAATAATCTCCTCGTCCTCTTTTTCGCTCATTTTAACATAAATAGCCACCAACAAAGTAAAAATTCCCACCATCACCCACTGAGTAGAGGCTAGCCAAATATCGGCTATTGCCCAGCCTGTCATAGCGGCCAAAATCGCCAAGAAGGCCAAAACAAAAAAACCGTCCGCTAAAATTTTATGAAAACTTACCATTTTAACACCTCCTTTCTTTGTTTTAAATTCATTTTATTTCTATATAATTTTTATTTTTCTTTAGGTGCATTTTTCTGTTTCACCCTCCCCGGAATAAACAGCCACTTGTATTTTTCCATTCTCTCCACCAAGACAAATTGGAGTATTAGCCTGGTTATAACAATAGCAGTAAACATAGACACCAAAATTCCAAGCATCAAAGTTATAGCAAAACCCTTAATAAAACCGGTTCCCAAAATCATCAAAATCAAAGCGGTTAAAATAGTGGAGAAATTGCCATCTCGGATAGATGTCCAAGCGCGTTTGAAGCCTTCTTCTGAGGAAACTCTTAAGCTTTTCCCTTTTTTAATCTCTTCTTTAATTCTCTCAAAAATCAAAATATTAGCATCCACCGCCATGCCCACTGAAAGAATAAATCCCGCTATTCCGGAAAGCGTTAAGGTTATAGCCATCGGAGTTACCGAGGAGAGTTTAAAAATAGAAACCATCAATAAAGTATAAATTGACAAAGCAATCACTGCGATTAAGCCCGGCAATCTATAATACAAAATCATAAAAGCACCCACTGCAACCAAACCATAAAATCCCGCAATCAAGCTTTTTTCCAAAGAAATTTTTCCCAAAGTGGGACCCACGCTCTGCTGGCTTATCAGTTCAATGGGAACCGGCAAAGCGCCGGCGTTGAGTCTTTGGGAAAGCGTTTTAGCTTCTTCCAGCGTGAAATCTCCATTAATAACAGCTTCCCCGTTTCGAATAACAGCTTGCACAGTAGGAGCGCTTATTGTCTCCCCGTCCAAAAAAATAGCCACCTGACTCCCCTGATTTTGTTCCGTTATCTCTTTAAATAAATCCTTTCCTTCAGCATCAAATTTCAGGCCCACCTCAGGCTGCCCCGTCTGCTGATTGAATCTGACGGAAGACTCTTCCAAATGCTGTCCGGTCAAACCTGTCCCTATAAATTGATTTTTTTTCTGTGCCAAAACCTGCTCTTGACCGGGAGCTTGAATTAGAATGTGGGAGGCTTGAATTTTCCTTTCTCCATCTTCCTCTTTTTCGCCTGTTTTTTTGATAATATGAAAACCAAAAGAAGATTCCGCTAACTCGGGGTAAATCTCTCCCTCCTTTAGATCCTCGCTAAAAACCGCTTCTTCAAAAGCCGGCACCATTTCTCCTTTTCCGAAAAACCCTAAATCTCCACCTTTCTCTCCACTACCGGGATCATCGGATTCCTCTTTAGCTAACTCGGCAAAATCGGCTCCCTCTTTAACCTGCTTTAAGATTTCCTTAGCTCTTTTTTGAGCTTCCTCTTTTTGGACCTGAATTTGTTCTTTTTCTTCTTCTGTCAGCTCAGCTTCATCATTTTTTTCCTTAAACTCCAAAATAGGAGTTTTGTTGATCATATTTTTAGCTTCTTCAACATCGCTTACTCCGGGTAATTCAACGATCAATCTATGGTTATCCCCCACCTTGGAAGTTTGAACCACAGGCTCGGAAACCCCATAAGCGTCAATTCTTCTTTTGATTACATCCTGAATTCCGTCCAAAGCCTCGCTTTCGCTTCCCTTATCCACCTGAGACATATCAGCTTCATAAACCAAATGAACTCCGCCCTGCAAATCCAAGCCGAGATTTATATTAAGTTTATCGGAGGCCTCGTCCAGCCAACCAACGCCGGTAGCCTTTGGGTTAGCTATCAAACCCGTCGCAACAGCCAAAACAACCACTCCTAGAAGTTTTAATCTTAACTTATTTTTTATACTCATATCTCAATATTAACAGAAAAAAATCAAATGAGCAATACAATCCTGAAAGGAGAATTGTCTCCCTTATTCATACCGCTCAAGAAAAGCATTGCGACTATCAAAAAACGGCCTTTAGAAACTACCTGAAGCTAAAAAGCCTTAAAGATTATTCTCGCAGAACGCAAGCCTTTAAGTCTTCAAATTGCTCCACTTGTTCCAAGTCAGCGCCTTCCCAATCACAACTCCGGTCCAAAACAATCGGACTTGGCAAGTCTTTGATTTGAGAAGAATTTTCCAGTCTGTTATCGTTGCCCACAACCACCCACTTGGAAAAATCTTCTTGGGGGTTGTTTTTATTATAATATCTTACCCTGCTTTCATCAAAATAATACCTGGTAGTAGTGTAGTCAAAAGGATTGGAGGTGATTACAGTTTGAAACTGGGGATTTTCTTTAATAAAGTTAGAAGCTTCATACCAATGAGTATTATGACTTATCGGTTTTAGAGTAAGAATTAAAGCTCCGAAAACAAACAAACCGGCTATCCAAGCATAACTCCTTCTAAACATCACCACAATCATCCCCGCCAACAGGACATAAAACATTATAGCAGCCGGCATAAAATAGCGGGAAACATACAGCTTTATATTAAAGTGGGAAGCGATAATAAGAAACACAAGGGTTCCAAGAGACAACACTCCCAAAACAAAAAATTCTTCCCTTTTTTTCTTTTTCAACCAAGCAATGGCAAATAAAACCACCATAAAAATCAAAACCAATAATCCCGCCGAAGATCCGTCAAAAAAATACCTAAATTCATTAGCCGAAGGCACGCCGCCCGTTCCGGGGGGATGTCCAAACAAAAATATTTGCAAAGTCTTGGGAATATCGCTCAAATAAGAAACATCAATCCACCCCAGATTTCCTTTAAGCATATGGGTTATAAAAATCTTAATCCAAGTCAGGAAAAAAGCAAAAATGACCCCGGTTCCGATCCAAAAACCGGCACTTCCCAAAATAGCTTTTTTAAAGCTCTCTTTCTGAAAAATCCGCTTGTAAAAAACAAAAGTTAGATAAAAAATTATAAAGAAAAATAAGGACAAATAGTGGGTATAGAAAGAGAGTCCCCCGAAAACTCCCCACCATATCCAATCCTTCCTCTTATTTTCTTTCAAAGCTTTATAGAAAAACCAAGTGGCCCATATCATTAAAAAACCAAACAACTCATACATTCTGGCTTCTTGGGAATACTGAATCGCAAAAGGGGAAAAGGCTACCAAAGAGGCTGCCAATAAACCGGCTCTTCTGTTAAACATTTTGGAGCCGATCCAATACAAGGAAGATATACTTAAAAGGCCGATCAAGGCCGAAAAGGAACGTATTCCGGCCGGAGAATAATCAAACATAGCGGCCCAGGGCTTCACCAGCCAGTAATGCAAAGGAGGATGAACATCATCAAAAATCATCTGGTTCATCTCTCCCCAAGAATGTTTTACTAGGATGCCGGTGAAGGCTTCGTCATACCAATAATCTTTCATCTCCAAAATTGGATTCACCCTCAAAAAAAATGCTCCCAGCAATATGAAGGCCAGGATAATAATAGCATTTTTTCTCTTCATTTTCATAATTTAGTTTTAATTATTATTGAATTTAATAAAATGATAAGATAGATATAATCAAGATTTAATCAAAAAACCTGTAAAGATTTGGAAAGAATCCACTTGAAATGCCTAATATCAAATAAAACCCTTTTTAAACAGGCAGGAAAACCTGAAATACGAATCTTTAACAGCCAATTAAAATCCGCTAATCTCTAAAAAAGGACAAAAAGATAAAATATTTACGTTTTTAAATGGGCGGGAAATCCGAAATTCTCTGAGCGAAAATTATTTTACCTTATTTATGGATTTTTAGCTAAAATATTTTTTCAATTTTCAAATTTTATTTACTCTTGCCGGCTCGTAAAATTATCTGAAATTAGTTTACTCTTCTTCATTTTCTTGACTGCTTGACTGCTCCTTTTCTTGATCGCTTGATTGTTTTTCTTCTTCGTTTTCTTCATTGTTAATTTCTATTGCGGATTTATAAATAGCCTTGCTCGGGATTCTCAAGTCAATGTATTCAAGGCGATCTTTTTCTTTATCAGTAATCCGGCCGTTCGTCAAAAGTTTTTTTAGTAAACTTATCTGGGAATCAACGGTTTTTTGAGTATTAAACATAATGCTCCAGTCATCTTCGGTTGCCAGCCTTACTTCACCGGAAACTCCGGAGGGAGTTTGCATTTCTTTTTTAATATCCACCCCCAAAGCCTGCTCGATCCTTTCTTTAGCTTGACAGCCAAAGCTCACTATCTCTCCCAGATTTTCTTTTTTCTCATTCTCGGAAAGTTCTTCGGAGAAAATTTCTTCTTTAATTAAATTAAATTCCTCCAAGGAATTATTTTCTCGGATTTCATTTTGACTTAGCCGCTTAAAGACAAGCCCCTCGCCATCTATTAAATAGTACTCCTCCCCCCTTTGCCAAATAGCCACGTTTTCCCTGCCTTGAACATTTAAAATGATTTTATGCGGAAATTTTTTTTCCACGCCAATTTCTTTGATTTTTAAAAAATCCTCCTTCAAGAAAAACTCCAACTCCTTGCCGGATAAATTTAAAATGTTTTCTCTGGGCAAAAAATTAAACTTTCTCTTTTTTAAAAAAATCTCAGTTTTATTCTTGATTTCATCTTGGCTCAAATCCTCTGCGCTTGCATTTACTTCAATCTCTTGAATTCGAGTATAGTTGGAAAAAAAGAAAACCCATCCGGCGACTCCCAAAAATAAAACCAGCAAAAACAGGAAGATAATTTTCCTGACGACGATCTGAAATGAAGATTTCTTGGCGGTTGATTTCTTGAATTTGCCATATTTATTTTTTCGATTTTTAAGTCTCATTTTCTCTTCAATTTTCTTTTTATTTCTTCAGCGGCCACATAAGCGGCAACTTGGGCTCTTATGTTATGCTTGCCATATAAATCTATTTTAATATGTTTTTTCTTGTTTTTAAAGCTTAAATTAAAATTTTCCCCGGAAGTGTTTCTCTTAATCCCGCTTATTTTAGCGTCTGAATCCCGTCCTTCTCCAAAAAGAATCACTTTGCCCTCAGCGTTTTTTCTCAAATCCTTCACTCTTGCATCATCGGCATTTAAGATGATAGTCCCTTCTTTGGGAACAGACTTTACTAACACCTTCATCTCTTCGGCTAAATCATCCTGCCAGCAATCATTGTCGGGGAAACTTTTATTGATGTTGGAAATAACGGCTAAATCTGGTTTAACTATGGACAACAAATACTTCATATCGCCTTTTTTATTCACCCCCATCTCCAAAACCAAAACTTTTGGGAAATTGCGGCAAAAAAGAGCAATCCACGTTCCCGTAATCAAAACATCGCACCACTTGAAAATGGAAGAATAGCCCGAAGGCAAAAACAGTATCGCCAAAGGCAGTCCTATTTCCGTATTAAAACTGCGGGGATTACCTCTTACATTTCCCTCCTCCTTTAGCTCTTGGAGTATTTTATTTTTAATAAAAGTCTTATTGGTCGTTCCGGCAACGGAAACGATCCTTGGTTTGTGCCGCCAAAGCAAAACCTTGGTGATAAATTTTAAGTATTTTTCTACTAAAAATTTAAATATTTTTTTCATTGGTTTTATTTAAAGAAGATTATAAAAAGTTGTCTTAAAATAAGTTCTTTTAAAAGCTTACCACCGCAAGAATCAATGAAATAATTTAAAATTAATTTTTTATAAATTTCTTCCATATTTTTTCTGCAAATGCTCCTCCATCTTTGCAAATGCCTGTTCGATAGACTCTTTGCTTCTTCCAAAACAAATTCTGATATGGTCTTCTCCTTTTTTTCCAAAAGCCGCACCGGGAACCACCGCCACTTTAGCCTCATATAAAAACTCCAGCGCTAAACGCCAAGACAAGGAGTTTTTCTGATCATTTTTAATTTCATACCGATTTCCCGCTTTGGATTTTTGCAAATTTTCTTTTAGAAAAGAGGTTATTTTGGGAAAAACAAAGTAAGCGGCGCGAGGTTTCTGATAATCAAACCAATCCTTCATTTTATCTAAATAAAAACAAACCAAATCCCTTTTTTCGGAAAAATCTTTCCGAGCCTCTTCCACTTCTTCCGAAGCCATTTCCAAAGCCGCCAAAGCTCCCCATTGAGAAACAACAGGCGCGCAAGTTACCAAAGCGTCGTGGGCTCCCAATATTTTCTCGGTTAAGTTTCTATCTGCAGCCAGAAAACCAACTCTCCATCCCGTCATTGCATAAGACTTGGAAAAAGAAAATATATAAATAATTCTATCCCTGAACTCGGAAAATCTTCCCATAGAAACAAATTCATCATCGTCAAAAATAAAATCTCTATAAACTTCATCAGCTAGAATATACAAATTGTGCTGCTTGGCTATTTCCAAAATTTTCAAAAGTTTTTCTCTTGAATAAATAGTTCCGGTTGGATTATTGGGATTACAAAAAAGAATGGCCCGGGTCTTGGAATTAATCTTCTTCTTAATTTTTTCGGGATCTAAATCCCAAGAATTTTTTTCCTCCAAAGAGAAAAATCGAGGGATTCCGCCGGCATTTTTAATGGCTTCTTGATAGGAAGTGTAAGTGGGATCGGGTATCAAAACCTCTTCGCCGCTATTTAAAACAGTTAGTAAAGTGGCGGTTATGGCCTCAATCGCTCCGGCAGTTACGATTATCTCGGACTCAAAATCGTAGTTAATTCCTCTTTTAGCCAGATCCATTTCAATCGCCTCTCTTAACTCCAGCATACCCGGCGATAAAGAATATTTATCCGCCCTTCCCTCCCGAATCGCCTCCGAGGCCTTTCTGCGAATACACTCGGGAGCCGGAAAACCTGGAATGCCTTGCGCTAAAGAAACCACTCCCGGCAATTTAGAAGAGCGGATTTCCATCTCTTTGATAGGTGATAACTTGGGTTTGTTTTCCATTGAATTTGTAGTTGTTAGATAATTTTATTCGACCGTCACGCTTTTGGCCAGATTTCTGGGTCTGTCCACATCAAATCCCAATCCGGTTCCAAAATAATAAGAAAACAATTGCAGAGCTGTCACGCTCAAAAAAGGAGTTAACAGTTCCGAGGCCTTGGGAATATAAATTACTTCATCGGCGATGGAGGCGATTTTCTTGTCTCCCTTGTTTGCCACGGCCAAAATTCTTCCGCCCCGAGCTTTTATTTCCTCCATTCCGCTGATCGTTTTAGAGTAAACACTATCCTGAGGAGCCAAGAAAAAAGAAGGGAAATTTTTATCAATCATAGCAATAGGACCATGCTTCATCTCCCCGGCCGAGTAGCCTTCTGCGTGAACGTAAGAAATCTCTTTGAGTTTTAAAGCCCCTTCCATAGCAATGGGGTAGTTATACTTCCTTCCCAAATAAAGCCAATTTTTATAAGAAAGATTGTTTTTAGCTATTTTTTTAATCTCCCTCTTTTGAGCCAAGACGCTTTTTATCAACTCAGGAATTCTTTTGAGTTCTTGAGCCAATTCCTGGGCTTCGGCGCTTGACATCAAACGCTGCCTCCCCAAACTCAACGCCAGCAAAACCAATATAGCCAATTGAGAGGTAAACGCCTTGGTAGAGGCCACTCCTATTTCCGGTCCGGCGTGATTATAAACTCCGGCATCGGTTTCTCTGGAAATGGTAGAACCAACAACATTAACTATTCCCAGGGTTAAAGCTCCTTTAAGCTTAGCCTCTCTTAAGGCCTCCAAGGTATCGGCAGTCTCCCCGGACTGAGAAATAGCCAAAACAGCTGTCTCTTCATTCAAAACAGGATTTCTATAACGAAATTCTCCGGCATAATCTACCTCGGTAGAAATGCCCGCATATTCTTCCAAAAGATATTTCCCCACCAAGCCGGCATAAAAAGAAGTTCCGCAACTTACAATTACTACTTTCCGGATTTTTCTAAGTTCTCCCTCCACCTCGGATAAACCGCCGAGAATCGGGCGGGAATTTTTATTTATAAATTTATCCACTCTCCCCCGAATAGCATCTTCAATAGCTCCGGGCTGCTCAAAGATTTCTTTAAGCATAAAATGGTCAAAACCTTGCTTCTTAGTTTCTTGCTCCGTCCAAGTCAATTCGGCTTCCGACTTGAAAACCTTCTCTGAATAATTAAAAATTTCGTAACCTTCCGAAGAAATTTCAGCCAAATCGCCGTCTTCCAGGTAAACCACTTGGCGAGTATGAGCTATAATAGCCGAAGCATCCGAAGCAATTATATACTCGTCATTCCCCACTCCCAAGATCAAGGGGCTTCCTTTGCGAGCAGCCCAAAGCTTGCCGGGATTTTCTTTATCCATAACCACAATTCCATAAGTTCCCTCCGCTTTGCTCAAAGCTTTTTCTATGGCTTCCTTGGTATCGTTTTTTCGAGCTAATTCTTCTATCCAGTAAGCCAAAACTTCTGAATCTGTTTCAGATTTAAATTTATAACCTCTCTTCGCCAGCTCCTTTTTTAATTCGGTGTAATTCTCGATGATTCCGTTGTGAGCCATCCAGACTCTGCCTTGAGGGCCTTGATGGGGGTGTGCATTCGCCTCAGAAGGCTTTCCGTGAGTAGCCCAGCGAGTATGAGCAATACCGACATTCCCCGCAAAATCTTTTGGAGAAATTTTATTTTGTAAATCCGCTACTTTTCCGATAGCTTTTTGAAACGAAATTTCCTTTTCGTTTTCCACAGCCAGCCCGGCGCTGTCATAACCCCGGTATTCCAGTTTTTTCAAGCCCTTTAGTAAAATCGGCAAAGATTCTTTTCTGCCAATGTAGCCAACGATTCCACACATAAAAAATATTTATTTTTAACATTGTCTTTTCAACAAAAAGTTCTGTGGCAATTGAATTAACGATCATGGATATTCTCCGGATTTCCGTGAATTTTAATGTAGTTATATGAATTAAATATATTAGTTTCCGCTTTAACATCAACATCGAACACCTCGGAAAGATTGTAAGCCGAAGAAAAAACCATCTTGAAATCTCTCTCTTCTCCGGCTCTCACAGTATTCATCACCTGAGAATTAACCGCCAGAAGTTCTCCTTCCCGATTTCTCAAAATAGCCTGTACTTTTATGGTTTCATAATCAGTGTTGCTCTCATTTATCAAAGTTCCGATAACTCTGGAGTTTCCGGCAATTCCTTCGGAAGAATCCTCGAAAGAGGTTCTAATTATAGGCAATTTAGGACTGCTGTAATCGGAAAACTTTTTCCAATCCGTCTTGGTTATCTCAATTTTTAAATTATCGGGAGAACCGGGTAATTCAATATTTTGCAATAAAACCGACTTTTCCTCATCGGGCAAGATAAAACTTTTTATGTCAGGGACTTCCCGAAGAATTTCGTTTTCTTCATCCAGAAAAGTGGCTTTAAGTTGAACTTCGGCCACGCCGAGGGAGCTATTGGGATTTTTCATCTTAACAACTGCATCAAATTTATTGGATTCCGTATTGTTCCATTCTTTATCTACAACTTCCAATTCGGAAATTTTTTCTTCTTCCGGGCAGGGCGGACAAGGCCCTCCGCAGTCCACGCCCTCCTCAAGTTGGTTCTTTATGCCATCATTACAAGTCGGATTGGGCGTAAGCAAAGAATGAATTCCAAAGCCTATAATAATCAATAAGCTAATATAAAAGCCGACTGCAACAATTCTTTTTTTATTTCTACTCATCTAATTTTTTATTTATTATCAAACCTCCTCAAAAAGAAGTTCTCTTCACATAGAATAATATTACATTTTGTTTTTTTTTCCAAGTCTTTGTTGTTTCTATTTCCGGAATTGAAAAATAATCTTTAATAATTTGTAGTATGGGATAAGGAGGATTAAAAATTAAAAAAAAGCCTATGCAAATCCGGTATTACTTCGGAGAAGACAAGCTTAGCTCCGAAGAAAAAGATTATATAGAAAAAAGATTAGGCAAGTTTCAAGATTTGTTGGATAAAAATAAAAAATATGACGAAGATGAGTTATTTTTGGATTTCAGAGCAGAAAAAGACAAAAAAGGAATTTGGAATTTGGAAATAGTTTTCAACACTCCTTACAATAATTATAGAGCTTCCAAGTCAAATAAATCAATCGTTGAGGCTTTCGACTCGACTCAAGAAGCTATCAAGAAGCAAATCCGAAGAGACAAAGGCAGGTGGCAGGACTTAAAAGAAAGAGGTCGAAGATCAATAAGGAAAAGCCACACCATAGACAATAAAGCAAGATTTTAATAATTCTCTGAAATAAAGAAATATCTTTTCTCTGCTTTTGAAAAAGAAACATTTTTTGTACTCTTTTTTAAGAGAAATACTATCCCCTATTTTTTCAAAGTAAATCCTTCTTTATCCCTTCTTCTTTTGAGAGAAGCGTTCTCCTGCCTTCTCTTTTTTTAAGTAAATCCTCTTTTATTTCCTCTTTTTTTAAGTGGCTCTTCTTTTTTCCTCTTTTTTTAAGTGACACCTCTTTTGTTCCTTCTCTTTTTTTAAAGTAACTCTTTCTTTATTCCCTCCTTTTTTAAAAGTCCCGCTATAACAATTTGTCAAGTCTTTGGTTCAAACA
>CAZDHE010000016.1:0-22476 GCA_964505305.1 uncultured Bdellovibrionales bacterium
TGGCGGTGTTTTATTCTTTATTGCGGGAATAATTTCTTCAAGGTTTTTAAAATCTCAGAATGAAAATGTTGTAGAACAAAAAAGTGAAAAGAAGTGATCGAGTTTTTTAAATTTAATTTTCAAGAGAAAGTTTTTTAAAATATCCATAAATGTGAATTATGACTAATAAAGGAAATCTTAATCTTAAAAAGGAGGGAGTTGAAGAGGTCGGTAGAGTAAGAACTCGTTTTGCCCCTTCTCCCACCGGAATGGTTCATATCGGCAACCTAAGGACCGCCCTTTTTGCTTGGCTATTAGCCAAAAGTAAAGCCGGAGACTTTTTGGTAAGAATAGAAGATACTGACCAAAAAAGATTTCAAGAAGAAGCTACTAAAAAAATTTTGGAGACTTTAAATTGGATGGGAATGGATATAGATGAAGGAGTTTGTGTAAATAGCGAGGGAGAAATAGATCAAAAAGGAGGATGGGGGCCCTATATTCAATCTCAACGACTGGGTTTTTATAAAAAATACGCCGAGAAATTGGTAGCGGAAGGCAAAGCTTATTACTGCTTTTGCGATTCTCAGAGATTGGAAGAAGTTCGCAAAACACAGCAAGCTCGCAAACAGCCTCCGATGTATGATGGAGCTTGCCGGGAAATTCCGCCGGAAGAAGCCAAAGAGAGAGCTAAAAAAGAGAATTGCGTAATAAGGTTAAAAACTCCTCGCGACAAGAAAGTTGAATTTAAAGATAAAGTTTTTGGAAAAATTTCCGTGGATAGCAATACGATTGATGACCAGATTTTAATAAAATCAGACGGTTTTCCCACTTATCATTTGGCTGTGGTGGTAGATGATTACTTAATGGGGATTACGCATATTGTTCGGGGGGAAGAATGGATTCCCAGCGCGCCTAAACATGTTTTGCTTTATGCTTTTTTGGGATGGCCATTGCCGAATTTTGTTCATCTTCCCAATGTTTTGGGAGAAAATAAAAAGAAGCTTTCTAAGCGTCAAGGCGATGTTAGTGTAGAAGAATTTCAAAAAAAGGGCTACCTGCCCGAGGCTTTAATGAACTTCTTGGCTCTTTTGGGCTGGAACCCCAAAAGCAATCAAGAAATTTTTTCCAAGGAAGAACTGATTAAAAAATTTGACGAAAAAGGTCTTCACAAAGCCGGCGCAGTTTTTGATTATAAAAAATTAGACTGGATAAACGGCTATTACATTCGGCAAAAAGAGGATGAGGAAGTTTATCGTCTATGTAAACCCTACCTGGACAACTATTTAAAAGAAAATGACTTCCAGTCCGACGAAGAGAAATTGCAAAAGATTGTTGTTGTAGAGAAAGAGCGGATGAAAAAACTTTCCGATATCACGGAAAAAATTCATTTCTATTTTTCAGTTCCCAAATATGAAAAAGATCTTTTGCGCTGGAAGGAAATGAAAGACGTAGAACTAAAACAAGCTTTACAAAAAATGAAACAAGCCTTGGAGGAAATTGAGGATTTTGAAAACTTAAAAGAAATTCAAGATAAGATCACCATAGCTTGCGGAGAACAAAAAGGAGAACATCTTTGGCCGTTAAGGGTGGCTCTTTCCGGAGAAAAGCAGAGTCCCAGCCCGTTTGAAATAGCTTGGATTTTGGGAAGGAAGAAGGCGCTTGAGAGAGTAGAAAAGGCTATTGAGAAAATATAATTAAAAGTTTTAATTTTTAGAAAAGCGATCATTTCAAGTAGATGTTGTCGCGCATATACCCATTTTAGTTTAACTACGAACGTGTTTTTCAATCTCAGCAACAGAAGCAGATTGAAGTTCGGCCTCTGCATTCGTAGAATTCAAATTTCAGGGTTTTTTGAAAACTGGTTTAAAAAGTGCGCAACATCAATTAAGTATTAAATTCAGAAAAAGCTAAAAAATAGAAAACGTTTTGAAACTCAATAAATATAATCCAAAAATATTTAAAATCATTTTCTTCTTCTTACTGGGAGGAGTTTTTGTGTTTTTGCAAAGCGGAGAAGGTCTTTTTGCTCAAGAAGATCAAAATGAAGACGATCAAAATCAAGAAGAAAGCCTGGAAAACTCAGAAGATGAAGATGAAATGAGTGAAGAGGAGAAACAAGAGGTTATGAAAGAAACAGAAGAGAGATTTGAGAGGGAGATTGATGAAAAAGAAAGCGAAAGAGAAGAACTTGAAGATGAAAAAGAAAATTATGAAAAACTGGCTGAGCTTAAAAGGCAACAGCAAAAAACCTTGCGCAGCCAAATGGAATTACTGGACCTGCAAATTGAAGATATGCAGCAAGATGTTGACACTACGGAAAAACAGATTAGCCAAACCAAGGCCGATATCTTTCAAATTAAAGAAAACATAGAAGAAAAACATCAGAATATACTGAAAACCAAGGAGAGACTGGGAGAGATGATCAAAGTTTATCATCGGATGAACCAAGAAATAGATTTAAAAATGATGTCTTCCGGGGGTAGTTTGACGGATATTCTAAACCAATCCGATTATTTAAGCCAAACCTCCCGAAAGGTTAAAAATTCATTAAATTTAATTCAAGAAGAAAAAGAGGAGTTGGATCAAAAAAAAGAAGAATTGGAAAGCAAGGAAGATGAGCTTAGCGAAGAACTGGAAAAGCTGGAAGAGAGTAGAGAGAGATTGGGCTCTAAAAAACAGGAAAAGCAAACCCTTGTAACCAGAACGCAAAATGAAGAAGCTAGATATCAATCTTTGGTGAATAAAATAGAGAGCCAAATGAGGAACTTGCTTATTGATCTCGAGTCTCTTTCTGACGAGAAAAAAAGGAAATTGAGGCTAATTCAAGAAGGCGCTATCGACCCCACCAGCGGACTATCTTCTACGAGTTGGTATTATGCTCAGGATGAAGGCAGTTGGGCAAATGATTATATTGCCGGATCTAGTTTTAAGATGAAAGATTGGGGTTGCGCAATTACTTCCGTGGCTATGGTAGCTTCTTATCATGGAGAAAAAATCAACCCCGGCGATATTGCTGAGGAGATTTCATTTTTTAACAACAGTGGAGAAATAATTTGGGGTAATCCGGCTAAGGATTTAGATCTTGAATTAACTAAAAACACAGCCCATTCGGGAGTAAATTGGGATGAGGTTGATGATTACATTGAAATGGGTTACCCGGTAATTGTCTTTATAAGATCCGGCACCGGAGCGGGCCATTATGTGGTAGTTCACGGCTACGATGAGGATCATGATGATTACGTAGTTCACGACCCGATTGCCGGAACAGGCCCCAACAGCCTTTTGCAAACCAGTAAAGAATACGTTTCCGCTATCTACAACACTTCCGTCAATGTAGACCAAATGATTGTTTATAAGCCGGAGTGAGCTGGTAATCCGTTATCCGTTATTAGTAATTGGGGGTTTAAATTTTTATGGATAAAAAACAGGAAAAAATAAAGAATTTTTTAAGAGAGGCTGAAAAGTTAAAACAAATCAAAAGAAAAACTTATTTGTCAAACCGGCAAGACAGGGAGGATGTTGCCCAGCATAGCTGGGAGCTAATGTTGATGGTCTTGACGCTGGAAGAATATTTGCCGGCAGGAGCTGATTTGCTGAAAGTGCTAAAAATCCTAGCGGTCCATGATTTGGTAGAAATTGACTGCGGAGATACTTATGCCTTGGATAGTTCCCAAAAATTCAAAAAAAGTGAAAAAGAAAGACAGGCTGCTAAACGAATATTCAGTTTTTTGCCAGCTAAAAAAGGAAGAGAATTTTTAGAATTGTGGCGTGAATACGAGGAAGGATCCTCTCTAGAAGCGAGGATCGCAAAAGCTATTGACAGAATTGCTCCAGTTGCGCAATTTAATTCAAGCGAAAAAATAGACAATGAATTTAAAGCAAGTCCTCAAGAGTGCTACGATTATGCCATAGGGAACTTGGAAGAGTTTCCGGAGTTGAAAAGATATTTTAAGGCAATCATTGAGGAAACAGCCAGAATAAAGGGGGATAAAGTCGATTTTTAGAATTGTGGCGTTTTTTTATGTGTTCTTGAAGCAAGAGATCGAGAAAGAAACAGGCGCAATTTTTTTGCTTAGATTGAAGCTATTGTACTTTCCGGATCCGGAAGCAATTACTAAGATTCGGCCTAGGACACCTAAATCTGAATCGGGTAGCAATTGCAATTGGTTATTAACTGTTAGCAAAGATTGATCAGTTAAACTTTTCCTATTATCACTGAGGCGGGGAAGAGATGTTTTTAAAGTATTTTTTATGAATTAGTTAAGCCTTGGACTGAAAACTAAATGATATTACCCTTCTTGCTATTGACAAAAATTATAAAATAGTTTTTAATTATCTCATCTTTAAAAAAGATATTTAAAAATTGGACTTGGTTGTTCTTTATTTTTTTTCAGCGGTTAAAATTATTCTAACAGAGAAGGGGAGGGAAGTGTTATGGAAGAAGTTCCGAAAAAAAGCAGATTTGGCAATCTCAGGCTCAAGTTGAATTATTTTTGGAAGTTGAACTTTGAGCGGGAAAATTATGATTTTATTCCACAGGAAAAGGCTATCCCCGTAGGTCCGAAAATGTACATTTGTCATTTTTCAAAACCCAAAAAGGCTCGAAAAACTTGTAAAAAATTATTGTTAAACAAAGTTTTTTTCGAGGGCCTGAAAGCCGATGGAATGTTTTTAGTCGATCGAGAAAATGTCGGCAAAAAAAGAACACTTTCCGTGGTCCAACCCTGTCAAAAAATTAAGAATTAATCAAATTTAATTTCAACCGGAAGCGAGAATCAAACTTGACTTATCGCTTCCGTCCAATTCCAATTTTTAAATAAAAATCAGCAAAATCCAAAGTATATAATAGCTTTGCAAGTAAAAATTTTTTAAAATAATTAATTGGATATTACGCGCTTCTTAAATCAGCTTTTTATCAAAAAGCCTTGAAATTCGAATTCTGCGGATGCAGAAGTCGAACTTCAGTCTGTTGATGTGATTGGAAAATGCATTCATATTAAACTTAAACTATAATGAGTATTTGTGTGTAACATCATATAATTAATTATAAATAAAAAAATAAATAAGTTTTTTGAAGAAAAAGGCGTTGCATTAAAACAAGAAAATAAACCGTTGCTTCATATCTTAAACCTTCTTATTAAAAACATATCGGATTTGCCGTATTAAACGACGAGTTACAGAGCCTTCTATTTTAGATAATTAAAATTATGACGTCGCAAAATATACATTGTGCGACGTTATATATAAAATTAAAATTCATAAAAACAACATTCTTTAAGGTGGTGTTTTTGTTTTTTGGTGTTTTCTTTGTTTTCGCCCCCCTATTAAAAGACAAAGACCTTGTTTTAAAAACAAAGCCTTTGTTGATTAGCTACCTATTGTTAAATAAATTTTTCGCAAACTCCCAATAGTTAGTTATTCACTGATGTTATGCATATATTTTTGCTCTAATTTAACATAAGCGCATTTTTTAGTGAAGTTCGACTTCTGCATCCGTAGAATTCAAACTTCCGGCTTTCTCGCAAAAGGACTGCTTTATTAAGTGCGCGTAACCGCGTAACATTAATTATTCATTCAGATTAATCCTGCGTTTGCTTCTGCGTTGATATCTTTTAGCTAGTTTAATTCTGGCAGTTTCTTTTTCTATTTTAGATAAAACGGTGGCAAATTGAGTTTCATCCAAGTGTTTTCTTCTATCTTGCTTTTGCTCTATGGCCTTTTTCCGAGCCTCTTCAGCTCTTTGAAGATCGATTTCGTCAGCTTTTTCCGCCGTATCAGCCAAAATATTCAATTCATTATCATGAAATTCCAAAAAACCGCCGGAGATAGCCATTTCTCTCATCTCCTCCTTAGAAACAACTGACGCTACCCCGGCAACCAAATTGGATATCAAAGGTATGTGATTGGGGAGAATAGTTATAACTCCGGCTTGAGTGGGCAGGGTTATTTGATCAATTTCTTCCTCCAAAACAACCCTTTCCGGAGTATTTATTTTTAAGCTTATCTTCATATAATTCTAAATTTATGAGCAAATAAGTAATTTTTAATGCTGAGAAGGTATTAAGATATTAAAGCTGAATTTTAAAGTTTTTATTTTCCTTGATTTTCCTTGGCTGCCTCTTCTACTTCTTCAATACTTCCCTTCATGTAAAAATCCATTTCATTTTTGTCGTCATGCTTGCCGTCCAAAATTTCTCTAAAACCTTTGAGAGTGTCATTTATGGAAACATACTTCCCTTCTTGACCGGTGAATTGCTCTGCTACGAAAAACGGCTGAGACAAAAATCTTTGAATTTTTCTGGCTCGAGAAACTGTTAGCTTATCTTCATCGGAAAGCTCTTCCATTCCCAAAATAGCAATAATATCCTGCAAGTCTTTGTTTTTCTGCAAAACTTTCTGAACATCTCTGGCTACTCGGTAGTGCTCTTCCCCGATAATTTTAGGGTCAAGAATAGTAGAATTAGAGTCTAACGGATCAACGGCCGGATAGATTCCCAACTCGGAAAGCGCTCTGGATAAAACCACTGTGGAATCTAAGTGAGTAAAGGTGGTTGCCGGCGCAGGGTCGGTTATATCATCAGCCGGAACATAAACGGCTTGAATGGATGTAATGGAACCTTTATCGGTAGAAGTAATCCTCTCTTGCAGTTTTCCCATATCTTCAGCCAATGTCGGTTGATAACCGGCCGAAGAAGGAATTCTTCCCAAAAGAGCGGAAACCTCTGCTCCGGCTTGAGTAAATCGAAAGATGTTATCAATAAATAACAGCACATCTCTATTTTCTTCATCTCGAAAATACTCGGCCATAGAAAGAGCGGATAAAGCCACCCTCTGTCTGGCTCCCGGCGGTTCGTTCATTTGGCCGAAAACTAAGGAGGTTTTGTTGATAACTCCTGAATCCTTCATTTCATTATAGAGATCATTTCCCTCTCTGGTTCTTTCTCCCACACCGGCAAAAACGGAATAACCTCCATGTTCCTGAGCGATATTCCTGATAAGCTCCTGAATTAAAACGGTCTTCCCTACCCCGGCGCCTCCAAATAAACCTACTTTTCCTCCTCTTAGGAATGGGCAAATTAAATCAACTACTTTAATTCCGGTTTCTAAAACTTCTTGTTTAGTTGATTGACTGGCAAAACTGGGCGCTTCTTTGTGAATAGGATATTTTTTATCGCCCTTTAATTCCTTGTCAACGTCATCTATAATTTCTCCCATCACATTAAACATTCTCCCCAAAGCCTCTTTGCCAACGGGAACGGTGATGGGTTGGCCGGTGCCGATTACTTTAGTGCCTCTCTTGAGTCCGTCGGTGGAGGTCATTGCTACGGTTCTGACTTGGCTTGATCCCAAATGCTTAGCCACCTCTAAGACAATTTTTTTCCCTTCTTGGGTTTTAGATTCCACCTCCAAAGCATCATTAATTGCCGGCAAAGAACTTTCTCCAAATTCCACATCCACTACCGGGCCGATAATTTGAGAAATTTTTCCAGTATTTTTACTCATTTTGAATATTTAAAATATTAAATTATTATAAAAAACTAAATAAATTTATTCTTGCAAAACTATTCTTCCAAAGCCAATTTACCGGTGGTAATCTCGTTTATTTCCTGAGTAATTCCGGCTTGACGAAGCTGGTTATAAGAATATTGGAGTTGCTCCGTCATATCCGAGGCCGCGTCGGTAGCATTTTTCATAGCCATCATTCGAGCGGATTCTTTGGAAGCGTTGGACTCCAAGATTGCATGATAAAGCTGCATTTCCACTAAACGAGGCAAAATATGCTCTACTACTTTTTCCGGGCTCGGCTCTATTTTATAACCAATAGGTTTTTCTTCCGCCTCGGGAATTTCGTCTTCTCCCATTTCCGAAATTTGCTTTTCCAAATCAATTTGAGAAATAGGCAAAAGCTGCCTCAATTTAGGCTGTTGATTCATAGTATTTATGTAATCAGTGTAAGCCACCACTATTTTATCGTATTTTTTTTCTGAATAATCGTCAATTATCATTTTGGCTAAAGAACGAATATCATAAAGACTGGGCCTATAATTAAAATCTTCAAAAAGAGCATTAACGTTATAACCTCTACTAGCTAAGTAATTAAAACCTTTCTTGCCAACAGCCACAAAGTCAAATTGCAAGTCTTCATCTTTTACGGGAGAATTTATCCTTCTTCCGGCTACCCGGTTTATTTTTATTAAACTCGGATTTTTGACCTGCTTCATTACTTTATTGATTAGCTGAGAGTTATAACTTCCGCAAAGTCCTCGGTTAGAGGTTATTAGAACTATCAAAACTCTTCTAACTTCTCGAGCTTCCAGTAAACCGTGTTGATAACGTCTCAAGCTTTTAGACAAGTTGGCCAGTATATTCCAAGCCGAATAAGCGTAATTTCGAATCGCCAAAACTCTGTCAACTTCTTTTTTCATCTTGGAGGCGGCCACCATCTCCATCGCCCCGGTTATTTTCTGGGTATTTTTTACGGATTTTATCCTTCTTTGAATTTCCTTGGTACTGTTTGCCATTAGTTTAAATTTATATTTTAGAGCTACTTTTTATTTTCCTTATTCTGCTCAAGCTCTTCTTCCCCGCTTTCTTGGATGGTGCTTTTATAAGCTTCCGTTAATCTCTTTATTTCGTTTTCCAATTCCTCATCCAGCTCTTTTTTCTCTTTAATTTTCTTCAAGATCTCCCTGCCGCTTTCATTGAAATATTTAAGCAGTTCTGCTTCTCTTTGTCGCAATTTTTCCACTTCTATATCGTCAAAATAACCATTATTTAAAGCCCACATTACCACAACTTGTTTTTCCATTGACAGAGAGGCGTATTGATCTTGTTTTAAGACTTCTCTGGTTCTGTATCCCCTTTCAATTTTTTGGCGAGTTCTTTCGTCCAAATCAGAGCCGAATTGAGTAAACGCCTCCAATTCTCTAAACTGAGCCAATTCAAGTTTAACTTTTCCGGCCACTTTTTTCATAGCCTTAGTTTGAGCGGAAGATCCCACTCTGGAAACGGAAAGGCCTACGTTAATAGCCGGCCTAATTCCTTGATAAAACAGGTCGGCTTCCAAGAATATCTGGCCATCGGTAATAGAAATTACATTGGTTGGAATGTAGGCGGAAATGTCTCCGGCTTGGGTTTCAATAATCGGCAAAGCTGTTAAGGAGCCACCGCCAAAGTTTTTATTCAGTTTGGCCGCTCTTTCTAAAAGCCTTGAGTGCAAATAAAAAACATCTCCCGGGTATGCCTCTCTTCCCGGCGGTCTTCGCAAAAGCAGAGAAATTTGCCTGTAAGCGGTGGCGTGTTTGGATAAATCATCATAAACCACTAAAACATCCTTTCCCTGTTCCATAAAATATTCACCAATAGTGCACCCGGCATAAGGAGCAATGAAAGAATAAGCAGCCGGATCAGATGCGCCGGCTACTACTACGATAGTGTGATCCATAGCGCCATTTTCTTCCAATTTGGAAACGATTTGAGCTACTTTGGATTTTTTCTGGCCAATAGCTACATAAATACAAATAACATCCTCATCTTTTTGGTTGATGATAGTGTCTATGGCAATGGCGGTTTTTCCCGTTTGCCTATCTCCAATAATTAACTCTCTCTGGCCTCTTCCGATTGGTATCATGGCATCCACCGACTTAATACCGGTTTGCAAAGGTTGATTCACTTCTTCTCGAGCAATAACTCCGGGAGCTAATTTTTCGATCGGGTAGGTTTTTTTCACCTCCAAAGATTCCTTTCCATCGATAGTTTCTCCAATAGGATTGATTACTCGGCCAATCATTTCTTCTGTAACGGGGACCGATAAAACTTTTCCGGTAGAAACAACTGTGTCTCCTTCTTTGATTAAATCAATATTTCCAATAACTATGGCGCCAACTTCTCCTTCCTCTAAATTCATCACCACTCCATAAACATCTTCGCTATCACTTTCCACTTCAAATTTTATCATTTCCGACATCATAACCTCATCCAGGCCAATCAACTTAGCCACCCCGTCTCCCACTTCCACCACCTTTCCAGTCTTTTTGGTCTCAATTCCGGTCTCTGCTTCCGAAATTTGCTTTTTTAGGTTTTCAATAATATAGTCTTTATTCATATTCTCTTTTTTAGAAGTTTATAAAAATAATTTTAATTAATCTTGATTCAAAAATAAGGAAATTAAAAGGGAGAGTGAATTATCAATAAGTTTTTTATCCCTATGTTGGGACTACTTAACCGAAAGAATCCTCTTGAGACGATTTAGCTTGCCTTCCAGTGTCCCGTCAAAAACCTCATTATCCATTTTTATTATAAATCCGCCTTTAATTTCAGGGTCTAGTTGTTCTGATATTTCTATTTTATCCGCTTCAGTTCCCTTTTTATCGGCAAGAACTGCTTTTATCTCTTGCAACTGTTGAGAAGAAAGATTTTCTCTTGCAAAAACCGTTGCTTCCGATATGCCCAGATCCCTTTTTTGAATATCTGCAAATTTCTTTTCAATATCGCCAATCTTTTTTTCATCGCGATTTTTCTTGATAATCTTGGCTATCTTTTTTACCATTTCATCCTTGTCCTTTCTATCACTTTGGGAAATTTCATACATTAATTTAGCGTATTGCTTGCTTGTAATTTTCATAAAATAAATAAATTATTTGCTTTGCATCTCTTTTACAACCTCTTTTACTAAATTTTTATCTCCTTCTTTATCGATTTTCTTGTTTAAGATCTTCTCCGTTGCTAAAATCGTTAATTCTCCCACCTCAGCTTTCAATTCCTTGAACATTTTGGCTTTTTCCTTGTCAATATCTTTTTTGGCTTCTTCTATAATCCTGCTGCTTTCATTTTTAGCGTTTTCTACTATCTCTTGCTTGTTTTGTTCGGCTCTTTTTTGAGCGGCTGCCAAAATCTCTTTGGCCTCTTTACGAGCCTCGACTATTTTTTGCTCTTTGATTTTTTCAGCTTCATCCAACTGCTCTTGGGATTTTTTGGCGTCTTCCAATCCCTTTTGAATTACCTCTGTTCTTTCGTTCATCTTCTTTAAAAGAGGCTTGTAGGCAAATTTATACAATACAATTAAAACCACTGAAAAGTTTATTAATTGGGCTAGTAAAATTTTCCAATTTAAGTGAAAAGATTCGATTATAGCTTCCATAATTTAATTTAATCATTAATTTTTTAAATACTATTGCCGATTTATTACAAAATAATTCCGGCAACAATTTTTATGATGTTCTCGTTAAGGTTTCGCGAAAGCGAAACCCTGAGAAAACACCAGTTAGCTGATAGTAAAAGCTACCACCAAGGCGTAAATAGCAATAGCTTCGGCAAAAGCGGCAGCCAATAGCATAGGAGCCACAATTTTTCCGGAAACCTCCGGGTTTCTTCCGATAGCTTCCATGGCCTTAGCTCCTATCATACCAATACCTAAGGCGGGACCGATAGATCCCAAGCCAATTGCCAAACCCTTGGCAAGCATAGTCAGATCAACGGCTTCTCTTAATACTTCTCCTTCCATAAATTTACTTTATTAATAATTAGATTATAATTAATTACTTTTGAAAACATAAAACGCAATCCACAAATCCCGAAGCTCTAACATCAATCATCGGTCTTAAGTCTTAAGACGTGGACTCACCCTTCAATCTTTGACTTTTTAGCTTACTAAATTAATGTTCAGCTTCCATAGACATGCTCATAAAAACAAGTGTAAGTATGGCAAAAACCGCCGCCTGCACCAAGCCCACCAAAACTTCCAAAAATATAAAGGGCAAGGGTACTGCCAAAGCAAAAATCATCGCCATAGAAGCCAACAGAACCTCCCCGGCAAAAATATTTCCAAAAAGCCTAAAAGAGAGGGATGCCATTTTGGCAAACTCGCTAATTATCTCCATAAATCCTACAAAAAATTTTATGGGATTTACGAAAATAACAGTTTTATCTTTGGCAATTTTGCCCGGAATTTCCATTAAAGCCTCAAAATTAACAAATTTATTAAAATGCTTCCACGCTCCAACCGTTAAAACCCCGATAATATGAGATCCTACTATGGCAAACAAAGAAAGAGCCAATGTCATATTTAAATCAGCAGTTCCACCCCTGAAAATGGGCACAAAGGCTTCGCTTCCGCCATGATTCTGAATTACGCCGATACTTCCGATAATGGGCAAAATTCCAAACCAATTATTAATCAAAATAAATAAAAACAAGGTTAGCGTTATCGGCAAAAGTTTTTCCGAAGTTCTGCGGTTTCCGGTGATGCTATCCACAAAATTCAAAGCTCCATCTAGTAATATTTCAAAAAAGTTTTGTATTCCCTTGGGAACGTTTCTAACTTTCCAGCCGGCGGCAATAAAAAAGGCCACCAAAATAAAGGTGACTAAAAGACTGCTCAACAAAGAATTGGTAACTTTAAAGCCATTAACTTCAAATAGTGTTTCGGCAAAAATAGTATTTTCGTGGTGAATTTCTTCGTGAGTTTCCTTGGTATGGTTTTCAGTTGCCGCTCCACCTCCGGTTGTTTGTTCATCGGATGCGGACGCTAATTTGATTTCCTTGTTTTTATCTGTCGAATTTATCATTTTCGATCAAATTTTGTTAATGCAATTAATATTTTTTCAATCCCAATTCCCGGGTCAAATAATGCTAAAGTATATATTTAAAGCGGCGGCTTACTCCAAGAGTTCTCCAAATAGTATTTTTTAAACTGAAAAATTCAAAAACAAAAACTTGCGCATCAAGTTACTATGCTTTTGAAAATTAGACCCAAGTAACAAATAAAGGTTAAATAAATGAGTCTATTTTTTATTATTTTCCTCTTCAATATCCTTTATGGCCTTCAAGGCCTCTCTAACAATTCCACCACAAGTAATTATAAACGCAAATCCAATACTAGTCAAGAACAGCCAAGGCTCTTTGTCGTATTTCTCATCCAGCCACTTCCCCGCCAATATTGCTACCAAGATAGGTCCTATGATCCATCCGGAAATTTTATAAAACAAAACCAGATTTTTAGCTAATTCCCCTTTTTCTTTCATAATATCTCTATCCTCTAAATCAAAAAGATTTTAAAATTACTTCTCTGATGGTTTTTATTTGCAAAAACTACTCATTTTATTCTTGTTGCGGATCCAAGTATTTTGCCAGATCTACTCCTCCATTAATCACTTCGACGCCTTCTTTTTCTAAGAGTTTTCTTTTCCTCTCTGCTCCCAAAGCATATCCACCAATAAGCCCGGTGCTTTTTACAACTCTGTGGCAAGGAACTTTGACGAGATGGGGATTTTTATTCAAAGCATTACCAACAGCTCTGTATGATCTTGGATTACCGACTCTTTCGGCTATTTTTTTGTAAGTCGCCACTTTCCCTCGGGGAATCTTCTTAGTTAATAAATAGACTTTTTCTTCAAATTTCATATCTTTACAATTTTGCTCGGGGATAGGGACTCGAACCCCAATTGACGGGACCAGAACCCGTTGTCCTACCATTAGACGATCCCCGAATTTTAAATGCAATCTTTTTTAAAAAATATTCAACAAAAACCAAGACTTGTTTTTTCCACAAGAAAACCCTACACCATTTTTTCAAATTTTTCAATGTTTTGATTATCAAGGCAATTTATTTTACTGTAAATTTAATTAAAAAGCTTTGTTTACATTCCTTTGAAAAAAAATTATACTATAAAGGAACTTAATTTCTTATATTATGGAAAGCAAAAATAGCCCAAAAAAGAAAAAAGGTAAAATTATCTGGAGAGGTTTTATCTACCGAATTATTTTTTTGTTTGCCTTGATAATTTTTTCCTATGCCGGGTTTTTATTTTATAAAATTTATAACTTTGAAAAAAATATTTACGTAGAAACTCAGAATCCGGCAACAAGCCAAACGGAGAAAAAAACCTTTTTAAGAAGCACTGAAGATTTTTTATCCGGAAATGTAGATTCTTTAAAAGGCAGCGATAGAGAAAGAATAAATATTTTACTTCTGGGAATGGGCGGCGAGGGTCACAAGGGAGAATATCTGACAGATACCATTATGGTAGCATCTATTAATCCGGAAACCTATGAGACAGCTTTCCTTTCCATTCCCAGAGATCTTTATGTAAAAGTTCCCGATTATAACATTCACACTAAGATAAACGCTGTTTATACTTATGCATTAAGGAATGAATCCTCTTCCAGGAGTGAGGCTATTTCTCTTATTAAAAAAACCGTGGAAGATGCTACCGATCAGCCCATTGATTATTACGCAGCTTTAGATTTTAAGGGTTTTAAAAAAGTTGTCGACGAACTGGACGGAATCAAGGTGAACGTAGAAAAAGATATTGTCGATCATAAATACCCCGGACCGAATTATTCCTACCAAACTTTTAAATTAGACAAAGGGACACATTTGTTGGACGGAGAAACCGCTTTAAAATACGCTCGAGTCAGGCATACCGAAGGAGGAGATTTTGCTCGCGCCAAAAGACAGCAAAAAGTTTTAGCCGCGGCTCGGAGAAAAGCTTTTTCGGCGGAAAATTTCTTAAAACCGTCCAAGATAAGCGGTTTGTTTAACTCTTTGCAGGATAATTTAATTACCAATATCAAATTTTCTGAAGTGCCGGCTTTTCTAAATTTGGCTAAAAACATAAATATTTACGAAACCACCAACAAAGTTTTGGATGCGTGGGAATCGGATTCGCTTCTCTCTGTTGACCACGTTTTTATGGGAGGAGTTAATGCTTTTGTTTTGGTTCCCAGAATCGGCAACTACACGGAAATTCAATCCTTGGCGAAAAATATTTTTCAGCTTGATAAAATAGAGAGGCAGAAAGAAGAGATTAAAAAAGAGGAGGCGAACATTCTGATTGTTGGAAATAATTCGAAACGGCTTCAAGAAGCTCAAAAATTGCTTCAGAGAATGAATTACGAACCCGAGGTGGAAACCAAAGAAGCAGATAATTCCCCCGCAAACTGCTCCAAAAAATTAAAAATATTTGAAAACAATAATTCTCAAAAACTTTTCACCCTTAACGATCTTGCTCAAAAATTTCAAACCGAGGTGGAAAAAACCAAAACCGATCAAAAAAGCGACATCATTATTTGCGTTCCGGATAATTCCGAAAATCTTTTTCACGCGGAGACATCTTCCCCGGATAACTTTTCCGAGGACTCAGAAGGCGCAGCCATTGTTGATGAAGAAGGTAAAGTTATATACAATTAAAAAGCTTTTTAAATCTAATTTTTAAATCTAATTTTATGCAATATTTTTTAGTGGCCGGACTGGGTAATCCGGGAGAAAGATATAAGCAAAGCAGGCACAATGTTGGCTTTATGCTGATCGATTATTTTTCTGAAACTATTTTTCCGGCAAATTTTTCTTTGGAGAAAAAATTTCAGTCCGAGTTGGCGGTTTATTCGGAAGAATCAACTAAATACCTCATGGCCAAGCCCCTAACTTATATGAATAATTCCGGAACAGCCATAAAAAACATTGCCAATTTTTACAAAATATCTCCGGAAAAAATTATTATTCTTCATGATGATATTGACTTGGAATTGGGCAGGATTAAGCTTTCAAGAAATTCCGGATCAGCAGGTCACAAAGGAGTAGAGTCAATTATTCAAGAACTCGGAACTAAGGATTTTTATCGCCTCCGAGTGGGAATAAAATCATCCTCGCAAAATATTTCTACGGAAAAATTTGTTTTGGAAGATTTTTCCAAAGAAGAAATGAAACAAATAGAAGAATCGAAAAGCCAGGCAAAAGAACTACTCCAAGATGGTTTTTTGTCTTGAAATAAAATAAAAAAGGGCATAAATCGCCCATAAATTCAGGTAAAGCTAGGAGGGAGATTGCTTTACGCTAAACTATGGGCGATTTATGCCCTCAATTTTTATTGTAGCGAATATTTTTTTATTCCCTACTTCTTTAAGGTTATTATGTTATCAAAGATAACAAAAGTTGTCAATAGTTTGCGGTTTGCGCATATTTTGATATTTAATTGGGCGCAGCCTAAAATCCTCTCGGTGAAAGCCAGTCACTCTCTTGACTTTTACTTCAAAATGTGCTTTAATTATGATTTGGTAGAACCTTGAAAAAAAGGAGAGGATATATGGAATTAATTGCCGAGGTAACTAAGGTTGTTACTTATGACAAGGAAAAGGGATTTTGGTTTGCTATAACTAAGCCGCTGGAGATAAGGGACGAAAAAAAAGGAAGTATTACTTTTACCGGAAGGCAGGAGGTTTGGAGCAGTCCTAAACCGCCTCCGCTAAAAAGTCTGGTTTTATTAAAAGAAATTTATGAAACCAGAAAAGGACTAAGGGCAAACTTTGCCGAGTTTGCTTGAAATTTGAAAACAGCAATTAGCAAGGAGTGGGTCGATGTTGGAATTAAGCAACGCGGAAATTTTTAGATTGATGGCACACACCTACCTTAATGGCAGGGATTGCTTAAATTTAAAGCAATTTTGCCAAAAAATAAAAAGGGGCAAAATTGCCGATCTTGGAAATGTTCGAATGGATTACCTAAAGATAAGCTTGTTGTCCAACTCTTCCGGGTTGGCTATAGTCCCTGATTCTTCAGGTGATTTAGTAATTACCAAAACAGGAAAAGTCTCTATTTGCTCAAAAAGAAAAGCTTCCTTAGAAATTTTTAAGAAAGAGGCAGAATTGAGTTTTTCGTTTTTAAAGAAAGACAAAAATTTTGTGGGGGTTGGGAATTATGTAGTTTCAAAAATTATTCAAAATGGGATTGGTGCAGCCTCCTTTTCTTACTTGGGAAAGGGAGAAATTTTCTTCTCTCCCTTTTATGTTTTTAATTAAAATTCTCCCCCGAGGGCTTAACAGAGCTTTCGGGGTTTTTGTTTTTTTATCTAAAAAGATATAGAAATTAAAAAAATATTTGCCAAAAAATAAAACAGCCCCAAAGAGGCTGTTTTAAAAAGTCATTTTATAATCTAACTCTATGCCCCGCAATCGGCGGCATTGGCGGACCCGCCGGAAGTTGTCCCTTCCCCAAATCCGGGTTCAGGTTCCTCAGAAGGCAGTTCCTCTTGACATTCTTCCGGTTCTTCGTTGAAGGCGCTGCAAATTTTATCCAACAAGCTTTGCGGGTCTCTGCCTGAAGTGGTTTGTTGCTCATTTATCACGAGAGTCGGGGATCCTTGGATTTCATATTTCTCATTCTCTTCTTTATGAATATCAAAGGGCGGAAATTGGTCTTCCCAGTTGTTTTTATCTTCGAACTTTTCCGTTATTTTGTATTCTTGGTCGGTTTCTTCCATGCAAGTCTCCAAAGAATTTGTGTCAACACCTGCTTCAGTTAAACAATTTTCCGATTGGCTGTCTTTTAAGAAACAATCCAAGTAATTATAATAAGCATCTTCTTCTTGCTGGCTTAAACAATATTGTCTCAAATTTTCATCAATTTCTTCTTTTTCATGCATAGCGTAATCAACATATTTGAAATCAAAATCAATTTTGTCTCCCAAAGTTTCAATCACGGGCAGCAATCCCTTCTGGACCTGGGTTCCATAAGGACAATAAGTCATAACAAAAGACTCCACCTTGGGTTTGTCGCTTTTGGGAACGGGCTGATTTTGCTGTTCTTCAGTTTCAGCCTGAGCTTGGGACTGCTCTTCCATTTCTTTTATATCCATCACTTGAGGAAAAAAGCTCTCCCCATCTTTGGTTATATAACTATCAACTTCTTGGCCTTGTACGTCAATAGTTATTTTGTATAAATTATTTTCTTCACTAACCCCCTTAACTTTTACCTCCATTCCTTCTTGAACCAAATTTCCCTCAATAAAGTCTTTAGCCTTAGCTTCAGCTTGCTGAGGAGACAAATTTTGTTTAAATAACTCTCCTTTTAGATACTGATCCAAGAAAAACCCTCCTCCAAAGAAAATAGCCGCAACTATAATCAGATTGGCAATTGTTTTTTTATTCATACTTACTTTTAATTATAAATTTAAATCCTTAAAGGCATTATAATTTATTTTACTAAAATGTCAAACAATGATCAAATTTTAGTAATTCATTGCTTTTTTAATTATTTCTCCCACTTTTTGGTTGTTATTATCTATTACCTTTTGCCCGATTGTGAGTTTTGCATAGCATTTGACAATTTTTAATATCACTTTTGCCTCCTTTGCTCCAGGCCGATACATGATCGGCATCCATATCGCCGAAGTTCCAAATTTTATTCTTATTGGCATCGTGTCCAATCGCGCAAAGAGGGCAATTTGATTTGCCTTTAGCCTTGGCTTCCTTTGTCTGCTCTGCATAAACCGCTTTTTTGGTTGCTTCATCAAAAACTCGGACATCAAGCAATTTTGTGTCTTCCATACCGCCGAGAATAAATTCAAAAATTCCTTTACGATTTTTAACATAGGGATCGGCATAGAGTTTATGTACTTCTTCTGAAACTTTTTTCGGATCATAGGAATTTTTATGATATGTCTCGTATAAACGCCCCCATTCAAGGCCGCGCATCTCGCTTTCCACATCGATAAAAACACTGGATATCCAATCAATTACAGTATTAAAATAATTTTTTAATTCAGTAATATTATTGTCATAACGATGGCGGCTCATATAATCGCCGATATTACCTTTACTTACCCAATCCAAGGCGCGCTCCAGAAAATCCTGCCGGTTAGCGCTGCCTTTTATATAAGCGCTCCATTTTTGAATATTGGCATTCTGGCTATTGCTGAATTCCTCCTTGGCAAGAGTTACAAACGGCCCGGAATAAACCGCATTTAAAAGCTCTTGATTATTAAGAGGCACCCCGGCAATATTAATTGTTTTAAACCATTCTTTTATCTCGCTTTCCGTGCCTTCGCATTCATAAATAAGCAATTTGGTCTCCAAAATTTTATCCTGTTTGTCTTTTGCCATTCCGCCGAAGTATTGTTCCATACCGTTTTCATCCTTAATGGCAAATTTTTCATTGACAAAACGTCCGATACTGGTAATGCGCTGCTGTCCGTCCAACACTTCAAATTTATCCTCATTGACTTTGTTAAAATAAATTAAACCGAGAGGATAACTTTTGAGTATTGATTGAATAACGGCAGCCTCTCTTCCCTCTTCGGCATAAATATAGTTTCGTTGATACTCCGGCTGAATGGTTAGCTTGCCGGATAGTCCGAACAATCCCTTCCCTTCTAGTTCGTTATAAACAAATCCGTCACAAATTTCTTTGACGGTAATATCGGTTTTTAATGTTGTTTTCATAATGTTGATTCAAAATTTATTGTTATTTCTTATCTTTTCTTAACTTTTCAAATTCCTTGGCAACGCTTGGGCTATTGGCCGTAAGCCGTTTGATTGATAAATCTACGGCTTTGTTATTGGCAAGTCGCAAATTATTACCGGATTTTAATAAATTCTCCTTTACCTTGTTCAAATGGTCGATTGTCTTGTCGATTTCTTCTATTGCTTTGGAAAATTGTTTTGAGTACAAATTATAATTTCTTGAAAACGCTTCCTTGAATTCATTCATATTAGCCTCAAAATTTGACACATCAATATTTTGGTTGTTGAGCGTTTCAATTTCTTTTCGCAAATGCTGGGATTTAATATTTGCCTGGCGTAAAAAACCGATAATGGTAATGAAATGCTGGGGTCTAATAACATACATAAGATCATAATCATGAACAGTCACGATATCATCATAATATTCATTGTCTTTTTCAAGCAAACTTACTAAAACGGCATATTCGCATTTTTTCTCTTTCCGGTCCTTATCAAGCTCCTTAAAAAAATCTTTGTTCTTTTTCTTCGTCGCAGTAGTATCGTTTTCGTTTTTCATTTCAAACATAATAGAAAGAAGTTCATTTTCATCCTCGTCCATTTCCCGGTAAATATAGTCTCCCTTGGAACCGGATTTTGAAATAGTATTGTCTTTATCAAATTTTGCGTTGGGAAACGCAAAAGAGCGAATCCGATTAAACTCGTTCTCGCAATGCGTCTCCAGCGATTCGCCAACCATCTTGGTGCTCATTTTTGTCCGCATTTCCTTGAGGGAAACCAGTGCGGTTTCACTGGACTTCAACTGTTCTTTGAGTTTTTCTTCATTCAACTCTTTTGCGTGTTTGACGCTGTTAATCTCAGTATCTTTTTCATTTAATTTTTCTCTATATTTTTCCTCGATCTCTTGTTTTTCCTGAAGCGCTTTCACTTTCAAATCCGACTCAATCTTTTCTGCAATATTCTCCAGTTTTGAATTAAGCACGGCAACTTCTTTTTCCTTTTCCGATAATTCTTGTTTAGCGCGATCCGCATATTCTTTTTCCTTAATTTCCAGCTTCAATTTATTCTCCCGCTCAATAGCTTCCTTTGCTTTTCTCAACTCCTCATTGAAAGCATCCCGTTTTATGGAATTAACCACATTCGTGATCGTTGTTTTATCAATATCGTTTTCGTGAATGGATTTAAGGTCAATTATATCTCCCTTTGCCCCGTCTTCCATCAAAACCAGCGTATTTTCATCTTGAATAGATACTTTGACTTTTTTCATAAATTTTACTCTTACTTTTATATTCCTTGAATATTCCCGCCTATTTATTGCCATTTTAGCATCTTATGTTAATTTTAGGCAATAAAAAAACGCCAATGATGGCGTTATAGCAAATCAACAACTATAATTTGCAATAAATTTAAAAGTGTAGTAGTATTTAAATATGCGATAAGACCACTGCGGGTTGTTTCAGATGTTCCCATCCATCGGTTGGCTATAGTCTGAACAATCCAAGCCCGCAGGGCACGCTCCCCACAAGGGGATTTTTTTATTGCAAAAATACTTTGTCAGCTATTTCAAATGAGGATGTTTGAACCCGCAGATGTGTATTTTTTTATTCTAATTAATAGAAATATTCTGCATAGTCTATCACATCCCCATCACATCCTTTTTTCCTTAAAATAAAGCTTTTTTTGCCAAATAATCCTCTTATCAAGTTTCTTCTATCACATAAATTCAAGCCCAGTAGGGGATATATTCTTTTGGCTTTTTAGATTGTCTTATTTTATTTGCCTTTCTTTTTTATTATCTAACGAATATATATGTTCTGAATATTTACTATCTATTGCGTTTATAACCTTCTCTATATTTTCACTTATATCTTTAGGATTTTTAGAGATGAAATCTGTTTTAGTTTGCATATGACTTCCATCATTGCTTAAACGATAAACAATAAATGACTCAATGTCAGGAGATAATTTATAATCATCATGCAAAAGTGTTTCTAAAATTACATCTACACGAGAATCGTTTGGATACATAAAGGAAGAAAAATATTCCAAAAACTTCCTTAAATGGTTTAAAACAGTTACGTTTTCTTCAGCTTGAGGATTTTCAATAAATTCTTTTAGCTTCGAGTAAATAAAAGTATAGTCTGATTGATGTTTGACTAAAACATGCTCTTTACCTAGTTCCAATATTATTGAGTTACCTTTCTTTTTTTCAATCAAAAAATGTGAATGACCTTGATGGTTATCTTTATTTCTAAAACACCTCCAAAAACTGAAATTGTGTGTTGTTACAAAAAGCTGCTTTGCATGTTTAAAATGATTTTTGATAAATCCAGCTACCAAGTGTAAATTTGAATCATCTAAACTTGATATTGGATCATCAATAAAAACAATCCAATCTTTCAAAATATCTCCCAACTCATCTTTCTTGTCTTTGCCATCACTAAAACTTAATATAAAATAAATAAAGCTTAACACATTTCTCTCTCCCTCGCTTAGATATTTTACATGGTAGTCATTTCTTTTCAATGTAAAGTTATCTCCGTTCTGCTCAACCTTTAAGTCAAGAGAAGGTAAAAGTTCATCAAGGTATTGATTAAACTTATCTGCACCAACAGCAATATCGTGTATTTCGTCCGAAAGAACTTTTATTTTTGTTTCTGTTGTATCTATTTGTTCTTTTAAAGAATTAATTGTTGTTTTAAGCTTTTCTATTCCTTCTTTCTTAATTTTTATTGTTTTTTGTTTATCTAAAAAGTCAGTAGATTCTTCCATTTCCAAAATTTTGTAGGTAATAACCTTATTTGCAGATTCATTTTTTGAAGCTTCAAAGTTTTGATATTTCTCTCTATGCTTCTTTATTAAATCATCCAACCTTGAAATATCTAAATAAAAATCTTTGTATTCTAATTTAAAATCGGTATTAAAAGCATTTTTCTTCTTATTCTCCAAAGTTGTAATAATTTCTGAAAGATATTTATTATAAGCTGTTATTTTGTCATTTAATTCTTTTTTGCGTTTTTCTCCTTCTTCTCTAAATTCTTCATACCAATCAAAATATTTTTCTATTTTTGATAACTCTAAATTCCTTAGTGTGTCAATTTGACTGTCTATTTTTTTAATCAGATTTTTGTATTCATCGGAAAAATATGAATTTAATGCTTTTTTTCTTTCCTCTGTTAAAGATGAGCCACAAAAAACACATTGGTCTTTATAGAAACCACTGAACAATTAACTTTCAGCGTCTATTTTACTCCTTTAAGAGTA
>CAZDHE010000017.1:0-19715 GCA_964505305.1 uncultured Bdellovibrionales bacterium
AAAATATTCCTCTGTTTGAACCAAAGACTTGACAAATTGTTATAGCGGGACTTTTCCAAAGAAAGAGTTGGGAAAGATTTACTGATTGATAAAATAAACCCCTCTTAGCTTCCCTTCTGCAAAGAGAGGAAATATAAGAAAAATTAATTTAGTAATTCAAGATATATAGCCGGAAACCTTATTTTAAGCGGAAATAATTCATCCAATATATTACTTTAATAATTAAATTGCTTGCCAAAGATAAAAAAACTATGAAATCCCCCATAAAAAAATTATTATTTCCTTCTTGCTTGTTGCTTTTCTTGTTTCTGGCATCGGCGACCGGTAATTTCGCTATCGCTGAAGAACATATATATGGGTACGCAAACCCAATTCCCCACTATTCTATCACCTCTTTGATTCAATCGATCTTAGTCAGTTTGCAAAACATTGTGGGAATTCTAACGGTAATCCTCATTGTTATCGGAGGAATAGTCTACATCACTTCCGGAGGCAAGGAAGACCAAATCAAATGGGCTAAAAACATTATTACCAATTCTTTAATAGGCTTTGCTTTGGTGGTCGGAGCTCCCTCTTTATTAAAAGAAATAAAAGATATCATCGCAAGCGGAGAAGATCCGCAAGAAGGGCTCATAGACGATGCTAACTCTATTGGAGATATCTTGATGAATGTTTTAAATTTCGCCTTAACGGCCATTGGAGTCTTGGCTTTATTAAGTTTCATTATTGCCGGTATAATCTACCTGACTTCAGCTGGAGACAAATCCAAAACCGACAAGGCCAAAAAAACTGTCGTTTATTCAGCTGTTGCCGTGGCCGTGGCCGGATCGGGAATTATATTGATAAATCAAATTATCGCCTTTTTAGACGCCACTGCTTAAAAAAATTTATAAATAAAACTAATCTATGTCGGAAATACTTTCCTTTTTAAAAATCCACACAGTCAAAGCTACTACCATCACTTTTGAAAATCCTATCGGCGAAACAGGCGATATAACTCAATTTTTTCAATCCATACTGAACAGCACTTTGGGGATTATAGCCTTTCTATCCGTTTTGTTTATAGTCATTGCCGGCGTTGTTTATCTAATGGCTTCCAGCTCCGGAAATGATAATTTGGTAACTCTTGCCAAAAAAATGTGGATGGGAGCCTTGGCCGGATTAGCTTTAGCGCTGGCCGGGCCGACCTTCTTAAAAGAAATTAAAGAAATTTTATTGGACGGAGGAGCGGTGCCCACTCAGCTTGAAGAAGCTCCAACTCTAACTGAGATTGTGGAAAGAACTCTATCTTTCTTATTGTCAATTTTGGGAACTCTTGCTATAATAGGAACAGTAATCAGCGGATTGTTTTATCTCTTCGCCGGAGGCGATCCAAAAAAAGCTGAAAAGGCCAAAAATTCTACCGTTTATTCTCTAATTGGAGTAGCAATAGCCGGTTCCGCTCTTATTCTGGTGAAAACAATAACTGAATTAATCACTAATTAAAAATAAATGAAAATAAAAAAAGAGAGGAGGTGGAAAAATGAATATTAAACTAAAAAAAGTTCTATTTTTTCTTGCTGGATTTGCCATTATGTCATTGCCTTTTGCTTTAAGCGGAAATTTCCAAGGAGACTCCCTACTGCCTGAAGCTCAAGCTCAGGGAGACTGGACTCCAAGCGGTTTTGACCCCGATGAGGCCAAAGATTCATCGCTTTCAGATATGACTCCCAGCGAAATATTTGAAACAATTATAGGTTGGCTACTTGCTATTTTAGCGTTCTTAGCTGTTTTGGGAATTATCATTTCCGGAATAATGTACGTGGTAGGAGGAGGTTCGACCAAAGAATCGGCTAAAGGCTGGTTAATGTATTCCATCATAGGATTAGTAATAGCCTTGCTTGGATACGTTATAGTAAATGTAATAACCCAGTTGTTGAGCGCGGGAACATAAGTTAAACAAAGGCTTAAAAACCAAAATAGCTTTTATCCTAAAAACCGCTTTCAAAAGCGGTTTTTAGGTTTTAATTGGCATTTTCTTAAAATCCTTTAAACAAATTTATCATCGCTATTAATTTTCTGGAATAACTAAAACTTTATTTTTATAAAGTTGATTCTTAAAATTTGCTCATATAGTATTTTAATGTTATATTAAAAAAGATAAGAAATTGGTCAAAAACAATATGTTTTATAGAAATTTAAAAAACAAAAGTTTCCTTCTTATTTTTTTATTCTCTTTATTTTCCACAAAAATAGTTAGGGGAGCTTTTGAAGAAGGAGATAAAGAAAGCTCCTCCGCTTTTGAAATTGCCTCCTATTTCAATGAAGCTACAAATATTGTATTATTTTTATTGGCCCTTGTTTTTGTTGCTTCTTTAATAGGCTTTTTAATTTCCGGAATTCGTTACTTGATAGCCGGAGGAGACCAGGAAAATTTGGATCAAGCTTCTCAAATTTGGCAGAGTTCCTTAATGGGGTTGTTTATCTCTTTGGCCGGATATGTTATAATTAAAATATTCCAATTTTTAACTTAAAATAAAGAATGAAAAAAATAAAAAAGCATTGGCAATTCTTTTTATTTGCCTCAATTGGCATCTTCGCCTCCTTGCCTGTAAAAGCTAATTGGCAAGACGGGATAGACTCCGCGGGAGGATTCGGCTTACCTGAAAATACTCCCTCCGGCATTTTAGAAAACATAATTGGCTGGTTGCTTTTTATTACCAGCTTTCTGGCTGTGTTAGCTATTATAGTTTCCGGCTTGATGATTCTATTATCCGGAGGTAATAAGGATATGGCAGATAAAGGAAAAAAGGGTGTTCAATATTCAATAATAGGCTTGGCGGTTATTTTATTGGCTTATGTGATTATAAAAGTTGTAGACTCTCTTCTTACTTCCACCTCTCTAATATGGTAGTGTTCACATCCTCTTTTAAAATAATTATAAATATCTTAATAACTGAAATATGAAACGCTTCCTTTTTTTTGTCTTTTTTTTCCTATTGTCAAAACAACAAGCCTTGGCTCAAACAGGCATTCCTCTTCCGGAGGGCACGGGTCTTCCAGACACTAATTTAATGGATGTAATAATCAATTTTGCCAACTGGCTTTTGACTATTTTTATGATCCTGGCTGTTTTGGCTTTTATTGTCACCGGACTTATGTACCTTTTCGCCCTGGGAAATGAAAGAAGCGGCGCCTTGGACAGCGCTAAAAATAATTTTAAATACGCCGTTATAGCCCTGTTCACCGTGGGGTCGGCTTATGTTATAATAACCACAATTAATTATCTTCTGGGAGGAACTCTTTAATTATTTCACCACACCTTCCAAACAAAAAACCGCCAAACGGGCAATGCCGCCGGCGGTTTTATTTTTATCCTCCTTTCAGGATCTTAACCTGAAAGGAATCTTTAAGAATGGGTTTTTGCTCAGAGAAGAAACCCATTCTCTTTTTTCCTTTATTGTAAATAAATCTAGTCCCCTCAGGGATTGTCACCTCCTCTCCCTTTATATATTGGGTTTTTCTTTCCGAGCCAAGGTAAACCCTAATCCCCTTAATAGGATTAGAAATATTCTCGACTCCAATGTCTTCTACTTTAAAACTTGCCGAAGAAATAAATTTGACAGTGTCTCCTTTTTCTAGGGGTAATTCAAAATATAGTTTAGTGGGATCTGCGTATCTACTGCTCACTTTCTCTATGGTTATTATTCTTGACCGCTCATACCAGTAAAACCCTCCAATCAGAATTACAATTAGAATAATAAAAATTAAGATCCCCGTAGGAAACTTTGAACCCTTTTCGTCTTTCTTTTCAACCTTCTTTGTTTCTTCTCTAACTTTCGATTCCCTTTCGTCCTCCTGATCACTTTTGTTTTCCTCTTCCTTTTCGCTACTACTCCCTTTTCTTTCTAATTTTGTAACATTTTTCTTCAAAAAAAGAAGAGAAAGGAGAAGCAAGAAGAATGCGATTGAAACTATCTCTACTCCGGAAAGTCCGGAAATTTCTATAGGCATAATCTACTCCCCTTGTTTTTTTATTTTTTCTATTAGGGGCAATAAGAAAGACGAGAAGACATCCGGGCTATCTATCTTCATCTCCCCGAATTCATATGGATACTGCCTTTGCCAGATCTGAACCGCTTTAAGCGCTTCCTTTTGGTCTAAATCAGGCAAAATCGTTCTCAATTGGGACACTTTTTCCATTAAGTGAGTCCACTCAGTAGTTTGAAATTCTTTTTCATACAACTCCCTCTGCTTGGAATCTCGAGCCTGTTGCAGCTCTTCATTCGGCTTAACATAATCAATGGTAGCCTTTAAAATATCCACTCCATAGCTATGCTGGGAATAATCTAAATCTTTTCCCAGGCAGGTCTGCTTTCTATCAGGGGGCCTAGTTAATTTTTCAAACAATTTTTTAGACAATCCCTCTCCGTCTTTAGTAATTCTGGTTATGGCATTTTCAAAGCTTTTCATTTGGCCTATTTCCATAGATAAAAACTCATCAATCTCTGCATCTAAACCATCCTCGATAGTATGTTCTTCTACTTCCAATATCCTATACAAAGACACTTCCGAAGGCCTATATTGTACCACTCCGGTAACCTTGACGGTTCCTCCTTCTCCCCCTACCTGATATTCTCTTTCGTCTATTTTTCTCTTTTTAGTTTTTCTTTCAATGAGAATGATCTTCCACCAAGGCCGCACCAAATGGTACCCTTCTCTGAGGGGGTAGCTTATGGGAATAGAACAATCGTTTTCATCCTTTTCCCGTTTGAATCTGCCGGTGAAAATACTGGAAGGAAGCCCCAGATAAATTTCCGGGACTCTCACGATAGAAAGTTTTAGTAAAACCAAGAAAAATGCGCCAACCGGTAACCATACGATCCAGCTCATAACTTCCTCCTGCTTTTATTCAATTTTCAAATTGCTTGCGCAAACTTCCAAAAGCTTACGCGACTCTAAATCGTAACACAAAAAAGCCCGATTGTCAATATTTTAACCGATTTATGTCAAAACTTTTTTGTTTTTTTGTTTTTTGCCAAGTTTTAGTTTCTCTAAGTAAAATTAATTGCAAAGACGTTGTTTTAGCGTCGCTTTTTGATTTTTTCTTCTTTTTGTAGATATTCCACTACTGTTTTAACAAATTCGGCGTGACTCCAAGCCAAAGGAGTAGCCGAGACAGGTTTGCCGGTAGTATCCTCAAGCTGCTCGGACAATACTCCGGAAGACAAGGCATTGTCAGCCGCCCATTCCAATTTTTCTTTAACCCGGGACAATTCCTTCTTGCTTTTGGCTACGGCAATTTCGTACTGGGCCATCCAAAGAGTGGTGATAAACCAGGGGTTTCCGGGAGAATTATGACTTGTACGGTGATAATCATCGTTTTCATAACGGAGAAAGCCTCCGACAGGTGTTTTGCACCGGAGCCTCTCTTTTAAAGTCTTTAAAGGTTTTTTCACCAAATCTGTTTCCAATCCGCCTATGGAAAAATTAAAAATTCCATAAAAACTGCTTATATCCACCGTATTGTCATAATAACTTTCTCCGCCTTCCTTAATCAGCAACTTACTGAAATAATTAATATCCTTATTGTAAAGATGTTTTTTGATGGCTTTTTTAATTTTTTCGGCGGTTTCTTGGTATTTCGAGCGGTCTTCTTCTTTTCCCAGCAATTTAGCAAACTCGCCGGCGCAATTCAAGGCGCCGTAAACCGCGGAAGCGGTAAAGGTGGAAGTTCCGTACTTCTGCTCCCAAAGATCATAACTGGGCAATGGCAATCCGGTATTTTGATCCACATATTCCACCATAAAATTGCCGGCTTTTTTGATTAGAGAATTGTAAATCTCTTCAATAAATTCCAAGTCCAAGGTTTCTTGATAATACTCCCACAAAGCCCAGATAACCAGAGCGGTCTCGTCTTCTTGGATAGGAAGGCTTTTTTGATTATTTCTTACCCAGGGGTGCCAAGAACTTCCGACCGATTTATCGGATCTGTACTTATGGTAAAAGTAGCCATCCCTGCTCAAAACATCGTTGCAAAACTCAAAAAATCTCTTGGTAATATTGGCATAACCGGCCTTAATCAAAGAAGTCGCAATAAAAGCTCCATCCCTGGGCCAAACATAAGCATAAGTGTCCTTGCCGTATTGCAGCATTCCCGAATCTCCGGAAGCTATTATCCCTCCTTCGTTTCCGGTGTGAGTTCTAATTACCAGCAAAGAAGTATTAAAAAGATTTTCCACTTTTTTGCCCAAAGAAGAAACTTTATAGGGAGACTTCTCCACCCAAGCCCGCCAAAAATCTTTAGAAGTTTTGGTAATGTGCTGAGGAGTTTTTTTCAAAACCATTCTGTGAACTTTTTTGCAATCTTCGATAGATTTAGCCGCTGAAATCCAATAATTAATCTTCAAGCTATCCTTTTTTTCCAATTGAAAATAAAAGCCGATTACCGAATCCACCGGACCGTGTTCAATGGGATTTTGATGCAAAGCTCCATCTTCGGCGTCTCTCCAAGTTCCGGCTTTCCCTTCAATGCCGTAATTTCCGATGCTATATTCATCAAAACTTCCGTAATTGGTTTGCGCTCCTATCACAAAAACCCGCCTGCCCTCGTAATGAACAATAGTGTTATCCTCCGGATCAAAATAAGCCGTGTCCCGCCGATAAGTATCGTAAAGTCTGAATTGCTGATGCAAAAAGACTTTTACCTCTTTTTTGTCATCCCTTAAATTTTTAACCTCAATATTTCTAACTAATACATTTTCTTCATTGTAAACAACATCTTCGAATTCAAGCTCTAATCCCAAGCCTTCATTGACCGCCTTTATTTGAGATGCCATAGTTTTATCTCTATAACCGATACTTACTTGCCAACCATCATCGCAAATCCAGCTAAAAACCCCATCCACCATAACGCCAATCTTGTGAACACAGCCATCCCCAATATGGTTTTCGTGGCCTATATAATGGTAATAAAAATCTCGAAGCTGCCCTTTCTCGTCAAGGCAAACTAAACAATTTCCATTACCTAAAACTAAGTTTCTGCCCATTTTTTTGTTTAATTTTTATTTGTAAATATTTTTACAATTAATCCAGTTCCATATAAAGCTCCAAAAGTTTCTTCAGTCCTTTTCTGGTATTCATTTTAGCAACCTCTTGAGCCAATCTCTCCTCGCCCAAAGCACCTCTAATCCAATTTTCAAAATCGTTTCCATCCCCTCTTTTAGTGTGATGATTAAATTGTTCCCGGCTAATCTTGTCCATTTCTGCGGCTAATTGCTTCAAATCTTTCACCTGGCTGCCGTCAATAACTTGAAACTCACTGCCTTCCGGAGCTTTTAAATTTTTTCCCTTAAGAGCCTCTCCGGCTTTTGCTTTCCGGTGCTGAGAAGGATTGGTTCCCGAAGATTTTTTTTCGGGTTTTTTAGCGGAAGGTTTTACATCAAAAGAACTTTTTATCTTTATATTTTTACCTGATTTTTTTTCGGGCTTTTCCGCTACGCTTCTTTTCTGTCGATAACCTGACTCTTTAGTTCTTTGGAGACTTTGTTTTTTTGGCTTATTCTCCTCTTTCGCTAATTTTTCCAAGCCTACTCGCTCTTCTTCATTTTCCGGTTTGATAGAAATCTTTTCACAAACCAAAACGGTAATGTTTTTAAGAATTTTCATATTTTTGCTTTAATTTTAAATTTTTATTATTTAAACAAACACTAATCTCGACATCTTTCAAGCTTTTTTCACTTTCCCGCCCTCACGCTTTCTCGACTTTCAAACTTTCTAAATTTTTCCGCTAGGCCTTTCCAGTCTTAATTTTAAATCATTTAAAGCGTTCATAAAAGAAATAAAAGCTTCAAAGGGGGATTCATAAGGATTAAAGTATTTATGAACGTCTCCGTCATTAAACCACTTGGTGCACATATAATAAAAATGATCCGATGTCTGCAGCTTTCTCCAATTTTCAATAACCTCCTTGTCTTTGCTGGCTAAAACCCTTTTCTCCAAAGCATACAACTTCTCAAGAGCATCTTCTTGCATATAATTAGACCTCCAAGCCGATAAATCCCTGTCTTCATCCGCCCAAGAAACAAACTCGGGAAAGTTAATTTTGTCCTTGGCCTGAAACTTTTCGATTGCCTCGGACGGAGTTACAAAATAATTATCTCTTCGGGAAAGAATTTCCTCCGGCAGCTTATTCAAAAAATTAAAAATTCCCGTATCTTCCCATTGATGCTCTCCGAAAGTTTCGTAATCCATAAATAAATTTATAACCTCGCCATTGCCATTATGATCATGAACCCAATCGGCAAATTTTTCCGCTGTCAAAGGATGGTCTTTCCAGCCTCGATTAGAAAAGCGAAAAGCGATATCATCGGAAAGCTTGTAATTTTTTAATAATAAATTTACTCCTTTAGCGCTCCCCGATTCATACACAAAATTAGGACTTCTCCAGCCCAAATTGGACTCCATTCCTTCGGCCAAAACTCCTCTATAACCCATCTCTCCCACAAAAGAAGCTACTTCATCATTAAAAATCAACTCTGTATTTCGAAAGACTTTCGGTTTCCATTCTTTTTCCGGTAAATACTCCCCGAACAAATCTTCAATTTTTTCTCGATGTTTTTCCACTTGATTTTTGAATTCTTCTTTGGAATATAGAAACGCCAAGGAATGATAATAAGTTTCACTCAGAATCTCCACTCTGCCGGTTCCGACTAAATCTTGAAAAGATTTCAACACCAAGGGTAAATCATTCTCCAGCTGCTCTAAAAAAACGCCGGAAAAAGAAAAGGATATTTTTAATTCGGGATGTCTTTTGATTAAGTCAAGAAGTAGCCTGTTGGTTGGCAAGTACGCCTTGCGAGCCACTTTTCTTAGAACTTTTCTGTTATTTAGATTGGTGGCGGAATTGTCATTAAAATAGCTTCCATCCTTGCCGATGTCGCAAAAACGGTATCTTTTAATTCTGTAAGGCTGGTGAACTTGAAAATAAAAACAAACCGAAGGCATTTTTGAGTAATAATTATTAAAACTATAAACAGATAAATTGAAAAAATTTATTTGGAAATAAATTCCTGATAATACTGCAAGCACTTTTCTGCCGGAGTACTCCAACTGATTCCGTTAACTTCCTTGTGGCCGTTTTCTTTTAAATACCGATTCAGGGAGGAATACTGCAAAGAAGCTAAAATCATATTAGCCAATTCTTTCACGTCCCAAAAATCCACTTTAAGCGCGTTGGTTAAAACTTCTGAAACTCCCGATTGCTTGGAAACCACCACCGGAGTTCCGTTTATAAGAGATTCCAAAGGAATCAAGCCAAAAGGCTCCGAAACTGAAGGCATCACCAAAACATCAGCGCTTCTGTAAACCTCGGCCAACTCTTTTCCTCTCAAGAAACCCGGAAACAAAACCTTATCCGAAATTCCCAGCTCTGCGGCATAACCGGCTAATTGATCCCTTAGTTCACCCGAGCCGACTATAACAAAGTAAGTTTTGCCATTGCTGTGTTTAACCACATCTTTGGCGGCCCTAATCAAAAACTCCACTCCCTTCTGCACTGTAAGCCGACCCACATATAAAACCACCTTATTGCCATTTTTCTTTAATGCTTCTATTTGAAAATTTAAATCATTCGTCTTTTTAAAATAATCCGGATCAATTCCGTTGTGAATCAAATTTATTTTTTCCGGATCAATTCCGTATTTTTCTATTAAAATATTTTTAATCCTCCTGCTGATGGCAATTATGCCGTCAGCCTCTTCCAATCCTTTTCTTTCTATTTCATAGACTTCCCTGTTAACATTATCCCCGGCGCACCTATCAAACTCGGTGGCATGCACGTGAGCTATAAAAGGTTTTCCGGATTTCTTCCCGGCTTTGGCCGCCGCCGGGAAAGAAAGCCAATCATGAGCGTGAATAACATCAAAATCGTAATCAAGGCATTTATTTTCCACAAAGTCGGCATAAGCTAAAACCCTGTTCAACAAATTTAAACCATTCACTTTTTCCGGATTTGAGTTTCCGCTTTTAACGCTTTTTTCAAAACAGTTAACAGATACTTTGGAATAAGCGGAAAAACTTGAATAGAACTTGTAGATACTTATCTTCTCCTCTTTTTTCGGATAGCAAAGTTCTACAAAATTATCAGTTGTCTCTACCTTGGCCGGTAAAGTGAAAACAACTTTGCTTACTCGCATAGACAAAGCCTTGGCCAACCCCTGGCAAGCCACCCCCAAACCGCCGCTGTTAAAAGGCGGCCATTCCCAGCCGATCATAAATACTTTTGTTTCTTTTGAATTTAGCACCTTTAATTTGTTATTGCTCAAAACATATTAATGCTTTATAATTATAATAACATTAATTTTTTAAAAACACAATGAAATTAAAAAAAATAAAAGTGGCTTATTTTTCAATGGAATTTGCTCTTGATAGCTCTATTCCCAACTACGCCGGGGGATTGGGGGTTTTGGCTTCGGATATTATTTGCTCTATGGCCGATTTGGGAATAAAAGGAGTCGGAATCAGCCTTCTTTATCATCAAAGCCAAGACCCGCAATTAAAATTTAAAGCCGAAAAATCTTTCCAAAAAATCAATACACAAACCGAAGTTTATATCCAAGGAAGAAAAGTTGTTCTGGATATATGGAAAAAGGATGTCCGAGGCAAAAAAGGCAAAACGCCCATTTATTTTTTAAGCGCAAACAATGAAAACAATGCCCCTCAAGACAGAAACCTCACTGAAAAAATTTACCCGGGAGATGCTTACACCAAACTTTGCCAAGAAATTATTTTGGGAATGGGAGGCGTGAAAGCTTTGAAAAAACTGGGCTACAAAACAGAAAATTACCATATGAATGAAGGCCATAGCGCCCCTTTAATTTGGGAGTTGCTCAAAAAACCAAGTTCCTCCTCTAAAAAAGACAACTTTGAAAAAACTAAGGAGCAGGTCAAAAACCTTTGCGCTTTCACCACTCACACCCCCGTCCCGGCCGGCCACGACTATTTTGACAAAAGTCTTATCTTGGACATTCTAAAAGATCTAAACGAAGACTTTTTCGGGGAGCAAAAAAATAATCAAAAAATCGGTTTAACCGAATTAGCTTTGGAATTTAGCAAAGCCCGTAACAGCGTATCTCAAATTCACCGAAAAACTTGCGCCGGAATGTTTCCGGAATATCATTTTCTTAACATAACCAACGGAATCTATCACCCCCGCTGGGTAAGCAATTCCATAGAGAAAATTTTAAATGAAGTTTCCCTAAACTGGAAAGAGAAGCCGGAAGCCCTAAAACACTCCGCTAAAATTATAGATAATGAAGACTTGCTTCGAGCGCACCAAAAAGAAAAAAGTGAATTAATCAAGTGGGTAAATTCCTCACCGGATAATTTTCCGATTGAAAAATTGCAGGAAGAGGATTATTTTGAAGAAAATATTTTAACTATAGGTTTTGCCAGAAGATTTGTTTCCTATAAAAGGCCGGACCTGATTTTTGAGAACCTGAGAAGCCTCCTGAAAATGTGCGAATCCTCAAAAAAACAGTACCGCCTGCAATTTATTTTTGCCGGAAAATGCGCGCCTAATGACAGCTACTGCAACTTAACCAAGGAAGAAATTGAAGACTTTGCCGATATTTTTGCCGGCCTTCCCGGAAGGTGGGCTAAAAAAATCAAAGTGGCAATGATTGATATTTACAATTTAGACGTAGCTAAAAAAATGGTTTCCGGCTGTGATATTTGGCTCAATAACCCCGTCCCGCCCAAAGAGGCCAGCGGAACCAGCGGGATGAAAGCCGCCTTAAACGGAGTTTTAAACCTATCTATTGCCGACGGATGGTGGGATGAAGCTTACAAGCAAAATCCGGAAAGCGGATGGATATTTGGCCTAAAAAATCAACACCCAAAAAATGCCCGAGACAGAGACACACAAGACAATCAAGAACTCTTGGAAAAACTTTCTCAAGCTATTGACCTTTACTACAACAGTCCTTACCTATGGACGGAGATGATGAAAAGCTCCATTTCCCTGCTTTCCCGTTTTAACACTCATCGAGTCGTTAAAGAATATGAAGATAAAATGTGGGATACAGATCAATTCGAAACCAGTTAATCCGATAAAAAATCTGTATGACGATAAATATTTTTTTAATCACTTACTGGATACTGACTTCTTGCGCTTTAATAATGGCGGGGATTATTATTTACCACATTTGGGCTTATTCGCTTAACAAGAAAGCGGCTTCCCTAACAATTTTTATTTTCTGTTTATTTTTTTTCGCTTTATTGCTGGCAAGTATTTGGATAGTCATTGAAATAGACTGGAGTAACTATTTATTGATTTTATAAACTCTTCAAAAAATCTACAGCGGCTCCGTCTTTATTCTTTTAAATTTTTTAAAATGTCTGTTATTAAAAACCCGGATTACCAACATCCATATCAAAATTACGATTTTAAAGGCAGGAGAAAAAACGAGGAGATTATCCTGGTTCTTCGCCGGCATTGGCTAATTTTTGTTTTCAAATTTCTGCCTTTTTTATTTTTCGCTTTACTGATAGCTATTTTGGGGGGTGTTATTCGCGGAAATTTCGGATTTATTCAAATTAACATAAATACACAACTGGAGATTTTAATCGAATTACTTTTTTATCTTTTTATTTGGCTGGGAGCTTTTGTGGTCTGGATAAATTACTACCTGGACGTTTGGATTATCACAGATCGAAGAATAATTGACGTAGAGCAGGTCGCTTTATTCAGAAGAAGCGTCAGCGAATTGGAACACAGCAAAATTCAAGACACCACCTCTGAAATTCACGGCTTTTTGCCCACTCTTTTTCGCTATGGATACATCTACATCCAAACCGCCGGAGAAACCCAGCGATTTTTATTCAAACAAGTTCCCAACCCGGTCAAAACCCGCAATATTATAATGAAACTCCAAAAAGCCGCCCTTAAAAAAGAAAAACAGAAAGAAAAAGCGATCTTAGAAGGAAAACTTTAAATACCTCATCTCTCAAGGGGCTGCGCCCAAACACCATTTCGTTACGAAATTTCTAATTTTTTAAATAAATTTTTTAAATAATTTTTGTCCCGAGTACTCGGGATTAATCTCAACTAAGGAAAAAAATTTGAAAAAAGGGTGGAATTGCAATAGGAATAGTGTTTGGAAAAAGTCCCCTCAAACAATTCCTATAATAAACTTGTTTTATTAGACTAATGTAATACAAAAATAGCTTGGAATAGGAACAATCTACAAATTTATCCAAAAACCTCAAGCTTATTCAAATTTGTTTTAAAACAATCAAAAAGCGGGGCATTCGAGCCCCGCTTCTTAATTTTGGAAACTTTATTTTGCCTTAACTTTAAATGTCTTTCTGTCTTGATATTCTTGAGATTTTCCAACGTTCCACTGCTGAACGGGGCGAATATAGCCGACTATTCTGGAATAAACCTCGCAAGATTGATCAATAACGCACTTGGGACACTTGTAATGCTCTCCCTCCAAGTAACCGTGAACCGGGCAAACACTAAATGTGGGTGAAAGAGTGAAATAGGGGAGATGATAGTTATCCGCAATCTTCTTGACCATTGATTTGGCCGTGTTGATGTCATTAATTCGCTCACCCAAAAAGGTGTGAAAAACAGTTCCGCCGGTATATTTGTCCTGCAATCCATCCTGTAGCTCCAAAGCTTCAAAAGCGTCTTCAGTGTATCCCACCGGCAACTGAGAGGAATTGGTGTAATAAGGCTGAGACTGGCACACCTGGGACTGGTGATCGGCAAAAATCATCTTGGGAAATCTTTTCTTGTCTTTTAAAGCTAATCTGTAACTGGTTCCCTCGGCGGGAGTAGCTTCCAGATTATATAAATGACCGGTTTCTTCTTGATATTTAACCATCCGCTCCCTCATATGTACCAAGACTTCTTCAGCCAGCTTTACTCCCTCTTTGGTTGTTATATCCTCCTCTCCCAAATTAAGCAACGCCTCATTCATTCCGATAATACCAATGGTGGAAAAGTGATTAGACCAATAAGCGCCTCTTCTTTTATAGATATTTTTCAAATAAAACCTGGCATAAGGATAAAGGCCGGATTCAGTAAATCTCTCGATAGTTTTCCTTTTTATTTCCAAGCTTTCCTTGGCTATATCCATCAATTTATCCAGTCTTCTAAAGAAGTCCTTTCTATCTTTGGCCAAATAACCTATTCTGGGCAAGTTAACGGTTACTACTCCGATAGAGCCGGTAAGCGGAGCAGCTCCAAAAAGACCGCCCATTCTTTTATGCAATTCTCGGTTATCCAACCTTAACCGGCAACACATAGACCTGGCGTCCTCCGGATCCATATCGGAGTTTACAAAATTGGCAAAATAAGGAATGCCGTACTTGGCTGTCATTTCCCATACTTTGTCCAGATTCTTATTCTCCCAATTAAAATCTTTGGTGATATTGTAAGTGGGAATGGGAAAAGTAAACACTCTGCCGGTGGCATCTCCTTCGCTCATTACTTCGGCAAAAGCTTTGTTTATCATATCCATTTCCTCTTGAAATTCTCCATAAGTTTCTTTTTGAGGCTCACCGCCAACAATTACGCTTTGCTCCTTGAACATTTTGGGACATTCCAAATCTAAGGTTATATTGGTAAAAGGAGTTTGGAAGCCAACTCTGGTAGGAACATTTAAGTTGAAAACAAATTCTTGTATAGCTTGTTTTACAGCTTTATAATCTAAATTGTCATAACGAACAAAAGGAGCCAACAGCGTATCGAAATTGGCTACGGCCTGCGCCCCGGCAGTTTCTCCCTGAGTAGTATAAAAGAAATTTACCAACTGACCCAGAGCCGGGCGCAAATGTTTAGGGGGCTTACAAGAAATTTTTCCCGGCACTCCCGTGAAGCCGACTGTTAAAATATCTTGCAAATCCCACCCACAACAATAAGCGGCAATCTTATCTAAATCATGAATGTGAATATCGCCTCCTTCATGAGTTTTTTTAATACTCTTTGGATAAACTCTTTCCACCCAATACTTACTGCTAACGATAGAAGAAATATAGTTATTTAAACCCTGCAAAGAATAAGCCATATTGGAATTTTCCTTGACCTGCCAATCAATCTCTTTGATATACTGATCCACCAAATCCACCGCATCCTCCAAGGACTTTTCCGTATCTCTAATTTTTCTCCTTTTGTCTCTGTAGAGAATGTAGGCTTTAGCGGTCTTCTCAAAGTCTAGAACCATTAAGACCTTTTCCACCAAATCCTGAATTTCTTCAATTTTAGGAATTTGGCCCGGTTTAGCGGTTTTCTTAAGCATCATCTCCACCTTCTGAGTTACCTTTTGCGCCTTCTTTAATCCCCCCTCACCGGTTTCCTTGAAAGATTTGTAAACAGCTTCTTGTATTTTCCCGGCGTCAAAATCAACAATAGAGCCGTCTCTTTTAACCACTTTTTCTACCTTTTTGGTAGTTTTTGGGCTTTTCTGCTTGGCAGAATTTGTCTTTTTTTGCATTTTTATTTATTCCCCCAGATTTAATTTTTAATTATATATAAAAAATGTTGTTTTAAATAAAATTATCAACTTTGGAGACTTAAAAGTATTATCCATAACTTATTTGAAAATAAAAACCGGCATCGATTCAGTTGTTTTATGAGACTGTTTATTGGTTTTCCAGCTTGTTAAATTCTTTAATGAACCTTTTTCCGCTACCGAAGGATTTAAAAACCGAAGCAAATCTCAAATAAGCTACTTCATCCTTCTCTTTTAATTTTTCCAAAATAATCCTTCCGATTTCTTTGGAGGCTATCTCTTCTTTGCCTTTACAGTTAATTTCCGCTTCCACGTCGGCCACAATTTGTTTCAAGGCTTCCCCTTTAATTCTTTTATTGGTTGCCAGCTTTATCCCTTCTTCCATCTTTTCTTTTCTATATTCCTCCTTTCTTCCGTCTCTCTTGACTACCAGCATATTTAACATTTCCACTTGTTCATAAGTTGAAAATCTCTTTCCGCATTTTTGGCAAATTCTCCTGCGTCTTACTGCAGTTTCGCTATTAGTTTCCCGGGAATCCACCACTTTGGTTTCCGGACTATGGCAAAAAGGACACTTCATTGATTTTAAATTTTTATTACAAAATACTATATATTGTGGTGCCGTGATTAATTACGACACTATTATATTATTTATTTTAATCTTAGTCAAATATTTGTCAAGACTTTTTTCTTAAATTCCAAAACAATCCCCGGAAAGCTTTATTTGTCAAAATTGACAAATAAAGATATACTTAATTTACAAAAATTTATTTTTAAATAACTTTTTATGAAACTAAATTGGAAAAAATCCCTCCTAATTCTATTGCTCATTTTATTATTGGGCGGTTTTTTGCGAATCCACAAATTAGACAATCAATCTTTTGTAGCAGATGAGTTCTTGGGAATTAACGCCGCTTACGGAAAAGTACAAACCGGGGAATGGAAATTTTGGGATTGGAATGACTGGCAGCCCAGAGATAGAGAGTATACTCGAGGATTAGTTTATTACGGTCAATCGGCTTTTCTTTTAAATTACTTGCCTCCCACGGAAGTTAACTTTCGAATTCTGAGTGTAATCTGGGGAATGATAACTATTGTGCTAATGTTTTTTATCACTTACTTTTTTTCCAAAAACTTTATTATATCTTTGCTTTCAGCTTTTTTGTGGTCTATTAGCATCTCCGCCATCACTTTTGACCGCCACTTTCGAATGTATGCTATGTTTACGCCGGTTTACTTGGCGCTTTCCTTTTTTGTTTATCAGTTTTTGGAATCTCGGCCCGAGAAAATAAGAAATCAACTGGACAAGTTCTCTAAAAAAACCAAGCTTAATTGGAATTACGCCGCTCCCGCGCTGGGACTTTTGATAATTTCTTTTTTGACCCATCTTTTGACTGTTAATATCTTTCCCGTCATTGCTGTTTATATTCTGTCTTTGGCCATTATTAAATGGAGAAAAAACAAAACTTGGAAAAATAAATATACCTACCTACTCTTGCTTCCTTTGATTGCCATACCTCTCCTTTCTTTTAATGACATCCTTCAAAGAGCCTTGGGGTCGTTAGACTTTCCGGTTAATCACTTCAAGCACCTTGAAAACATAACCCTGGACTACAGCCACGTTATTTTAGCTATGACTCTTCTTGTTCTGGGAGCAATTTATCTTATTAACAAAAACCTTCAAAAAGGGCTTTGGCTAACAATTTCTTTTTTAATTCCTTTTTTATCAGCTATTTTTATTTGGGACAGAAATCCCGGCGATCAATATATTTATTTTGTTCAAACCTTTGAGGTCATACTGATCGCATCCGGAATATACTTTACCGCAAGCCGCCTTTCTGGCTGCTTAAAAGAAAAAAAATGGTATGATTTCTTATTTAGAAAAAACAAGCACGGCTTGGTGTTTGGAGGAATTGTTCTTTATTTAATCTTCGCTGTTTATAACTTCGGCTACTGGGATCAAGATAACAGTTTTTACAAAAAAATTGCTTACTGGGACAATTCCAATTACCGGGAAGTTTTTGCTTACTATAAAAAACACCGTTCTCCAGACGCCTTGCTCATCACTCGAGATTTTCGCAATTATTATTACGCCGAATTAGAAACGCCGGTTTTTGACTTCGGCGGCGAAAATCAAGAGGAAGACAAACTAACCCTGGAAAAACTTAAAAATCTGGAGCAAAAACACGAAGAAATTTGGATCGTCATTTCTACCAACGATCACGCCTACATCAAATCCCCCGCCCGCCATTATATTCGAGATAATTACGAAGCAATGGAGTCCCGCTACGCCAATGATTCCATGGAAATTTGGAGATGGAAAAAATGACTTTTTCCATTAAAAAATCGACCTTGCTTCAGCAAAGTCGATTTTTTATATGCTTAATTTAATATATTTAAACAGTCAAATAAAACGTAATGTAGCAATTATTCTATTACTAGACTTTTTGGATAATTAGTCAAATTTTTGCAACCGTCCTTAGTAACCACAACAACATCTTCTATTCTGGATCCGCCAAGTTCACTATAATACAAACCTGGCTCAACCGTAATTACATCTCCTTCCGATAGAATAGCATCACTAAAAGAATTAACGAAAGGTTGCTCATGTACATCCACACCTAACCCGTGACCTAATCCCGTAACAAACCCTTCTTCCTCTGTTTTAAATCCATACTTTTCAAAAATATTAAAACACTCTTTATACACATCAAAAGCTTTAACGCCTGCTTTAATATTTCTGATCGCATTCTCTTGAACTTCTTTCACTGCATTATACATTTGAATAATCTTATTGGGAGCTTCTCCTTTTAAGTAAGTTCTTGTCATGTCAGCGAAATAACCGCTTGCCCTGTCTTTGGGAAAAATATCTACAATAATAGGAGTGTGAGGAATAATCTCTCCACTGCCTCTATCATGAGGCCTTGAGCCCTGTTCTCCTGAAGAAATAATCATTCCCTCCAAATCAATCATATCTTGCTCTAATAATTCTTTTTCTGCTTCTTTTTTTAATAACTCACTTGTCAGAATTTCATTATTAAAATAAATTTTGTCGCCCTTAATTTCTGCTTCTTTTAATATCTTCTCAATCCTTTTAAACGCAAACTGGGTTTTCTTTAATGCCTTTTTCAGCAATTTAATTTCATCTGAATTTTTCTTTCTTCTTTCCGGAAAAAAATCGCCAAGAACTTTGAGTTTGAAATCAAGACTTTTTAAATATTCATACACCTCTACGGAAAAATAATCAGGAACATATACTTTATCTTTTATCTCAAAATCATCTAAAATCATTCCGGCAATTTTTGCTTTTAAGCTTGCTTTTTTGCTTTTTTGCTTTTTTGCTTTTTCAATATACGGCTCCAGTGGAACAGCTTTAATTTCAGGGTTTTTGTTGTTTTTTTCAAACACTCCTATTTCCCTTTTATCTAAAAAAACATACCCTTTTCCATCTTTTTCTAAATAAAAAAACGAATCTGGAATTTCCACTCCCACAACATAAAACATGTCTCTTTCCTTGGAGCTGGCAAGCGATAATTTATTCATATTTACAAAATTATTTGATTATTATTTTTCTCCCAGGCCGGAGTAATAAAAACAAAGCACTCTCCCTTGCCCTTTATTTTATACTTAGTGTTGGGGAAAACCATGAATAAATCCCCCTCTTTCAGCTTGGTCCACTCTCCCTCTGTATTAATTTCTATTGAACCTTTTAATAAATAAATGGTTTCTGTGGCTACATCATTAATAGACCAGCCTTTTTCCGGATAATCTCCATCAGTTTTCACCCTGGCGATGGTTTGGTCTTGATTGGGGCTGGAGGGATAAATAATACCATCGGTTTTCCCGGGAATACTGAACTCTTCTGCTTGTTGCTTTTTAACTAACATTTTATATAATTAATTCTTTATGTTCTCATCATAATCTAAGAAGTATTTTTTTTCAAATAAAAAAGCGGGCTGCAACTTTGTGCAACCCGCATAACAATATTAATCCTTATTTTTTTTCTTGATATACGCTCCGGGCACTATTTCATAGTATCCTTGTTTTCTCAATTGCCTGTCCACATGCTCTTGGGTTAATTCACCGCAAGGACAGCGGGGAGGAGTGGTCGGCCGATTGTCTCTTCTGCCGATGTTATTAACCTCTCTCATAAAACCTCCTTAATAAGTTCTTTTAGCGCAAAGTGTCGGATGATGAGACCAAAAATTGTTAAAA
>CAZDHE010000018.1:0-18708 GCA_964505305.1 uncultured Bdellovibrionales bacterium
TTTCTTTTCTTTAATTCTTATTATATAATATTTCCGGGTATGTTTCTATAATAGAGGGAGGTACAAAAAAGGTAAAATTACTTTTTGAGAGAGGGCAATTCTAATTTATTCCCTGATGTTACGCATATATACTCATTATAGTTTAATATGAACGTATTTTCCAATTACGCAACAGCTTGAAGTTCGAATTCTGCAAATACTGAAGTCGAACTTCAGGGATTTTTAAAGAAAGACTGCTTTAAGAAGCGCGTAACATCAGTTATCCAAATAAAAATAAAATCACCTGATCTGATTGCAGGACTTTGCGGTTTCCCGGGTGGTTATTTCAAAGATTAATCAATATGGATATTTCCTTAATTATTTTCGAATATTCCGCTTTTGTCGCTTTCGGGGCGATGCTGTGGCGAGAGATTAGGCGCAAAAACGGTTTTAGGATACTGGAGCTTTTTGCCGGGGCGGTTTTTGGTATGCTTCTGGAGATTGGCAACATTGCGATGTCCGGAAGTTATCACTATAACGAGGAGTTTGCCGTGGCTATTGCCGGAGTGCCACTGGCTATCGGGTTGGGCTGGTCGGTGATTATTTTTTCGGCGATGCGGATTTCCGACACCTACGCTATCCGGGAGCGAAGCCGGGTTTGGATGGACGGCCTGTGCGTTTTTGCGCTTGATTTGGCTATTGATGCGGTGGCGATTCGGCTGGGATTTTGGAGTTGGGCCATTAGTTATAATCAGGAGTGGGTCGGGGTTCCTTATGAAAACTTAATTGCTTGGATTTTTGTGGGCATTTCTTTTTCTTTGACTATGAGATTTCTGCGACTCAAAAAGAACAACTTAAAGAAGGGGTTTTTTGCTTTCCTGGTTATGATTTCGCCCTTGGCTTCCTATGCAATACTGCTTATCTTCTTGATTTCATTGGGAATTCTTTTGAGAATCGCCTATTTTTTTATGATTGACCCTTCTTTAAATTCCGTGGGCATTATTCCTCCGCTGGAGGAGCTTTATCACAATAATATTGCTTGGGTGAAAGGCTGGATTCTTTTCTTTATGACAGCCGGTTTGTTGCTGGCTTGGTGGGCGAATTTCAGAAAATCATCTGGCCAAATAGTCCAAAGGGAGTTTGAAATTTTACCCCTGGTGTTTTTTGTGGGAGTGCATTTTTACTTCTTAATAGCCATCTTTTTAACCGGCCTGGCTCTTGAAATCCCGTTCCTTTTAATTGTTGGATTATTGTCTTTTGCCTTTCATTTGATTTACCACTTAACCCCGGTTTTGAGTTTTGCAAAAATCAAAAGTAAAAAAGATGATGTTTAACCGATTAACAGATAGGTTTGAAATAAAAGCGCACTCACTATCTCTAAACCCGACAAGCTGTGTTTGTCGGGTTTAGAGTATATAAAAATAAAGCGTTAGATTATTAAAAATTGATGAGAAAACAAATTTGATTAAGACAGATATTCTATTAAATATAAACAATAAGGTGTTGACAAATTACACAATAAATGATATAATTTATCTTCATTATAATATGGATAGCATATTGTATTTATTTGCGTAATTGACTTGCCGTATAAGTCAACTATAAAAGTTGACCTCAATGGCAAGTGAATCATGGTGATTCACTTGTTTCCTTAAAGCAGGGTGGTGCCTTCAAAGCTTGTGGAGGTTCTTATGAGTAAGCAGAAATTTTTTCGTCAGTTTTTAGGAGCAGAAAATGTTGTCAAGAATTTTTTTCGCACCATTCCTTTGGATGACATTGAGATTGGTGTAAAGAAGTTAGACGAGAACTTTTTAACTCAAACTCCTCACATTGAAACTTACCATTCTCAGTCTTTCTGCCGTGATAATGGCCGGAGAGTGTGGTTAGTTTATTCAGATGTTTTTTTCGTTGAGGTTGACCCCATAATTTCTATGGAGTCAGTGACAAATCCAGGATTCTATCAGGAGATTGATGAAGGAATGCAAGTTTGGGAGAAAATCCTCATTCAGGGCATCCCCAATTACATCGTCGAGGTCAGTTATGACTTTAACGATGACAACGAAGGGAATGTTTTTCGGATTGTAGCTTACAAGATGGGGAGAATTAAGAATCTTCTTTTGAAAATTCTTAAGAGAAATGGGCTTATCAAGGCTTATGAGACTGCAAAAAAGCTCTGTGGCAAAAACGATTATGCATTGAGAGACCTTGTCTACTCTCCGGCTTCCGAAGAAACTGGAGAAGAGGTCATTTTCACTTATCGGTGGGGGTCTGTTCTAGTCAGAATAGACTAGCCCCGAAAAAAGAAGAAAGGCTTGGTCTGATTCAGATCAAGCCTTTTTATATTTACATAATGAACCTTAACGTATAGGGGGGAGTAAAATGGAAGGCGAATAAACCCGACAAGCTGTGTTTGTCGGGTTTGGAGTGTATAAGAACAAAGCGTTAGATTATTAAAAATACCGCCGGGAAGGTTTGTTTAAAACAGATCTAAAATCAACTTCGAGTGCGTTGAAAGATTTTAAAGTGAATTCTTTGAAACTAAAAGAAGTCGTGAAAGATGTTGATATTTAAATTTGGATTTAAAATCTACCCTCCCCATTATCTATTTCTAAAGAAGTTTTACAACCATTGACAAGATGTAAAAGAAATGCTAATCTTCTTTTACATTATTTGGTAAGATGTAAAAGTTATGGAAATCGGAAAATTTGTTCAACAACCGCAAGGTTTTAAGGCATTAGTGCCGAATACATTCCCCCCTAAGAGGCGTATAAATTTATCTACGGAAAGCGAGAAGCTTCATGCTCGCGCAAATTTGTTATTGGGAAAACTCGATGGCATCACCCAGCTTCTTCCCGATCTTGATTTTTTTATTTTTATGTATATTAGAAAAGAAGCCGCCCTTTCAAGCGAAATTGAAGGCACTCGCGCAACAATGGTGGATTCGCTTGACGCCGAAGTTGAACTATCGGAAGAAATACCCGAGGATGTAGATAGAATTATTCATTACATCAAGGCTATGAATTATGGCTTGCAACGCCTTGATAATTTTCCATTATCTTTGCGGCTAATTAGAGAAGTTCATCGCATACTCCTCGAAGGGACCGGAGACGCGCCGGGAAAAACACCCGGAGAATTTCGGAAAAGCCAGAATTGGATAGGCGGCACCTCCCCTAAAAATGCTCGTTATGTTCCACCTCCTGTGGAAGAAATGAAACACGGACTTGGTGATCTTGAAAAATTTTTGCATGAAGAAAATTTAATGCCCCCGCTTGTAAAAACCGGACTATCGCATGCCCAATTTGAAACGCTTCACCCTTTTCTTGACGGAAACGGTCGAACAGGACGGTTGCTGATAACCTTCTATTTGTGTCATCAAGGAATACTTGAAAAACCGGTACTTTATCTTTCGGAATATTTTATGCGTCATCGAGAAACTTATTTTGATGTGCTTCACGCATATCACAATAAGGGAGAAATAATGCCATGGCTTGACTTTTTCTTTGAAGGTGTCGCGGCTGTTGCCGAAAGGGCGATAGATACCGCCCGCAGCATTGAATCCCTGCGTGAAAACGATATGGCTAAGATACAAAAACTTGGTCGTAGAGCGGAAGTTGCAAATAAAGTTCTCAAGGAATTATACAAGCTCCCGATTGTAAATGTAAGAAAAGTGCAGGAGTGGACGGGCCAGACCCGGCAAAGCGCCAATAGTTTAGTGAATGCCCTAGTAGATATAGGTATTTTAGAGCAGCGCAATAAAGGTGAAGAATACGCCCGCACATTTTGGTATAAACGATATCTTAATTTATTTACAAGCGAATAAGTGAAGTAGTTTTAACCAGAGCTAAGTGTCTGTGTCATGAATCATGTTGAGACGCCTAAAAATGAGTGACTGGGTGAAATTTAGGCGGAAGATAAAAACAGTTGACCCGACACACTGTGTTTGTCGGGTTTAGAGTATATAAAAATAAAGCGTTAGATTATTAAAATACCGCCGGGAAGGCTTGCTTAGAACAGATCTAAAATCAAATTCGGGTGCGTTAAAAGATTTGATGGGAGAATCTTGATGCTTGATTGATTTTTGGCGGGGTTTGTGGTAGGATTAATTTAAAGCAAAGATAGTTAACAAATAATCAAAAAGGTTATGGGGAATCAAAAACGATGGCAACAGAGGTTTTCTGATCTCAAAAAAGCATTTGCGAAATTAAAAGAAGGCACTTCAGGGGAAAACTTAAAAGAACTTGAAAGAGATGGGGTTATTCAGAGATTCGAATTTACTTTTGAATTAGCTTGGAAAACCCTGAAAGACTATTGCGAAAACCAGGGAATTGCAGATGCCGCTTCTCCCAAAAAGTCTGTGCAAAAGGCTTTTGAATTGGGGTTAATCAAAGATGACGAAGTATGGACGGAAATCCTCGGAGACAGGAATCGAATGTCTCATATTTACAGCGAGGAAGAAAGCAGGGAAATTTTTGAGAATATTAAGAACAAATATGTTGATGCTTTTCAAGAATTAATTAACGCCCTTGAAAATGAGAATGAATAAATATGGATTAAGCCAGCGAAAAATATCAATGCTCAAGAATTTTTTCGAAAATAGGCCGGAGATTGAAAGGGTCTATATTTATGGCTCTCGAGTAAAAGGAAATTTCAAAGACTCCTCCGATATCGACCTGGCGGTGCGTTTCAAGAACAACGAAAACGGCAATCTTGCCAAACTGAAAGCAGATATTGAAGAGTTGCCGATTCTAAACGAAATTAGCCTTGTTGACGAGGAGAAAATAGAGGAAGGGGAGTTTAAGAAGGAATATCAAAAAACAAAAGAGTTATTTTTCTCTCGGAAGTGACTATTTTGATATTTAGCAAAATCAAGCCGTGGAAGAAGCCCACGGTTTTTTGATTTATTGACATATATAAATTTTTTTGCTTAAATACACAGCCCCGGCTCTTTTAAAATGTCTTTATTAGTTAGGTTTTTGGAATGTTAATTTCAGGAGGTAATAGTATGAATTTGTCTGAATTTGATCCGAGGATAGAAGGAGCTATGAATGAGTTAAACAAGAAAAAGAAGTATCTTTCGCTTGTTAAAATATTGAAGCCATACCAATCAGTTGATTGTTTAGCTTGTATTCCGGGAATTAGCTTGAAAACAATTAGTCAAATAAAAGCTCATGATTTTAATGTTGTTGAAGACATCGGAAACAATCGGCAAAAATTTAAGAACATTCCGTTTATCGGCTCCAAAAAACGCAAAGCCATTCTTAACTACATTGACGAAAATAAATTATCTTAGGTAAAAGAGCAATGCCTCTGCCTATCCTTTTTTTGCTTGCCAGTTGATAAAATTGGCAATTAAAACAAGGATAGTCAGAGGCAAATATTATTCGCTCAACAATTCAGTCTGATTTACGGCCTGGACCAAACTAAACAATAAAATTGCAAGAGTTCTTTGAACATTATTTTAAAAAAGAACCGGGGAATTTAGGCTGCGGGAAACCTCCTGCAACCTTTTTTGTTTGCCTATTATGCTGAATGTCTTGTCTGTGTTTTTGTCTGCGTGTTAAATAGGGGATTGGGGTGTTGTTTTTGGGCTAAACTATTCGCTGGATTGATTTTTTGTGTTGGAGTTGTTAAAATTTAAAAGGATAATAAAAAAAAACAAGAAAATGGCAAAATTTAATGATATTGATTTGAATAAATGGAGGGAGTCAGAAGTGTGGACTGATAGCCTTTGGATAATAAAAACGAGAGATAAAAATGGAAAACACGATGGCTTCTATCACGGAAACTTTATCCCTCAAATTCCTCGTCAATTGATCTTAAGGTATACTAAAAAGAACGACGTTGTTTTTGATCCATTTTTGGGAAGCGGAACTACTGCTTATGAAGCTGAATGCTTAAAAAGAGATTTTATCGGAATTGAAATTCAGAAAAATCTAGTTGATTATGTAAGAAAAAACATTGAGCCAATAGATAATTTTTCAGAATTGATAGCTGATGATAGTACAAAAAAAGAGCCGTTTAAAAAAATAAAAAGGGTTTTAAGTAATCATAAGCGCGAAAACATCCAATTAGCAATTCTACATCCACCTTATGCCGATATTATAAAATTTAGCGATTTGAAAAATGATTTATCTAATACAAAATCTCTCAAAGATTTTTTAGGGAAATTTGCTGAAGTTTTGAAAAAAACAATAGATATTTTAGAAAATAACAGATATCTAGCAATTGTTATCGGCGATAAATATTCGGCAGGGCAATGGGTTCCTTTGGGATTTTATTGCATGAATGAAGCGCAAAAATTGGGGTTAACCTTGAAAAGTGTTATAATAAAAAACATGGCAGGCAATCGCGCCAAACAAAACAAGGAGGGAATTTGGCGTTATAGAGCGCTTTCAAGCGATTATTATATTTTTAAACACGAATACATTTTAATATTCAAAAAATAATATGGAATACATAAAATCAAAACTTTCAGATGATTTAGCAGAAAAAATTATTGGCAACAAAGAAATGGCGACAGAGTATTTATTGCGCTTAAATGATATTAAGCCAATATCATCTTTAAAATTTAAAACAATTAGCCGAGGTAAAAATGCAGGCAAAAAAGTTTTAGATCTAAACACCAAAGAGCTTTGGAGGGCTGTTGTTGAAAGTTGGGATTATGATGTAAGCAAAAAAATCATCAGAGATATTTTTAAGGAAACAGATAAATATAAAAGTGGGAAAGAGGCGAATAAAGCAATCGAAGTGCTTACAAAAGAATGGCAATCTCTTAAACTCGGAGATATTGCTTGGCCTTTTTCACAAGGCGCTTTTGATAATTTTGTGCAAAGAGTAAATTCTGAAAAAGAAAATGGTTTTGTCAAAGATGACAAGGTAAAAGTTGCTGCAGTAAAATACAGAAGAATAAAAGAAATTAATACGGTTAGAAATGATTTTATAGAAACTTTAATTTTTAAAAAAAATAATAATATTTTGCCGACATTGAAGCATCGGCGATACGTTGATTTTTTTATAAACGGAATTTCTTTTGATCAAAAGGTTGCAAAAAGTCCAACAAATGAATTCAAAAGACATTTCAAAGATGCTTGGCGAGAAGAAGCAATAAAAAAGCCTGAGCTTGTTGCGAAATATCTTTATAAATACCAAGACGAGGGCAGATTTGGAGCCGATCCAAGATTGTTAGTTGTTTATATTGATGAAGATGTTTCAATAGATAAAATTAGAGAAATTATAAATAATACTGATTTGAAGAATCCTATTGAAATAAATTTTTCTTATAAACATAAGTTGCAAGGGGAAAAAAATTATAAAGTCCCTTGTTTTGTAATTTTATTACATAACTAAAACTATGAATTATATAGGCAGTAAATTATCATTGTTAGAATTTTTGGAAAAATCAATAAATAAGGTAGTTGACAAAAAATGCAACACCTTTTGCGATCTATTCGCGGGGACCGGAATTGTTGGATGTTATTTTAAGGAAAAAGGATATAAAGTCATAGCAAATGACATTCAATATTTCAGTTATATTTTAAATAGACACTACATCGGTAATCACAAAGAATTAAATTTTACCAAATTAACAATAGAAATTCCGGAATTAAAAAAAATTAAAACTGAAAAAAGAAAAGTCTTTGTTTGCGACTATCTTTCTAATTTGAATGGTGTAAAGGGTTTTATTTATAAAAATTATTGTTTTGGTGGTACAAAAAACAAAAAAGAGTCGCGACAATATTTCTCTGACGAAAATGGAATGCTTTGCGATGCTATCCGTCAGAAAGTCGAGAATTGGAAGGAGCAAAAGTTAATTTCTGATGACGAATATTATTTTTTGATTGCCACTCTACTCGAATCAATTGATAAGTTTGCAAACACTGCCTCTGTTTATGGCGCTTTTTTAAAAAAGCTAAAAAAAACCGCTCAAAAAAGATTACTCTTAAAGCCAGCAGAGTTGATTATTAATAATCGAGAGCATGAAGTTTTTAATGATGATATAAACAAGATTGCAGAAAAAGTTTATGGCGATATTATATATTTAGATCCACCGTATAATCAACGACAATATGCAACAAACTATCATCTTTTAGAAACAATTTCTAAGTATGACAACCCCAATATTTATGGAAAAACTGGTTTGCGTGATTATAGTAAACAAAAATCTCTTTATTGTTCAAGGGCGCAGGTTAAGAATGCTTTTAAAGATTTAATTTTGAAGGCAAAGGCAAAATACATCTTTTTAAGCTATAATAATGAGGGCTTAATGACTTCGAAGGATATTAAGGAAATAATGAGTTTGCGTGGCAGGTACGGCTATTTCACGAAAGAATATAACCGATTTAAAGCAGATAAGGCTGAAAATAGAAATTACAAATCAAACCACACTGTTGAATATTTGCATTATGTAGTTTGTAAATAAATTATTATGGGTAAACAATTTAATATAATTGGAAAAAATATTTTTGAGTTTAAGTATGATCCAATAATAAGTTTTTATGATTGGATTTTAGTAAATTAAAACTTTTCAGCATGCCCTGCCAATCACAATGGAATAAGAAAATGACTAAAAAAAATAGAACAAGAACAGCAATTAGTAGACCAAAACCAAAAACTAATCCAAATCTTCCAACAAAAAATTCAAGATAAAATTAATAATATTTGGGATAAATAATAATTTAAATAAATAATTCTATAATTATGTCTGGAGATAAAAAACAATTTAAACTTCATAGCATTCAATTTGTACTTTTTCCGGAATCTTTTCATATGCCGGAGCCAAATAAAAGAAGCGAGTTTCTTGCTAAGCTCAAGGAAAGGTTTAGCGATGCCCAAGAAACCATTTTACCTATTCCTAATGACGCCCCCAAGGATATCCCAACTATGATTTTAAATGTACAAAATAATTATAGTATAAGATTTGCTCGGAGCAGAATAGATTTTAATTTTAATTCAAATTCAAAAGAGAAAAAGTCCATAGAAGAGATCTTTTCTTCTGAATTTAAGCCTTTGGCGAGTGATTTGGTTAAAACAATAGAAGATAATTTGACGGATACTATAAAAATTAAAAAAGTAGGATGTGTAATAAGAAGCTATATAGAAGCAGAGCAGCCCGCCTCTAAGTTTGAGAATATAACAAAAAATGATAGTGAATTATTTGATTTTAGTGATACTTCGGAATTTATGGTTAGAAATTTAAAGAAAGGGAAATTGGAGATTGAGAATGACGAATATAATGTTAACGAAATTGTTTTAATTAAAAATCAAAAACTGAATCAGAAAGATGTTTTATTTGTGGAGTTTGATATGAATACCAACCCTGAAGAAAATTTAAAGCTGAATACATGGGAGTTAATAGAAAGTTTCTTAGAGGAAGAAAAGGAGAAAAATTCAGATACATTATCGAAAATTCAAACTAAAATGTTATGAGCGATCAAAATCAATATACAACAAATGAATCTTATGAAGGGGGGTCGGAAATGCCAAACGATAAAAATGTCGAAAAGGATGTTGATTTTTTAATAAAAAAAGACAAGGAAACTCAAAAAAAGATACAAGAAATCAATGAATATGCAACAGACTATTATGAATACCTCGGAGATCAATTATCAGAAATAAATACCAAACAAAATAATTTAGATAAACAGCAGAAAGAGATGGTCAGAGAAATGGAAAGATGGAAAGATGATAAGGTTAATTTAATAGAAATTGTAGGAATTTTTGTCGCTATTTTTACTTTTATTTCAGTTCAAGTTCAAGTTTTTAAAGGAGTGACCGGTTTTTCAAGAGTTGCTGGTTTGATTATTTTATTTTTTTCGGGTATTACTTTCTTTCTAGCTTTGTTATTTTATATTTCGGAAACTTGGGTGAGGAAGGATAGAAATTCTATGCCTAAGTATTTTTGGCTTTTTATTATAGGGATTATATTGGTGAGTTTTGGTGGATTGTGGGCGGTTAAATTTGGGGATAAGAATAACCCTTCGAACATTAAAAATAATAGAGATTTTATAGAATTAGAAAATAAAAACAATAGATTGGAAAAAAAAGTTGACAGATTACAGTTAGAAATGGAAGAAATTAAAAATAATCAAACAAATAAAAAATAATTAGCTATGTCCATCTTCAAAATCACCCAAAACAAGCTAACCCTAATCAAAGAAAAATCCATAAAACTGGAAAAGGATTTGCAGAGGTTGACGGAGAATAATCTGGAAACGATTTTCGGGCTGAAGTTTGTGGCGAGTGAATTCAGTTTGCATAATTTCCGGATTGATTCCCTGGCTTTTGATGAAGAATCAAAAGCTTTTGTTATTATTGAATACAAAAAAGACAAAAATTTCAGCGTGATTGACCAGGGCTATGCATATCTGTCTTTAATGCTTGAAAACAAGGCGGATTTCATATTGGAATACAATGAAAGGATGAATAAGAATTTAAAAAAGGATGAGATAGATTGGTCTCAGTCAAGGATTATTTTCGTAGCTCCGTTTTTTACCAATTACCAGCAAAACGCTATTAACTTCAAAGACCTGCCGATTGAACTCTGGAAGATTACTAAATATGAAAACGACACTCTTTTGTTTGATCAAATACAATCTTCCGGCAAAAGCGAATCCATAAACACCATATCCAAGAATCAAAAAATCCAAAAAGTAAGCAAGGAGGTTAAAGTTTATACCGAAGAAGAACACTTAAAAAACACCTCCGAAGACATCAAAGAACTATATCAAGATTTAAAGGAAAGAATTTTGGAGTTGGGAGAGGGCATTGAAATCAAGCCCAAAAAAGTCTACATCGGTTTTATCTCCGGTAGTAATTTTGTTGATATATTACCCCAAAAAAATCAATTAAAACTATGGCTTAACTTAAAAAAGGGATTACTGGACGACCCCAAAAAATATGCCAAAGATGTATCAACTACCGGCCATTGGGGGAATGGGGATTATGAGATTGTTGTTAGTCCAAAAACCGATTTAGATTACTTGATGACATTGATCAAGCAAGCTTATAACAAATAATTTATAAAAATGAATCATAAAAAAATAAACTATTTACTACTGGCGGTTTTGGCGGTGTTTGCGTTTTTTGGTTTTGTGTTTCCGGTTATGGATGTTTCTATTCTCCACGCTTTTTTGCCGGAGTGGGTTTTTGAATATTCCATTAGCTCTTTTGTGTTTACTCGGTTGGTGTTCTTTCTGGTTTTGTTTTATTTGGTTTTGCTTTTTCATTTCAAGAGAGTCCAAGTGCCGGGATTGATTGGCAAAGCGGCTTTTTTGATTATGCTTCTGGTCAATCCGGTTTTTCCATATTTTCCTTTGTATAGCATTGTGATGGAAAGTGTTGCTATGATTTTTTTAATTTTTCTCTTTATTATGTTTTACTTAGAAAAAGAGGAAGAAGAGTGGAAATTATTGAAATGGTTAAAAGAAAAGACCACTCGCCAGATTGGCTTGGCATTTGCAGTTTTAATTTTATTTTTGACAATTTTGCTTCTATGCAGTAGCAAGGCCCTTATTATCCAGCAAAGAATTGAATTGGCAGGAGGGTTGTTTATGTAGAGACGTTTTAACTCTTATGGCAATATTTAAAATATTTAATTTCAAAGAAGAATTTTGGAAAATAATTAAATAATCAAATTCTTATGTCATCCATCTCATATTTTCTCATCGGCGCCGCCATCGGAGCTGTCTCTGTTTGGATATACTCAAGCCGAAAAAATAAAGACAGCAAGCGGAAAAATAAACTCCCGGAGCAAGAAAGGGAAGAGCAGGAAGAAGACGCTTTCGGATTGGAGAGCTTTAATGAGAAAAGACAGGAGAAAATAGATGGACGCAAGGATAAGATCTTAGAGGCGATCAAGAAAAAGGGGAGCGTCCAGACCGGCGAAGTCTCGAATATGCTGGGTGTGTCCAGAAACACCGCTTATCGGTACTTAGAAGAACTGGAAGAAGAGAGTAGGGTAGAGCAGACCCGAGAATCCGGCCGAGCCGTCCGCTACCGGCTTCCAAGATAACTGCTTAAATGTATCATACTGCAGTGTGACACATTTAGACGTTAGGTTTATAAAACCGGAGAATATGATAAACTAGAAAAAAGACTGGCTAAGGGGGCGGGCTTTGTTACTGTTAAAATTATATGCCATTGTGCAGAAGAGAATCGGGAAAAACTAGAAGGGTGCAAAAAAGACCTTGAAGAACTGTTTTTGCTTGATTATGAGTATAAGGTTTTTGGATTGTCTAAATAATAAAAATATAACTCTTAATAAATAACAATATGGCTAATATAGCTTTTTTTGAAATGAAGCCCTGGGAAGAAAAGTATTTAAAGGCTAAGTTAAAAGGGCATTCATTGAAATTCTTTAAAGAGCCGATAAATGGTCAAAATATATCAGAGGTAAAAGACAGTGATATAATTTCCGTGTTCATTCACTCCCAAGTAAATAAGGAGGTTTTAAGCAAACTCCCTAAGTTGAAGCTTATCGCCACAAGATCTACCGGATTTGATCACATTGATTTGAAAGAATGCAAGAAAAGAGGGGTCGTTGTTTGCAATGTTCCTTTTTATGGAGAAAATACGGTGGCGGAACACACTTTTGCTCTGATCCTTTCCTTGTCTAGGAATGTGCACAAGTCTTATGTCAGAACCTTAAAGGATGATTTTTCAGTTGAGGGCTTAGCGGGATTTGACCTAAAAAATAAAACCATTGGTATTATCGGAGGAGGCCGTATCGGGTTGCATGTGGCGAGAATAGCTCGGGTTTTTGGAATGCATGTACGGGTTTACGATGTTAACCAAGACAATTTTCTGGCGGAAGTTATTAATTTTAAATATATTGGTTTTGATGACTTGCTTAAAACATCTGATATAATCTCATTGCACATTCCTCACAACAAGCACACTCATCATATGATCAATAAGGAAAATATAAACAAGGCAAAGAAAGGGGCCATTCTGATAAATACCGCTCGCGGAGCAGTGGTGGACACGGAGGCGTTGCTTGAGGCTTTGGAAAAGAAAAGATTGGCCGGGGCCGGGCTTGATGTTATCGAGGGAGAGGAGTTGATAAAGGAAGAGCACGAACTCCTGCACAGTAAAACCAAAAACCCGGAAAAATGGGAAACCTTGGTAAGGAATAACAAAATATTCAAGATGGATAATGTTGTGTTTACACCCCATAATGCCTTCAATAGCACCGAGGCTCTGGTCAGAATACTGGACACAACCCTGGAAAATATTGAGGGGCATCTAAATAAGCGTCAAGTTAATATTGTTTCTTGAGAGATAAAAAACGCCAGCGAAGTGAAAGAGGAGGGGGTGAATCGGGAGTTGCCTTGGAAATTCTGAAGCGAATGTATTATATATTAAGATAAAACTATAAAATATGAGCACAATCATAGTTTATGCCCACCCTGGCACTGAAGGTTTTAATTCCCGATTTTTACATTCGGTTAAAAATTTTTTAGAGACAAAAGGAGAGGAGTATGAAATTTGGGATCTTTATAAAATGGGTTATGACCCGGTCTTGAAAAAAGAAGAGTTGTATACGGCCGGAAATAAGCAGATTTCCGAAGAAAATTCAAGGTTGCAGAAAAAGATTAAGCAAGCATCCGGCATAATATTTATTTATCCTGTTTGGTGGGGAGGTATGCCGGCTATTTTAAAGGGTTTTATAGACAGGGTCTTTACTCCCGGTTTCGCTTTTAAATACAGAAAGGATAAATTGATCAAATCGATCCCGGATAAGTATTTAAAAGATAAGAAGGTGGTTTGTTTTATTAGCTCCGGAGGTCCCGCCTTTTTTTATGCTTTGCTATTGAATCCTATAAAGATCATAAACAAGTTTATTATCTTTGGTTTTTTCGGAGCCAAGTCCAAAACCTTCCAACTCTATAATGCCAAGAAATTAGATGCTTTCAACTCTCGAAAGTTAGACAATAAAGTGAAAAAGGGAATAAAATGGTTTTTAAAATAATCAATACTATACCGGCGAAGTTTCGGATATGCTGGATGTATCCAGAAACACCGCTTACCGGTACCTGGAAGAATTGGAAGAAGAAAACAGGGTAGAGCAGACCCGAGAATCCGGCCGAGACGTCCGCTACCTGCTTCCAAGATAACCGCTTAAATGTATCATGCTGTAGTGTGATACATTTAGAAAAAGGAATAGTTAATGAATTAATCGTTTGATAATAATTAGTATTTATTCAAAATATAAGAGAATTAAGAAGTTTTTTATATTTAGTAGAGAGGTTATTAGGCGATATTTCGGCTGTTAAAAATGAAAGGCCGGCAAGGAAGTCGGCTGTCCAATTGCGAGAAAAGCTTAAAGAAGAATTGAAAAATATTTTGTTTGTTAGTTATCAAAAAGAAAATAATTTTAATATTAATAAATAATTCACTTTATTATGGAGATATTAGCTGTAGTGATAATTTTTTTTATTGTGTTTGCCTCATTTCTTTATCTTTTTAAAGACAAGATAAAGCAATCCCAAGAAAGTTTGCCGTTTAAAAGAAGAGAATTTTTGATGAATGTGCCGGAAAGAAAGTTTTTTGAGAATCTGCATAAAGTTGTTCCGGAAAATTACGTAATTTTTCCGCAAGTGGTCTTGAGTAGTATAGTTGATGTTACTATAACTAAGAAAGAAGCCATGGGATGGAGGAATAAAATCAACAGAAAAACGATCGATTTTGTTTTATTTGAAAGACCTTATTATAAACCGGTGTTGGCTATCGAGTATGATGGTAAGACCCACAATTCCCCCAGTCGGAGAAAAAGAGATAAGGAGGTGGAAAAAATATTAAATAGTGCCGGCATTGATATATTTCATGTAAAACATGACAAGGATATAGACCTGGAACAAGTAAAAAATAAGATAGAGGAGAATTTAGCCAAAGATGATTATTAATTGCTTAATTTTATATATTTGCCAGTAAATTAGTAGCTAAATATATTTTTGCATATATTGAAAGCAATGGAGAAAAATAAATAAGAATTAGGACAGTGCCGGCTAGCGCTACTTGTTTTATATTATTTGGAGGCTGTTTCACCGGTTGTATATTTTGTTATTAGTGATAAAATGAAAATAGATTAGTTAATAAAAAATAAAATTAGTTATGAAAGAAAATCCGCTGGCGGAGGATTTTAAAGTTTTAAAAGAGAGAATTCAAGAGAATTTATGATTACCTATCAACAGCGATTCTAATTGAATAAACAAAAAACCAATGCCGAAAATTGATATTAATGAAAAACGGGGGGATCCGGAGGCGAGGGTGGATTTGGAGCGGTTTTGGGAGGATTCTGATGACTTGAGAGCGTCTAATCACGTGGTGGCTCCCTTGGATTGGAGTCAGAGCATTGAGTCTTCGTCTTTTGAAAAGTTTCCGGAGGAGAGCGATTTTATTGTGCCGATCGGGAGGATTGAGAATACTAAAAACGCTTGGCTGAGTTATGATTTGAGTATAGGCAAGAATTTGCTGGCGGCCGGAGGGATGTTCTCCGGAGTGGGGATGTTTTTGCGGGTTAGTCTGTTGCATTTGATTAGCAATTATGACTCGGACAATCTTCATATCTTGATGATTGATCCGGCGGATAAGCTGGCTGATTTTGACAATATTCCTCATTTGCTAAAACCCAGAGTTAGGAGCGTTGAAGATGGATTGAAGGAGCTGGAGTGGCTTGAGTCCGAGTATAGAAAGCGTTATGACTTTTTGCGCCGGGAGGGCTGTCCTACTGTTTGGAAATATCAAGAGAAAAATCCGGACGGCAATTCAAAAATGCCTCATATTTTAGTGGTTTGCAGCGAGCTGGGGGAGTTTTTCCGAGCCGATAAGAATTTGACCAATAAGGCGGTTATCGAGTCTTTTTGCTCTCCGGCGGGATTGGGATTATACACCCTTTTTGCCACTCAGCAGCCGGATGCGGAGATGTTTGAAGTTTTCAGGATTGCGCCGGCTGTGGCGGCTTTCCGGATGCCTTATGAGAAAGAGTCTAAATTTTTCACCGGCGCGGGAGGCGCGCAGAACCTGCTGGGGCAGGGAGATATGTATTTCTCTTTTGCGGGCGGAGAAGATTTTCAGTTGCTGGATAAGTTCAAGGGTCTTCCCGATCTTGATTTTGAAAAAGACTCACCGCAAAAGCGCTTCAGAGCCCAGGGCTTGCATGTGGATTTGGACAGAACTAGAGAGATAGCGGAGGAGGCTTGCGGTTAGTAGATTTGCTTGTTGGACTTAAGTCTTGATTTATCGGAATTCTTGAGACTTTGCCAGTTCTTCATTACAGACTTGAAAAGAATTCTGGCTTTCAAATAAAACCTCTTGAAGCGTAAAAATTGAATTAACCAAAAATATTATAATATTATAATTAATTGAAATGAAAAAAGGAAATAAAAAAAATTTGTCGTTATTTTTCTCATGGGGATTCCTGCTATTTTCCATTGTAATCCCTTATCTTGTTCCAGAAGTAAGAGAAAGAATTACAAATTTTGGTATTGGTGACATATATAAATATACAATTGGCGCAAACCCGCTATTGGCATTGTTCACTTTTAGCTTCCTTGCGGCTGTTTTTGCTTTAATGTATTTGATTGATTTGTATAAAAAACATCGCGGATATTCAAACAAAGTGGGGATATCCACAAAAGAGGCGGAGTCAGCATTGACTTTATTGCGAATTATGATGTTTAATGGAAGAATTTATGCGGTTGTTTTAGGCTTGATTATTTTGATAGCTCGATTTGCAGAATATATTTTTTCTCATGTCTAGCAAGATTTTAAAACTTGATCTGCATCCGATTTATAATAAAGGCGAGCTTATAGACCGGGAATTAGAAGGGGCGGTGGAGCAAGGCTCAGTAAGTACTCTTTTTTAAAGCAATTAATGTCAAATTTTGGCGTATAATTATTATTCTTTTTTATGAGCATATATTTTTTGGGAAATAAATATAAAAAAATAATTTGGGTGGTAATAAGTTTGTTTGTTTTAGCTGCGCTTATTGTCTTGTTTGCAATTCTAAATCAAAAGCAATCAGCAAGGGAGAAGAATAAAAGGGATGTTTTAAATCTTCCGGTAAGGGTGTATTCCTATCGTTTTGATAATAAGCCTTCGCTTGATGCTTCTTTTGATGAAGATCAGGTGAGGGCGGATTTTGAAAAAGTGAATAGTTTATGGTCCCAGGCCGGCATAAAATGGGAAGTGGAATCCTTTCAGGAAAAAGTAATCCCCGAATCTAAGGCGGCAAATTTTGAGAATTCAAATAAGCAATCGGCAAAGAGAGTTATGTTTAATATAGCGCCTCCAAAAAATGATGATGTTTGGAGTGTGGTATATTTTAAAAAGATGCCCATTCCGGCCGGTGGTTTTTATGCTGCCCCCGTATACACCATATATTATCCGGAGCTTAATCCTCGGGGCGAGCATCATCCGGAATTGTTAGTTCATGAACTCGGTCATTCTCTGCTTGGTTCGGAACATTCTAATATCAAGGGAAATATTATGTACTCGGAAGGAGAGGCGAGCAGTCTGCAAACCCTTACAGAAGAACAAATAAAGAGAGCAAGAGAACAAGCCGTTAGCGGCCCCTTGGGCTCGGAAGAATATACTGCTTATTAACGAATAATTATCGGAAAACTTTAGAGTTTGCTTATTAAACAAATGAAACAGGAAAAATTATGTATTAAAATTAAAAGCCAATAGAAATTCATTAAAGTTGTTTTAAACAATGTCTAGCAAGATTTTAAAACTTGATCTGCATCCGATCTATAATAAAGGCGAGCTTATAGACAGGGAATTAGAATGGGCGGTGGAGCAAGCGCGGGAAAAGAAACTGAAAGAGCTGGAGATTATTTGCGGCAAGGGAAGCGGCCAGCTGAAGAAGCGGGTTTTGAGGTTTTTGGATCGAAAAGATATTCGAGAGAAATATCATCGAATTAAAAAAGATCCCGATAATTCCGGTCGGATTTTTGTCTATTTTTAAGTATGGAAATATTTCAAAAACGGTTGAAGAAATTAACACTCCGGCGATTGTAATTGTCAACAAAATAAGGCTGTATACTAATTAGTGTGGCAGAAAACCAAAGTTTGAGTTTTTGTAATCGGAATGTTATTCTAATAATACAATCTTTAACTATTCTGCTTTTTAAATCATATGATTCAAAATGTTTTTCAAATTTTTATAGTCGGTTTTGGTATATTGACAATTGCCGTAATCGTAAATTTTTTAGCAAATTTTTTAGGGCTGGAAACATGGTATAGCTTTATTGCTGAAATTCAGAAAAACGGAATCTCAGATTCTTTAAAGTCAAAGTGGCCGCACTTATTGTTTTTGGTTTTTGTTTATCCGTTTGTTCTCGGCTTGACGGGTTATTGGTTGCTTAAATTATTCCAATAAATCAAGTATTTTTACTATAGACATGATTTCCTTATTTATTAATTTATGTTTAATAATATCAGAAAAAATCAAGTCATAGCTATAATTGTTATATTAATAGTATTTATAATTTTTGCCGTAACTACTGTTTGGTTGCTAACTTCGGAACCTCGGACAAATCAAGGTCTTAATACTAATAGATCTTCAACTGCCATGGAACAAATTAAACTTCCCAAACCTAAAATAGAAAGCCAAACCTCATTGGAGGAGGCTATGGTAAGTCGGCGAAGCGTTCGCGAATACAAAAAAGAGCCCTTAACCTTGGAGCAAATTTCACAGTTGATGTGGGCGGCTCAAGGTATTACCG
>CAZDHE010000019.1:0-16673 GCA_964505305.1 uncultured Bdellovibrionales bacterium
ACCCGGAGACTCTTTGAAGAACTGTTTCTTTAAAGGGTTACTTTGAAAAAATATACCCACAAGGAGGTGGTTATGAATATTAAGTTAAATACTTTTTTGGGTCATCTGTGGCGATTTTTATCTGCAGTCACCGACTGGAGAACCCATTTAAGGGTTGTCCGAGGCCGCCCAATTCTTGATGTTGTCTTCATCACCAACATGCGGGATGAAGTTGATAGAAAAAACTTTCTGGGAAACTGGCGTCCTAAATGCGGTCATTTTAATGGGCCGCGATATTGGTATAAAGGTGTGGCCGGCAGAACTCGCGCTCTGGATATTACTGCCGAGGAGCTCTATACCAGTGAAGGCCGCAAGAAAGCTCGTAAGCTTTTTATTGAGGCTTGTAAGTGGGCGGACAAGAGAGGCGTGAGAGTGGTCTTGCTCGCAGCAAGTACCAAGCGCCTTTTCAACGGTGGCAAGAAATTAAAAGAGATGTTTCCTCATCTGGTCTTTACTATTGGAGACAATGGGACTGATCTGGTTCTCAAGGAGGAAACATTGCAAGCGCTTGAGAAAGCTAAGCTCAATTCTGAGCATTCCAAAATAGCAGTGATTGGCCCCTATGGTTTCCTTGGCGAAACCATGGTGAGTCATCTCTTGCAAGAAGGTTACAATGTGACGGGTATTGGACCCAACACTAATCTTCTTTCCCAGGTCACAGAAAAATATCAGATTCAAACCTTTTCCGATTTAGAAAGCGCGGGCAAATTCGATGCGGTAATTGCTTGCACTCATTCGGAAAAAGTGCGAATAAATGCTGAAAATGTTGACTTGTTGAGAAAAGATGGCCAGAAACTTCTTCTAATTGACGTGGCGGAACCCTCCAATATGAGAAGGTCGGAATTTTTGAAGGTTAAAGATAAGGTTGTTCGGATTGATTCCGGTAACGCTTATTCTCCCAACCTGAAATATGTCTTGGGGGCAATAACCTATAAAATGTTTCGCCTCTCTCGTGGAGTCACCTTTGGTTGTTTTGCCGAGACCTTGACTCTTGGTAGAGCAATTAAATTGGGGATGCCGGTTTACATGGTAAACTGGTTCCAGGTTAATGAGGAGAATATGAGACTCACGAAGCTCCTTTTTAGTCAAGACAAAAAGGGATTCCGAGTCCCATCTCCACGAAACTATAGTCAGAGGGTGGAATCTTTTGATTTGAGCCTGAATCACCCAAAGACCGAGCAAATCAGGAGAATTCCTCAAATAGTGGAAAAAATTGCAAGTTTCATGTTTTAATTTATTAAGAGGCAGTTGATTATTGATCAGTTGCCTCTTTTCTTTTGTTTTTTAAAATAATTTGCTAAAATAATTTTAATGCTGAAATTAATTTAAAAAAATGAATATAATAACCTTTATTCCGCTTATAAGTGCAATAGTTGTTTTTGTTTTGGGTTTTTTAGTTTGGAGGAAGGGGCAAAGAGATAGACTGAGTTACACCTTTGCTTTGTTTTCTTTTTTTACCGCGATTTGGATGATAGGAACTTTTATGATGTTTTTGAACAAAGGCAACTTAGAAGCTGTTGCTTTTTGGGATAGATTTGTTTATGTAGGGGTGGTTTATATCCCAGTTGCAATGTTTCATTTCGGACTTGCTTTAACAAAAAACAACACATTAAAAGGAAAGATTTTACTAATTTCAGGATATATTCTGGCAACGCTTTTTTTATTTTTAATACCAACCAAATTTTTTGTAAATGATATTTTTATTTACAAGTGGGGTGTTCACACCAAGGCGCAGGTGTTTCATCATCTTTTTCTGGCCTTTTTCGCTTTTTATGTAATCGCGTGGTTTATAATGGTTTATGGTTATTATAATAGCCGGAAAATTTCTTTGGTTGAAAAGGAAAGAGTTAAATATTGTTTCATAGCTTTTATTGCACTTGCTTCTTTTGGCTCCCTTGGCTTTCTTCCGGCTTATGGGGTGAGTATTTATCCTTTTTCTTATCTTTCCGGGTTGATTTTTGTGATTATTATTTCTTATACCATTATCCGCCATCGCTTGATGGATGTTAAGCTGGTTCTAAGAAAATCGACAGTCGTTTTAGCTTCTTTTGTAGTGGTTTTCGGGTTTGCGGCCCTGGTTAAAATTTTGGCGGAAAAGATTTTTCTAATCTTTGATTTTTGGGTGGATTTACTTGTTTTGGCGGTGGGGATTTTTACTTATCCATATGTTAGAGACTACTTCTTTAAATTAGCCAACAAACACTTCTTTTCTTCTCTTTATGATAGTCGAAAGGTAATCCTGGAAACTACCAACAAGATTAGAACCTTTTTGGACACCAAGAAAATTTATGAGTTTTTAGATAAAACTTTTGTCGACATCTTTCATACCCGGAAGTTCGGGGTCTTGGATTTGGATGAAGAAGATAATTGTTATGTTGTAAATTACAATAACGGATTCAACTTGGGAAACAGAAAGAAATTTGCCGAGAACAGCGCTTTGCACAATATGTTTATCAAAAAAAACAAGACAATAATTCTGGAGGAGGCCAAGGAGTTACATTACAATGAAAAAACCAAAGAGACCATTGACTTGATGGACAAAATGGGGGTAGAGCTTTTGGTTCCGCTTAATATCAAAAAAAGAACGGTGGGGCTTTTGGTTTTGGGACCCAAAGAAACTAAAGAGATGTACAATGACGAGGATTTGCAAGTATTGGAAATTATCGGCGGTCAAGCGGCTGTTTCCATAGAAAATGCTCAGCTTTACGGAGAAGTGAAGAACTTTAATCGCAGATTGAAAAAAGAAATCAAGGAGGCTACGACTGATTTGGAAAAAACCAACAAAGAGCTGAGAACTGCCAACGTTAGACTCTCAAAAGCCTACAAAAAACTCCGCCAGCTGGATGACGCCAAAAACGAATTTGTTTCCATTGCTTCTCATCAATTAAGAACCCCTTTGACTTCCATAAAAGGCTTTATCTCTATGATTTTGCAGGGAGATTTCGGCAAATACTCCTCTTCGGTGGAAGATGCCTTAAAAAAGATATATATCTCCAACGAGAGATTGATTAAACTGGTGAATGATTTACTGAGCATTTCCAGAATTGAAGCCGGCCGATTTGTTTTTAATTTAAACAAGAATAATATCAAGGAATTGATTTCAAAAACGGTGGAAACATTCGAAATGGAAGCCAAAAACAAAAATTTAGATTTGAAGCTTGACTTGCCTGAAAAGGACCCAGAACCTTTTGTTTTTGACAAGGAAAAAATTCAAGAAGTAATTTCCAATTTAATAGACAATGCTATCAAGTATACTCAGGAAGGAGAGATTGAGATTAAATTGGAAGATCTTAAAAACAAAGCAAGAATCACTGTCTCCGACTCCGGAAGAGGAATGCTTAAAAGCGAGATCGAGTCGGTATTTGAAAAATTCCGCCGAGGCAAAAAAAGCAACAATCTCAATACTGAAGGCACCGGACTGGGGCTGTATGTATGTGAGAAAATAGTTTCAGCCCATCAAGGCAAAATCTGGGCCGAATCTGATGGAATGGGCAAAGGCAGCCGATTTATTGTGGAAATTCCCAAGAATCTTGAGGTGACGGAGAAGGAAGCATCTCGGAAAAAGAAAAAAAGATAGATTTTATTCTATTAGAGCGAACTTCCGGATAGTTTTTATGGAAGCTTAAAGAATTCTGAATACTTGAGAGGAGCTTTTTTGGGTAGGGGTTTAAAATTATGAAGAGAAGTGGAAACTTGTTCATTAGGTTGAGAGGGATAGTAAAAGGGGTTTTTATCTTGATGTAAATCTCCCTCAATCCCTCTTTTAGAAAAGAGGGAGGCAAAAAGGGGTGTTTTTCAAAAAGAAGGAGGTAGAAAGGCGTGTTTTAAAAAAAGTGGGGGGGGCAGAAGAGCTTGTTTTTAAAGAAGGAATTATAATTGGATTTTGAAAAAATTTAATTACTAATGTTGCGCACTTCTTAAAGCAACTTTTCCTTTAAAACCCCTGAAGTTCGACTTCTGCGGCTGCAGAATTCGAACTTCAAGCTGTTGCGTAATTGGAAAATACGTTCATATTAAACTATAATGAGTATATGTGCGTAACATCAGTTAATTAGTTGATAATTTAAATATTCGGGTTTTTGGGCCAGAATTATTGTTTGATATTTACACTCCCGTACCAAACGGGTGTGTTCAGGAGGAGTCTTTCGTCCCTTTCATGAGCTTTGGGCGCTCATTCTTTAATTAGCCAAATTTATCTTTAAAGTTTTCATTTGAAAGTTTTTGGAATTATAAAACATAAATATTTTGCGGGAATAGTTTTTTTATGCGTGGTTGCTTTGGTAGTCGTAAAGCTTGGCTTTTTCCGGGAAGAGCCGAGAGTTTTATCTTTTAATGAAGAAAAACCGGTGGTTTTCAGGGACGGAGGAATGGAATATAGAGCGCTTACTAAAGCTCGGACGGTGGAGGAATTTTTAAAAGAGCGAGACATTCAACTTGACTCGGAAGAAGAAGTTTATCCGGATTTGGAAGAGGAAATTTACCCCGGTTTTCAACTGGAGATAAAAAGAAAGTATGAAATAGAGGTGAAAGTAGACGGAGAAACACATCAAGACAAACTGGAAAAAATGACAATTTCTCAAGCTTTGAAGAAAATGGATATCGAGTTATCGGACGTAGATGAGGTTTATCCCAGAAGGGAGGAGTTAATTAAAGAGGGATTGGAAATAGAAATTACTCGAGTGGAGGAAAAAGAAATTACGGAAAAATTTGAAATAGAGCATGAAACCGTCACTAAAGAAGATGACGATTTAAGCTGGGGGAAAGAAAAAATTAAGCAAGAAGGAGAAGACGGCTTGAAAGAAATAGATTATTTGGTAAGATATGAAAATGGCGAGTTGGTTTCCAAGGAGAAGTTGCAAGAAAGAGTAGTTCAAGAGGCCATGCCCGAGATAATTGTTCAGGGGACCAAAATTGAAGTGGGGGATGTTCAAAAAGGTGTTGCCAGTTGGTATGCCCATACTAATGATTTGACTTGCGCTTCCGTTAAATTCCCCCGGGGAACCTGGCTGCGAGTTAGAAATCAAGAAAACGGAAAAGAAGTAATTGTGCAGGTGGATGACTATGGCCCTTCGCCGGAAACCGGCAAAATTATCGACCTGGAAGAAAAAGCTTTTGAAAAAATAGCCGATCCGTGGCAAGGAGTGGTGGAAGTGAAAGTGGAAGAAATCTTGCAATAGACTGGAAACAAGAGAAAGCAAAAACAAGCAAAGCCGGTCCGAGTTTGACCGGTAGCAGGTAGGTTGTGTAAAAAGGCGTGGAAGTTTCAAAAGTGAGAAAACTATCAGTGATCATCTCTTGCTCCCGGCAGTGTTGGTATAAAATCTTATAAATAATATGCAAAAGAAAAGAAACTTGGCGAATTTTGTATTAAGGAAGATCGGGCAGTGCGAGGTGTATAAGAATGGCTACAGAATAAAAAACTGAAATGAAAAAGATTTTTAAAATAAAATTAATTACTCTTTTGCTTTTGACCCCTCTTGCTTTGGTGGGGGCGGTAGTTTTTGCTATGGAGAAAAAAATTGAAGTTGAAGGGAAGCTGACGGATAAAAACGGTCAAGTGATAAATTCTTCCGATTTCTCCAGAGGCGAATTTGTCCAATTAGATTTTACTTCCGGAGTGGACAAGAAGAGCGTTTTGCAAAATTTTTCTATAGAGCCTCAAATTAAGACAAGCCACTTCTGGGTAAACAATAAAACGTTAAGAATTAAAATTGAGGATTATCTAAAGCCGGAAACTCAATATCAAGCAAGGCTGAGTAATTTTAAAAGCAGACTTGGTTTGGACATTCAGAAAAGAGCCGAGGTTGAATTTTCCGCCGCGCCTGTTCCTCAAAAGATGGTTTTTTATCCTAAAGATGAAAAAAGAGAAGTTGATTATACGGAAAATTTGGAAATGGTTTTGGATAAATCTTTACCCGACGGGTATTTTCTAAATTTTTCCATTGAGCCTTATGTTAAAGTAGATTATGAAATATCAGAGGATCGCAAGAAGATTATTTTTGATCCGCAGAAAGAGTTTTTGGCCAATACTCGCTACCGGGTTTCGGTTCAAATGAAGCACAAAGCTTATGAAGATTTTTTTCAAGATCTTCACAGTAGCGAGTTTGTAACTAAAAAACCCGAGCCGGTGGTTTACGGTTTTGATGAAAGCGGCAATCCGACTAAAACAGAGGAGCGGTCAGTGTTGCCGGAGCCTCGAATCTTGGAAGGAAAATACATTGATATTGATTTGAGCAAACAAAGGATGTCTATTTTTGAAAACGGCAAAGAGCTGGGAGCTTATAAAATATCCAGCGGAACAACTGAAACGGAAACTCCCGTGGGAGAATTTGAAGTTATGGGCAGAGCTCCCCGACCATGGTCGGACGAATATGAGCTTTTTATGCCATGGTTTATTCAATTTACTGCTGATGGGCATGGTATTCATGAACTGCCGGAATGGCCCGGGGGAGCCAAAGAAGGCTCTAATCATCTGGGTATTCCCGTGTCGCATGGTTGTGTTAGGCTGGGAGTAGGGCCGGCTAAAAAGGTTTATGAGTTTGCCGATTTGGGAGTTCCGATAGTTATACATTATTAGAGAGATGTGTTATTTTTTAAAGAAGTGAAAGCTCGGAAAGGAGTAAAGAGTCTCATCCGAACGCACCCATTAAGTCCGGACGGGCTTGCCCGAACATACCTTCTCAATATTAGCGTTCCTCGCCTGAAAGTTTTTAGTCCGGGCGGGCTTACCCGAACGTGCTTGATACGGGCGGGGAATTATCAATAGCAAGGATAATAATTGGGAAAATTTTAAGATTCAAGATGTCAGATTAGATCTCGAGCTCTTTGAATCAGTAGGTGTTTATTAGTTTAAATTTAATTTTTTATGAAATTTTATATAATTACAATTTTTCCGGAAATTGTGGAGGAGTATTTCAAGCACGGGGTTTTGGCCGGGGCTGTTGAGAGCGGTAAAATTGAAGTGGAAGCGGTTGATTTAAGGGAATATGCTTTTGATAAACATAAAAAAGTGGATGACACTCCTTACGGAGGAGGGCCGGGAATGGTTTTGAAGGCGGATGTGATTTGGAATTGCTTAAGCGCTTTGAGTCAAGAGATTGAAAAATTCGGAGGTGTTAAAGCAACAGAGAAAACCAAGACTGTTTTATTATCCGCCAAAGGGGATCAATATAACCAAAGAAAGGCCTGTCAGTGGAGCAGGGAGCTGGAAAATTTGATTTTAATTTGCGGAAGATACGAAGGGGTTGACGAGAGGGTCGCTGATTTTATGGTAGATGAGGAAATTTCCGCGGGAGAATATGTTTTAACGGGAGGGGAACTTCCCGCTATGGCTGTAGCGGATTCTGTGGCGCGTTTGATCCCGGGGGTTTTGGGAAATGAAGAGTCATTATTTTGCGAGAGTTTCAATCAAGAAGAAAAAGAAAGAGGAAGCAAGGTGAGCGATTACCCCGTATACACAAAGCCTGAAAATTTCAGAGGCTGGAAAGTGCCGGAGGTTTTATTAAGCGGAAACCATCAAGAAATAGCAAAATGGAGAGAGCAAAACAAAATCAAAAAAGATTAAATTATTAACGGGAAAGGGCTTGGGAGATTTATTTTGTAATATTTTTGAGAGTAAGTATGAAAGTCAAAAACAAAAAAGTGAACAAAAAAGCCGACCCGATTTTACTGGGGTTAATTTTCGTTTTGCTTTTTTTTGGTTTGGTGATGATTTCCTCAGCCGGAGTGGTGATTTCAGAAACCAGATTCGGCGACCCGTATCATCTTTTCAAGCGCCAGCTTTTTTTTGGTATTATCCCGGGATTGGCCGTGTTTTTTATTGTTCAAAAAATTAATTATCGATTTTGGAAAAAAATTTCTTTGCCTTTTTTTATCCTTTCCATAATTCTTTTAGTTTTGGCTTTAATTCCCGGTATCGGAGAGTCTTATAAAGGAGCCAGCCGGTGGATTGACTTGGGGGAATTTTCTTTTCAGCCGGCGGAGTTTGTCAAATTGGCGATTATTATTTATTTAGCAGCTTGGGTAGAAAGCCGAAAAAAGGAAATTAAAAGTTTTTCTCATGGAGTTTTGCCTTTTTTGTTTATCCTTGCTATTCCGGCGGTTTTAATTATTAGCCAGCCGGACATTGGAACGCTGGGTTCTATTTTAATAATAGCTTTTGCGATGTTTTTTGTGGCCGGCGCTCCCTTTCTTTATTTGACGGGATTAGCGGTGAGCGGGTCTATTTTAGGCGCTTTTCTAATTCTTATCAGCGAATATCGCTTGGATAGAGTAAAAGCCTTTCTTGATTCCAGTATTGACCCTCAAAAAATCGGCTATCAAATTAACCAGGCTTTGTTGGCTGTAGGTTCCGGCGGGATTTTTGGTTTAGGTTTGGGGCACAGCAGGCAGAAATTTAATTATTTGCCGGAGCCGGTGGGAGATAGTATTTTTGCCATTACCGCCGAAGAACTTGGATTTATAGGTGCCGGCTTTTTAGTTGTTTTGTTTGTAGCTTTTGCTTTGAGGGGTTTTCGGATAGCTTGTTCAGCGCCGGACACCTTCTCTCGATTAGCGGCTGTGGGAATCAGCTCCTGGATAGTTTTTCAGGCTTTTATTAATATAATGGCTATTATTAAGATAATTCCTCTTACCGGAATTCCTTTGCCTTTCATAAGCTACGGCGCTACTTCTATGATTTTTGTTTTAACAGCCTCCGGGATTTTAGTAAATATCTCCAAGTATTGCAATTTGGAGAAGTGATCAAATAATATGCAAGAAGCGCAAAAGTGAATCTCGAATTTGAAATTAAGGGGTAATTGGCAATTTGTTTGTCTTAAACAAGCGGGATTGAGATGTTATTTCCTGTTTTTTGTCTGTCTGTTGATTTAAGGGCTTTTTATTTCCCGCTTCTGCTTATTTATTTTTAAAATTTCTTACCTATTTGGCTTGCTATTTGGAAATTTTTGTAATAGGATGGAGGAATGAGTAAGATGAGAAAAGGGATTTTAATAAAAATTTAAACATTTCTAAAATAATGAAATTATTGGATAAATTATTTGGCAACGCTAACGAAAAAGAGTTGAACAGGATGAGAAAAATGGTGGACAGTGTTAACGCCATAGAGGAAGAATATAAAAGTTTTTCCGATGACCAGATCAAGGAAAAAACGCAAGAATTAAAGAGCCGTTTTCAAAAAGGAGAAAAATTGGAGGATTTATTGCCGGAAGCTTTTGCCAATATCAGGGAGGGCGCTTCTCGGACCATTGGAGAAAGGCATTACGATGTGCAGCTTTTGGGAGCTATAGCTTTGCACGAGGGTAAAATAGCGGAAATGAAAACCGGTGAAGGAAAAACCTTGGCTTCCACGGCGGCCGCTTATTTGAACGCTATTACCGGTAAAGGAGCGCACATTATTACGGTTAACGATTATTTATCCAAAAGAGACGCCAATTGGATGGGTCGGATTTATCATTTTATGGGTTTGTCGGTGGGGTGTATTACTCATGACAATTCCTTTATCTACAAGCCTGAAATTTTGGATGACAATGAAGTGAGCGTGGAAATGGAAAATTTGAAAAATGTAGAAAGAAAGAAGACTTATAAAGCGGATATCACTTATGGAACTAATAACGAATTCGGTTTTGATTATTTGCGGGATAATATGGCCAGATCTTTGGAAGATATGTCTCAAAGAGAGCTCAATTTTGCCATTGTGGACGAGGTGGATTCTATTTTAATTGATGAGGCGCGGACGCCCTTGATAATATCCGCTCCGGATACGGAGTCTACTCAGCTTTATCAAAAATTTGCCCAGCTGGTGCCGGGGTTGAAGGAAGGAGAGGATTACAATCTGGATGAAAAAATGAAATCAGCCGATCTAACCCAAGAGGGAATTACCAAAATAGAAAACTGGCTGGGAATCGGCAATTTATATGAAACAGATAAAGTCTCTTATGTGCATCACTTGGAGCAGGCTTTACGGGCGCATGTTATTTTTCAGAAAGATAGGGATTACGTGGTTCGGGATGGGGAGATTATAATAGTGGATGATTTTACCGGCAGACTAATGCCGGGAAGAAGATATAGCGAGGGCTTGCATCAAGCCATTGAAGCCAAAGAGGGAGTGCAGGTGCAAAGAGAGTCCAAGACGATGGCTTCTATTACTTTCCAGAATTATTTTAGGATGTATAACAAACTTGCGGGAATGACGGGAACCGCTATTACTTCGGCTGAGGAGTTTAATAAGGTTTATGAATTGGAAGTGGCGCAAATTCCCACTAATAAACCGATGATTCGCCAAGACTTGCCGGATATGATTTTTAAAACTGAAAAAGGCAAATTCAAAGCTATTGTGGAAAGAATAAAAGAGCTTAATAAAGAGGGAAGGCCGGTCTTGGTGGGCACAATTGCCATAGAAAAGTCCGAGCTTTTGTCTGAGATGCTTAAAAAAGCGGGAGTCAAGCACGAAGTCTTAAATGCCAAAAACCACGAAAGGGAAGCCCAAATTATTGCTGACGCCGGAAAGGCGGGCTCGGTGACTATTGCTACCAATATGGCCGGAAGAGGAACGGATATTAAGCTTGATGAAAAAGCTAAAGAATTGGGCGGGTTGTATATTATCGGAACGGAAAGGCACGAAGCCAGGAGAATTGATGATCAGCTGAGAGGAAGGGCCGGTAGGCAAGGAGATCCCGGTACCAGCCAGTTTTATGTATCTTTAGAAGATGAGCTTTTGAGGCGTTTTGGAGGAGAGAAAATGTATAACATTATGAGCAGGCTGGGTCTTCCGGAGGATCAGCCGATTGAAAATAAAATTATTTCTCGCTCTATAGAGTCGGCTCAGGGCAAAATAGAAGGACACAATTTTGACATCAGAAAGCACGTTTTGGAGTTTGACGATGTGATGAACAAGCAAAGAGAGGTTATTTATAAACGCAGAAAGAAAATCCTAAAAGCAGACAGTTTGGAAAACAATATTTTGGAGGCAATCAAAGAGGAGTCCGAAGGAATTGTGGCCGCTCATACCGCTTCCGAGATTGAAGATTATTGGAACACTGAAGAAATTGCGGAAGAAGTTAGGATTTTGGTGGGAGATTATCCGGATTTACACAAAAAGATTTTAGAGATTAAAAAGTCAAGAGATTTTTCCGGCAGTCAAGAGAAAAAAGGTAAGATGATGGATTTCTTGAGTGAGATTATGAAAAGCTCTTATTTAAAAAAGAAACAAGAGGTCGGAGAAGAACTGTTTCAAAAATTGGAAAAGGATTTATATCTAATGACCATCGACAATTATTGGATGCAGCACTTGGAGCAGCTAAGCCATCTTAAAGATTCGGTAAATTTAAAAAGCTATGGGCAAAGGGATCCTTTGATTGAGTATAAAAAAGAGGCTTTTCATCTTTTTCAAAATTTGTTAGCCGCTATAAACAGAGATTTATTAAAGGCCGTTTTTAGAGTGCAGCCCGCTTCTCAAGAAAGGGAATCGCAGCCGGAAACCAGTTCAACGGAGATTGACAAGAGCAAGCTTCAATACAGCGGAGGAGAAAGGCCGGAGCAATTCAAGCAATTACAAACCAACAAATCTTCCGGGGAAGATTCCTCGCCAAAGCCAATAGTTAATAAAACTCAAGTTGGCAGAAACGAGCCTTGTCCGTGTGGCTCGGGCAAGAAGTATAAGAAGTGCTGTGGAAAGTAGTGGGCTTTTGTAAAAACTTGAAAATGTTTTAGAATTGCTTTAATCGGAGCCAAAGAAAATTAAAAATAACTTATAAGTAGTGCAAATAAGCTTTAAAAAACTTCTCTATCTTTTTATCTTTGTGATGCTGTTAAGTCTCGGCTATCAAGCTTTCGCTGAAGCGGAAAAGAAAAACAGACATCCTTTAGAAGTTAATTTTTTGGATGTGGGACAGGGGGATTCAATTTTGATAGACTACTTAAGTCATTATCAAATATTAATTGACGCCGGCAAAGACGGAAACCGGACATTAAAGGAGGTGGAAAAGTTAATGCCTCCGGGAGACAATAAAATAGACATAATAGTGGCTACTCATCCTGATATGGATCATATCGGAGGAATGCCCAAAGTTTTAGATCATTTCGACGCCGGCCTTTTTTTAGATAACGGATTTGATGATAAAGGCGGAGCACAGGAGAAGATGAATAGTAAGTTGGAGTCTAAAGGAATTTCTCGCCGAGCTGTTTTCGAAGGGTCTAAAATAGATTTGGGCAAACATTTAAAGATAGAGGTTTATAATCCGGACAATAGGAATTACAATAAGAACGACAAGAACGGGGATTCCGTGGTTTTAAGAATGGATTTTGGGGAAAACTCTTTCTTGTTTACCGGAGATATTACGGAAAAAACAGAAAGGGATATTTTAAACGATGAAGAAGACATTGATACGGATTGGCTTAAAGTGGCTCATCATGGATCCAAAAGCTCTTCTTCGGAGGAGTTTATTGAAGAAGTTGATCCCGAGTATAGTATAATTTCCGTGGGAGAAAATAGTTATGGCCATCCTCATCCGGACGCCGTGGAGGTATTAGATAATTTATCCGGAGAAGTTTTGACCACTCGGCAAGAAGGAACCATAAGAGCCGGGTGTCCGGGAATTGATCAGAATTGTTTTATTTTGGGAAGAAGCAAGAATTAAGAAGCAAGAAGCAAGGGGTTAAGAAGTCAAAAGTCAAATCTCAAAACCACAACTTAAAAGTCAAAACTTTTTATATTTTAATATTTTTTCTTGTTTTTCATAGTTAAGATACTTGAGGCTAACATATTAGAAATTTCTTTAATTTCTTTCAAATCTTTTTGGATTCTTGGTTGATTGGTTTTTCCCTAATCAGTTCCGTTTTTCAGGGGCTGTTTCCAAAGAGAGGCAATAGCCTTGGTGCTTTAAATTATTGGGCTTGGTTTTATTATCAGACATTTTTAATTTAGATAAATTTTAGGTTTAAGATTCAAGTTTTTAATCGTAGCTTTAAGCTTTGAGTTGTAGCTTTGACTTTTGAGATTCCAAACCCTTGCCCCTTAATTCTTGCTTCTTGACTCTTTTATAGCTAAACCCGACAAACACTGATTGTCGGGTTTAGGGGCGGAAGGGAAGATATTTATCAATAAGTGCAAGAAGCAATAGGCAAGAAGCAAGAGAGGGAAAACCCAAAACCCAAAACACAAATGACAAATTTTGACATTTTAGCCTTTGACCTTTGGATTTGAATTGATATTCGGGCTTTGAAATTTGTCATTTCAAAATATTTTCACCCGACCTGCTTGTTACAAGGCAGGTTCGGACGGGCTAAACTTTTTACCCGGCTATTTTGGACGGGTCCCACTTGTCTTCACTTCTTATTTATGCCGCCTTTCTTCCAAGCGTTTTGATGCAGCTTGCGCAAACTTTTCTTTTTTTTCCGTCAATAACTTTGCTTTGAAAGTTGACCTTAAATTTGCGTTTGGTGGCAATGTTGGAGTGAGACCTTTTGTTGCCGGTGATAGCTTTTTTATTGCAAACGTAACATTTTGACATAAATGCGGTTGAATATTTATGAAAGATATTTTATAATTACCAGTATAGATTAACAGCTTGACGCTCAAATGTCAAATGGATTTTTTTGTTTTGTTGTCAAAATTAAGTGTTAAGCTAAAATTTTTTAATGAAATTAACTTAATTTATGGAAATTTTAATTGTTATAGCAGTTTTGATTTTTTCAGTAATAATTCATGAAGTGGCTCATGGCCTGGCCGCTTTCTGGCAAGGAGACCCCACAGCTAAATATCAGGGGCGGTTGACTCTTAATCCGGCTAAGCACTTGGATCCTATAGGATCTTTTTTAGTGCCTCTTTTTTTATTTCTTTCCCAAGCGGGAATTATTCTGGGGTGGGCCAAACCGGTGCCTTATAATCCCTACAATCTTCGGGATCAAAAATACGGTCCTGCTATGGTGGCGGTTGCCGGTCCGCTTTCCAACTTGATTTTTGCTCTGGTTTGCGGAGTGTTTTTTCATTTATTTCTCAAGATAGGCGTGGGAGCGGATTTTATTTTCAGTGTTTTTAGCTATGCCATTTATATCAACTTGCTTTTGATGATTTTCAATTTACTGCCCATTCCGCCCTTGGATGGCTCTAAAATTTTATTTACTTTTCTGCCGATTTCGGAACACACCAAACAAACAATGGAGCAATACGGATTTATTTTCTTGATCATCTTTATTTTTATGTTTTTCCCGGTTATTTCTTATCTATTGCAGTTTGTGCTGGGTATTTTCTCCGAATATGTAGTGGGGGTTAATATTTATCAGTTTTTGGCTTTTTGAGAAACAAATAAAGGGAGGTAAAAATAAATGTAATGTCAAATTTCAACAAAGAAGTTTTTTAATGCCATATTTGAAGGCAATTAAATAAAAATAATAACATTAAAATTTTAAAATGAGAAAAAATAAAGGTCCTTTTGTTTTATGTATTTTAGACGGTTGGGGCGAGTGGAAGGAGACCAGGGGCAACCCCGTTGCCAAAGCTAAACTCCCCACCATTGAAAAATTAGACAAATATTACCCAAAAACTTACTTGCAGGCCTCCGGTTTGGCAGTAGGTTTGCCTTGGGGAAATCCCGGCAATTCGGAAGTCGGCCATCAGTCTATGGGAACCGGCCAAATTATTTATCAAAAACTCCCCATTATTGATAACTCTATAGAAGACGGCTCCTTTTTTGAAAAAGAGGCTCTGAATGAAGCCGTAGACTGGGTCAAAGAAAACGATTCCAGTGTGCATATCTTCGGCTTACTTAGCGATGGAGGAGTTCATTCCCATATAGAGCATCTTTATGCGCTTCTGGAGGCTCTGAAGGAGAATGATATTGAGAAAATTTTTATTCATGTTGTTACCGACGGAAGAGATGCCCCGCCCAAAAGCGCCAAAGATTATATTAAAGTTCTCAATAGTAAATTGGAATCTCTGAATGTGGGAGAAATTGCCACGGTGGCCGGCAGGTTTTACACTATGGACAGGAGTGAAAATTGGGACAGAGTGGAGAAGGGCTACTTGGCGATGACGGCCGGAGAAGGAGAAAAAGCCGAGAGCGCTTTAAAGGCGGTGGATAATCAATATGAAAAAGGCAACACGGACGAATATGTCGAGCCAACAGTAATTGTTAATGACGATGAAGAGCCGATAGGCCAGATAAAAGACAATGATGCGGTTTTTTGTTTTAATTTCAGAAAAGACAGATCCAGGCAAATAACCAGAGCTTTATCTGTGGAGGATTTTGAAGAGTTTGAAAAAGCGGAATTAGTCAAAAATTTAAAAGTGGTTTGTTTTACTGAATATGAAGCCGGTTTGCCGGTTGATGTTATTTTCAAGCAGCAAAAAATAAAATCCAGGGTGGGCGAGGAAATAGAAAAAGCCGGCTTGAGCCAACTCAGAATAGCGGAAACGGAGAAGTTTGCCCACGTGACTTATTTTTTTGATGGCGGAAAAGCTATAGATTTCAAAAAAGAGCTTAAAATCCACGTCCCTTCCAAAGATGTTCCTTCTTATGATAAAGCTCCGGAGATGAGCGCGGCTGAAGTAACTAGGGAGTTAATTAAAGCTATTAACAAAAAACATTTCGATTTTGTTTTGGTAAACTATGCCAATCCGGATATGGTGGGGCATACCGGAGCCTTAAAAGCTGGAGTTAAGGCCGTAGAATTCACGGATAAATGTTTGGATCAACTTATTAAAGAAGTTCTCAAAAAAGACGGCTCTTTAATCATAACGGCCGATCATGGCAACGTGGAAGAAATGGTTAATCTGGAAAATGGAGAAAGAGACACGGAGCATTCCAGCAACCCGGTTCCGTGTTGGTTTGTCACCAAAGACAATCATCGCAGCTCCCCCTTAAGCCCGGGAAGCGATGAATATAATCGAATTGAAGTAGAAGGCTTCTTGTCTGATCTGGCGCCCACCATCTTGGAAGCCTTGGAATTGAAAAAACCCGATTCAATGACCGGGGAAGGCTTATTCGGTTTTGCTTTTGAGTAAGATTAAACTAACAATAAACCTATCATTTCCACTTTTATAAAAAAACTATTGCCAACCTTTTTTATTGCTGGTATATTTGAAAGTGTAAGAGTTTAAAAAAAATAGGAATGAACAAAGACGATATCAATAAAAAGGAGGGAGCAAAAGAAAAAACGGAAGAAAACCTTGCCCTTGAAGAAGGAAAGGGCGGGAGCAGTTTTTTTAATTCCGGGTATTTCAAATTAACTCTGTTGTTTCTCGTGGGTTTTTTGGTGGGAATTATGTTTAAGACTCAAGCACTGAGCTCCTTTACTTCGGGATTTGAGGACTACAAGATAAGCGAATATAAAAGCGATTATTTTAACTCTTCCGATTCCGAGCCCAAATCCCAACCCCAACCTCAACCCCAACCCGGAATGGAAACAATTGAGGAAGAAGATCTAAAATCGGGCGAGGATTTGCAGCGAGGCGGTAATGTCGACAATCACCCTGAATCACAAAATTAAATTTTCTTTTTATTTTCCTTTAAAAAAAGGGGGTTTTTCTCATATCCTCCCCCTTTGCAAAAGGGGGATTGAGGGGGATTTTCAGTTGATCGGTAAATCCTCCCTAACCCTCCTATTATAGAAACATACCCGGAAATATTATATAATAA
>CAZDHE010000020.1:0-15717 GCA_964505305.1 uncultured Bdellovibrionales bacterium
GATCCTCTATGCAACAAACTTGTCCCGATGAGCAACCTTCTGATTGAGTTTCTCCTTCGCAATCTTCTTCTTCATCTATGCAATCTCCTCCCGCATCCTGACAAGCATCATCTTCTATGCAACAAACTTGTCCCGATGAGCAACCTTCTGATTGAGTTTCTCCTTCGCAATCTTCTTCTTCATCTATGCAATCTCCTCCCGCATCCTGACAAGCATCATCTTCTATGCAACAAACTTGTCCCGATGAGCAACCTTCTGATTGAGTTTCTCCTTCGCAATCTTCTTCTTCATCTATGCAATCTCCTCCCGCATCCTGACAAGCATTATTTTCAGGCACGCAACAAATTGTTTGTTCCATGTTTACGTTTGTCGGGCAATCTATTTCTCCTACAGATTCTTCATTTTCTTCACAAGAAACCCGGCATTCTCCGCCTTCCTCGTTTTGGCAATCTTCATAAGCTTGAGAATATAGCGGAAAAAACAAAATCAATCCAAACAGTAAAACACAATATTGTTTACTCAAAAAAGATTTTCCTCGTTTTTTCTTGAAAGATTTTTTATTTAGCATTTTATTTTATTAAAGCTTTGATTCTCGACTCGGCTGAGCGAAGAGCTTCTCGTGATGTTTCTTCTCCGGAAACTACTTCATTTATCATTTCTACAAATACTTCTTCCACCGCTAAATTGTTGGGCTGAGCCCAGGATTTGGCGGTTAAAGCCTGTTCGGCAAATTCTCCGATAAAGGGGTCGGCCTTTTGTTTTTCTATTAAATCTCTGCGAGCGGCGGGCTTTTGAGTTAACTCCAGATATTTTTCCCCCGGATCGAAGTTTAAACTGTTTTGATAGGATTTATCCTCCGGTCTTTGAGTCGCATACTGAATGTAATCCCAAGCGGATTGAATTCTTTCTTCGTTGGTATAATTTATAGTCTGATTAGAAGAGGTCGGTTGCAAGCTTTTATTTTTGACCACGGCCATACCCCAATAATTAGGGAAATTTACTTTATTTTCCAAATCCTGCTGAGGAACCGGCGCCGTATCAAAATTGAGCTTAGGGTCTTTCTGAGTCAATTCTTTTTTCCAGTAGGAGTAATTTATCATCATAGCGGTTTGTCCGTATCTAAAGCTATCTATAGAGTAGTCCATTTCAGAGTTCCAAGTGTAAGCTCGAGACCCGGAGAGGGCAAATTGGGTATAGAAATCCAAAACATTGGAGCTGGTTTGTTTTGTGGCAAAAGAAACTCTTCCGCTTTTTTCATTATAAATATCCACGCCGGCTTGCATCAAAAGCAACATCAAAATATCAGAAGACCTATTAACACCTCCGGGATTTTTAGACCTTCCCATAGCTATGGCTGAGCGGGTTATATTTCCGTCGGAATCGGTTTGAGTTAATTTTTCCGTGTAGTCAATTACTTCTTGCCAGGTTTGGGGCGGGCGGGTGATAGCTTCCTGATTAAAGATGTCCTTATTGTAAAATAAGGCCAAAGTATCGCAGTAAAGAGGCATTGCGTAAATTTGACCGTCTTTAACGAAATCCTCATAAGCCACATCTGCAAAATTAGATCTAAACAGATCAATGTTTTGCGAAGACTGAGGCAATGGAGATATTTTGTTATTATGCTCGGAAAGCCAATTATTATTAAATAAAAAAACATCCGGACCGTTTCCGGCGGCAATAGCGTTGGTTAACTCTTCTTCATAATCTACGACATTTTCTGATATTTTTTTGTATTTAATAGAGCCAACATTGGGGTTTATTTTTTCAAATTGTCTATTTATTTCATAGAAAGCATCTGAGTCATCAAATACTCCCCAGACCTCTAAGTCAACGGTATAATTCTCGCCCCTCTCTTTCAGACAGCCCGAAAAAATCAAGGTAAAACTAAAAAGAATTAATAGCGAAGCGGTCTTTATTAATTTTTTATTTATCATTTTTATCTGTTATTTTTATTTATTTAAAAACAAAGTAACTTTGATTTTATTTTAGCACATTATTTTGCATTCGACAATTTTTTGATTATTATAAGTTGCTTTCCAAATACAGGCCTCATATGTTAAGTGAGAATCTTGTTTTTAGCCCTAAACCAATTCTCTTCTTATTTTATTATGCAGGCTTTTAATTTTTGCTTTAGTGAAATTGTTTATCTTATAATCCAACTTCACTCACTTATTCTTCTTTCAATTTTTACTTAACTCCGCGTCCTTGGCAGGACTTGAACCTGCGGCCTTCGGCTCCGCAAGCCGACGCTCTATCCGGCTGAGCTACAAGGACTTTTAAGGGGTGTCACCGGCTTTTGAAGACGTTATCTTAAAACTGATTCTTGCGTTAGCGATTCAAACCGCTCATCTTCCATATCTTCATACAAGATACAAGTTTATAATATATCAGAAAGGCATTGAAAGCAAGCGCTAAAAATAAAGCAAGCTTTGAATTTTAGAAAACAAATCAGGTAAGAACCGTTTCTAGACAATGCGGGTTAAAATAACTTTTCCAGCAAATCTTGAAAAAGGCTGGCATGTTTTTTTTCCGGAATAAAATTTAACAATATTTTCCTAACTTTTAATGGATTTTGATTTTCTAAAGGAACTTTAATGTGGGGCAGAAAAACTGTTTTAGTTTGAAGGGATAATTCTTTTTTTTCTCCCGGCTCATAATCAATCCAGAAACTTTCTATAGAATCAAAGGGGTAAACCTGGTCCTTGATAAATATGCCGTCTTCAAGTATTGCAATGTTGATTTTTTTGGGCGGCTTGTTTTCGTACATATAAAAAACGGCTCCCAGTAAAATGAATAAAATCGACATAAGCAAATTATTGGTAAAAAGTCCGTAAGCGATTAGGAGGAAAAATATTCCGAACAAGGCAAGGTTGTGGCGAAGATTTCTTGCTTTGGAATGATATTCCAAAGCTTCCCAGCGCAAGAGAGGTGACAATTTCTTTTTTTGAGACATTTTTTAAGCTTAGTTTTTATTTGTTTTTTTCTTCAATCGGTTATTTTTAATTAAAGTGATTGAAAAAATAAATATTACAGCTAAAGCAAAAACAATCCAACCGGTGTATTGAATGTATTGATCCATTTCTTTGGCCATATGGCCGAAGAAATAACCCAGAAAAACAATAAAACAACTCCACACCACTCCCCCTATTGTAGAATAAAACAAAAATTTTTTAAAGCTCATCTTTGATATTCCCGCTAAAATAAAAGTTATAGCGCAAAGACCGGTAGTGGTTTTTACCGAGAAAATAATTTTAGCTCCGTTTTTTGCAAAGGCGTTTTCTACTTCTTGAAGAGTGGACTTTTTTATTCTAAAAAGCTTTTCTATTTTTTTTAAGGCGGGAATTCCGCCAAAATAACCGGCCAAATAGAGCAGAACATCTCCCAGAATATCCCCCAGAATACTCAACGCCAAGACGATAAAGATATTAAAAATTCCCAGAGATGCCAAAAAAGCTCCCGCCAAGGATGCGATGGGGCCTTCCACCACCATTAACAAAAACATAAGCGGGTAGCCCCAAAAAGTTATTAAATCTAAAAGCTCTTGATACTCCATTTTATTTGTTTAAAACCTTCAATTAATCTTGTTTACATCTCATTGTTTAAATTTCAAGGAGTTTAATAAAAAAATACACGATTGAAAGATTAAAATCAAATAAAAAAAATAGAAGATAAAAAACTATTTTCCGAGGTTGGCTTGAATTGCTTTTGGTCTTAATGTCAGTATTCTCTTTAAACATTTTTTATGACTCTAAGGCCCTAAAAAGTGATTTTTTTAGACTCTTGTTTTTTTGATAATCTAAATGTATAATAATAATATAGTTTTTAAAAGAAAAATAATCAAGGTTAATTTTCTAATTTTTGTTTTTACCTAAATTTTAAAAATAAAAAAATGCCAAATTTAAAAATGAAAAACAATGAATTGCTTAAAGATGGTTCAAATTTCAATAAAAAGTTGCCTGTTTTGCTTCTATTATTGTTAATATCCTTAATTTTATTTGTATTGTTATTGATTAATAATCAGATTAAGTTCGAAAAAGAAAAGTCGTCTATCGGCGGCGATGAAACGGAAGTTTCTTTGAATCAAAAATTAAAAAACCAGGATGATTTGAAAAAATTTAGTGATTATTCTCGATTAAAAGATTTTTTAGCGGACAATTTAGAAGCCTCGAATGCTGATTTTGACCGGCGTGGCGGTGAATTTATGCCCACTCCCGAAGCAATGGATAAAAGTTCGGAAGCGTTGGATCAAGAAGCGGATAATGCTTCCTCCGCTTCAATCGAGCACTCAGAAACCAATATTCAGGTAAAGGGGGTTGATGAGGCGGATATTGTAAAAAATGATGGGGAATTTATTTATTCAGTAGCTGATAAAAATTTGTATATTTCCAGGGCTTATCCGGCGGAAGAGGCAGAAGTGTTGGCCAAAATTGCTTTTAAGTCAAGGCCTCAAAATATTTATTTAAAAGATGATAAATTAGTTGTTTTTGGGGCTGAGGATCGAGCGAATATTCAGGAAGATAGCGTTGTTGATTTTGGAAAGGGAGTTTCTTTTCTTAAGGTTTTTGATATTTCAAACAAGAGAAACCCTACTCAAACAAGAGATTTGCAATTTGAGGGTAATTACTTTGATTCCAGAATGATAGACAATCATATTTATTTTATTACCAGTTCCCCGGCCTATTCTGAGGATGCACCCATCCCGGGAGTGTTTGAAAATGGCCGGGCTATCTATAATTCCAAGGAAAAGGAAAATTGTCAAAATTGCCCCGATGTTTATTACGTAGATGCTCCGAGTAGTCATTACGAATACGTAAATGTATCTTCGGTTGATATTAATTCTTCCGACTCGGAGGTGGAAAACGAGATTTATATGCTTCCCGGGGGGAGAGAAATGTATGTCTCCAAGGAAAATATTTATTTGACATATACCAAACATATTAGCGAATATCAATTAATGATGGGGGTTGTGAGCGAGGTTGTTTTACCCGAGCTAAACCGGGAAGAGAAAGAAAAGCTGGAAGATATTCAAGCCGCGCCAAGCCATGTTCTCAGCCGGCAGGAAAAACGGAGGAAAATAAATACTCTTACGGAGAAGTATTTAAAATCTTTTTCTGAAGAAAAGCAAAAAGAAATTGAAAAAAGATCGAAAGAAAAACTAAAAGAAAAATATGAAGATATCACCAAAGAATTGGAAAAAACAATTATACAAAAAATATCTATCGATAAAGGAGTGTTGGAACATCAAGCTTCGGGCGAGGTCACGGGGCACGTTCTGAATCAATTTTCCATGAGTGAAAAAGATGATTATTTCAGAATTGCTACTACCAAGAAGAGGGAATTTGGAATGAGCCCCGCTTTAGGGGGATTGGAACTTGAAACTGAAAAAGACAGGGAATCTTACAGCAACGTGTATGTTTTGGATGAAGATTTAGAGGTGATTGGTTCGGTGGAAGGTTTGGCCGAAGAGGAAAGGATTTACTCCGCTCGTTTTATGCAAGACAGGCTTTACTTAGTAACCTTTAAACAAACAGATCCTTTGTTTGTAGTTGATTTAAAAGATCCCGAGAATCCAAAAGTCTTGGGAGAATTAAAAATTCCCGGTTATTCCAATTATCTGCATCCATATGATGAGAATACTTTGATTGGATTGGGTAAGGAAACTAAAGCAAGAGAAACGGGAGGATTTGACACTAAGGGATTAAAGTTGTCCTTATTTGATGTTTCCGATGTTTCCAATCCCAAAGAAACGGACAAGTATGTATTTGAGGAAGAAAACAGTAGTTCTATTGCTCAGCATGACCATAAAGCCTTTTTGTTTTCCAAGGAAAAAAATTTATTGGCTATCCCCGTTTCCATTCAAAATGAATACATAGGCATACCGAGACCGATTCCTATGGATATGAATGAATCGGCCGAAAGCCCGGAAAAAGAAACGGCTAATCAGGAGGTTCTCCCGCCGCCCGATACTAAGAATTTCCGAGGAGCGGCTGTTTTCAGTTTAAAAAATAATAAAATAGAGCTTAAAGGCATGATAGATCATTCCGGGGAAAATGAAAAAAGAATGAATTGGTGCGGTCCTGATTGTTACGATACAACTGTCAAGAGAAGTCTTTATATAGAAGATAATTTGTACACGGTTTCCGATCGTTTTATGAAAATAAACAAAATTGAAGATCTGGAACAAATAAAAAGAATAGAGTTAAAAAAAGAAAAAGAAGAGGATTACGAGGTGGTTAACTAGCTGATGCTAAGTGTACACTCGCTTTAATGTAACTTGAGCGTATTTTAGTTAAAGTGGCGGACAGAAGTTCGGTTTTTGAGGATACAGAAGTCGAACTCCCGTTTTTTTCCAAAAGGGTTAATTTATTAAGTGCGCGTAACATTAGTAGTTAAAATTAGCAATTTTGAAGATGCTTTGACGAGAAAAGTTTTTTGGATTAAAATGGAATAAGCTGAATTGAGGATTGTAAGAAATTTAGACCCATCTAATATTTCTGAATAAAAAGCCACTATAGATGGCGATAGCAAGTTATTGCAGGTTTTAACTTCAGAGCAATTTAATTTTTGAGCAAAAAAGATGCCACCCGATTTTGAAAAAGATTACGAAGAAAAAGAAGAGGCAGAATGGAAAGAGGGGGAGGATATAAGCTTTTTGGCGTTTGTTTTTGATTTAGCCAAAATAATTTTCATTTCTTTAGTAATTATTATTCCGGTAAGGACTTTTTTGTTTCAGCCTTTTTTTGTGCAAGGAGCTTCTATGGAGCCCAATTTTCACGACGGCGAATATTTAATCATCAATGAATTAGGCTACAAAAAGACAGTAGTGGGAACAGAGGAAAATAAGTTTTTTACAGTAGATTCTTTTAAGGATTTTTCCAGGGGAGATGTGGTTGTTTTCCGTTATCCTAAAAATCCCGAAGAATATTTTATTAAAAGAGTGGTGGGTCTACCCGGTGAAAAAATAGAGATTAAAGATGGGGAAGTGATTGTTTACAACGAAAAAAATCCCAGTGGAGGAATTTTGGATGAAGAAAGGTATTTAAAGGATTCCGCTCACGAGACGGAGTGCTCCGGAGCTTGTGTTTTTGAGTTAAAAAATGATGAATATTTAGTTTTGGGAGACAATAGAGACCACAGCAGTGATGCCAGGCGCTGGGGAACTTTGCCTAAGGATTATGTGATAGGAAAGGTTCTTTTAAGGGCTTGGCCTCTTAATGAAATTAAATTTTTTCTGGAATAATTCAACAATTTCTTGATAAAGTTTATTTGTAAGTTTTAGTTTCAATAAAATGCCCAAAAAATCCAAGTCAAGTCAAGGCGAAAAAAACGAATTTCAAGAGGAGGGAAAAGCCTCATTTAAATCTATTCGCGGTATGCGCGATATTCTGCCGGAAAATCAGCCTTACTGGAATAAAATCAGAAAAACGGTGGAAAAAATTGCCTATGACTACAATTATCATCGGATAGACACCCCTTTGGTTGAGCCCAGGAGTTTATTTGAAAGAACTACCGGGGAGAATACGGATGTTGTGGAGAAAGAGATGTATAAATTTAAGACTCGGGGAGGAGAAGATGTTAGCTTGAGGCCGGAGGGAACCCCCGGAGTTGTTAGAGCTTATATTCAGCACGGAATGAGAACAAAAGCCAAACCGGTTAAACTCTACTATATCGGACCGATGTATAGGTATGACAGACCTCAAAAGGGTCGATATAGAGAATTTTATCAGTTTGGATTCGAAGCCTTTGGAGAAAAGGATCCGGTCTTAGATGCTCAGCTTATTCAATTGTCTTTGAGAATTCTAAAATCAATTGGCCTCAAAAACTTAAACGTCCACCTAAACAGCATAGGATGCGCAAAGTGCCGCCCCGAATATAACAATCTTTTGAAAGCTTATTTGAAGAATAGAGAAAAGTCATTATGTATGGATTGCAAGGAAAGGCTCAAAAAAAATCCTTTAAGGGTTTTGGATTGCAAGGAGGAAAAATGTTGCCAAGTGATAAGCCAAGCCCCTCAATCCGTGGATCATTTGTGTAAAGATTGTAAAAAGCATTTTACTTTTTTGCTGGAATGTCTGGATCAGATAGGAATTTCTTATGAGATTGACTCCGGGCTGGTTAGGGGATTGGATTATTATACCAGAACAGTTTTTGAAATTTTTTCCGGTGAGGACAAAGAAAAAAAGACGGCTTTGGGAGGAGGGGGCAGGTATGACTATTTAGTAGAGAAATTAGGAGGTAAGAAAACTTCGGCCATCGGTTTTGCTATGGGGATGGATAGAATAATTGAAGAAATGAAAGAAAAGGATGTAAAGGGATATAATCCTCCTCGGCCCAAGGTTTTTCTGGCTCAATTGGGAGATATGGCTAAAATGAAAAGTTTGAAGGTGTTTCAGGATTTAGAGAAAGCCGGTATAACTGTAGCGGAAAGTTTCGGCAAGGGCGGTTTGCGTACTCAATTAAAGAGGGCAGATAAGATAGGAGCGGAAGTAGTTTTGATTATAGGCCAAAGAGAAGCCTTGGATGAGACGGTTATAGTTAAAGAAATGCTTGGAGGCAACCAGGAAACGGTCTCTTTTGATAAAATTGTAAATGATGTTAAGAAAAAATTAGATAAAATAAAAAAAGAGAGAAGGCGTTGAATTTGTAGTAGTAAGTTAGTAGAGTAAGTAGCCTTTTTTGCTTTTGGTAAATTAAAGGTAAATATTAAAACTTAAAGACTGAATTATGGCTAAAAAATCCGAATGCATTTTTTGTAAAATAGCCAACAAAGAAATTCCTGCAGAGATTGTTTACGAAGACGAAACGGTGATTGCTTTTCCGGATATTCATCCCGTAGTTCCGGTTCATATTTTGATAATACCTAAAAAACATTTAGAGTCGGTAGCGGACTTGACAGACACCTCGGAAAATGAGAAAATAATGGGCCGTCTTGTAATGGCTGCCAAGAAGATAGCTCAAGAGAAAGGTATACAAGAAAAAGGATACAAGCTTTCAATTAGAACCGGCAAGCACGGAGGCCAAGAAATTCCTCATATACATCTTCATTTATTAGGGGGAGCGAGGATGAGTGAAGGCATAAAGCCTATTGATTAGAATTGTTTAGCCGGAACTTGCTTGGAAGCATTTTTTGGGGTTTTAAAGAAAGAGGTTTAGATTATTAAGATATTTGGCAATAATTTAATAAAATAAGAAGGGAGGTTTGATTATGGTAGAGGTAAGAAAAAAAGATAAAGAAACTTCTGAGAGTCTGATAAGAAGGTTTTCTCGCAGGATGCAAGAAAGCGGTGTTTTGATGCGCGCCAGGAAGACCCGATTTAGGGGAAGAAAAAAGAACAAAAAGCAGCTCAAAGAAGAAGCTCTTTATAAAAGCAAGGTTAAAAAGGAAGCTGATAGATTAAGAAAAATGGGTATTTTTGATGAAGAGAAATTCAAAGATATCAAGAAAAAAATATCCAGTGAACACAAGAATTAGTCTTGATAAAACTTGCAAATTTTTATCTTTTTTAGGTGAGTTTTTCAATGGATTTACAGTTTTTTGCTTGAATGATTTGTTCTTAAAAGATTTCTTTTTTAGTGCATCTTGCTGGACTGATTTATTAGAAGCGGTTGACCCCGGTTTCCGGGGTCCGCGGCTTCTATTTATAAGAAATTTAATCTTAAATAGAAATGCAACTTAAAAACAAGATTGTTGAAGATTTTAAAGAAGCTTTTCGCAGCGGAGACAAAGAAAAAAAGACCGTCCTGTCCGGTATTAATTCCGAAATTAAAAACAAGGAAATCGAGTTGGGCAAAAGAGAGAAAGGTCTTAATGATGAGGAGGTGATTCAAATTATCAAAAAAGCTTTAAAGCAAAGAGAAGACTCCTCTTCTCAATATAAAGAGGGAGGAAGAGATGATTTGGCCGAAAAAGAAATAAAAGAGGCTGAGATATTGAAGAATTATTTGCCGGAGCAGATGAGTGATGAGGAAATAGAGGCAAAAGTGAGCGAGATTATCGAAAAAACGGGAGCCCGGGGAAGCGAGGACTTGGGGAGGGTAATGGGAGTTGCCATGGGTGAACTTAAAAACAGCGCTGATGGTAACAAGGTTAGAGAAATAGCGCAAAAACTTTTGCAGCTTTAGCCTCAGCTAAGGCAAAAATTTTTGGAAAATTTAGCAATAAGAGTGGAATTGCAGTAGGAATAGCGTTTGGAGACAGCCCCGGTAAAGAAAGTTTTGAAAATAGTAGAGTTGTTTCTGGTTGTCCTATTCCTAATTTTTTCCTAATTTTAGGCGAATTTATTATTGAATCGTAAAAAAGAATCAAATAGCTTAGTATGACAAATAAAGCCAATATTAATCTGGAGATTATAGACAAAAGCCAATCCGGAGAAGTTGATGATTTCATTGAAAGCGTTTTGAACAAAGGCTTATTTTTTTTAATAAGAAAAGGTTTACTGAAAGAGAGCTGTAAAATTGATTTGAGCGTAGCTTTATTGAAAGAAGAGGAAATAAAGAAATTAAATAATAAATACAGAAATATTAACAAACCTACCGATATTTTATCTTTCTGTTATAATAAAGACAGCAAGCTTTTGGAAGGAGAATTGATTTTGAGCTTAAGCATTATTAAAAAGAACGCCAAAGAAGGTAAGAAAGATTTTAAAGAAGAGTTATCATTGGTGATTTTTCATGGCCTTTTGCATCTTTTTGGATTTGCCCATAGCAAAGAAATGTTTTCTTTGCAAAGCGAGTTCGTGGATAAGCTTAGAAGTCAAAACCAATTCAGAAATTTTGAATGTTAGACTTGTTTTTAAATTATATTTTAAAATTGTAATGAGTAATTTTTCCAAAATATTTTTAAATAAAATCGGAATAGATTTGGGTACTGCCAACACCTTAGTTTTCATTCCCAAAAAGGGTATTGTTGTCAATGAGCCTTCCGTGGTGGCTGTAGGGGTAAACGATTACAATGTTTTAGCGGTTGGCAATGAGGCTAAAGAGATGATAGGAAGAACACCCGAGACTATTATTGCCCAGAGGCCTCTCAAGGATGGCGTAATTGCCGATTATAAAGTCACGGAAGCAATGATAAGATATTTTGTAAATAAAGTTAGTCCTCGAGTGAGGATTTTTCGTCCCGATATCTTGGTTTCTATTCCGGCGGGAGTAACCTCTACTGAAAGGAGGGCCGTTGTGGAGGCAACTAACAAGGCCGGCGCCAAAAACGCTTATGTAGTAAAAGAGCCTGTTCTGGCAGCCATTGGAGCCGGAATTCCGGTCAACAGCGCTTCCGGAAATATGATTATAGATATAGGCGGAGGAACTTCGGAGGTAGCGATTATTTCTTTGGGAGGCGTAGTCTCAGCGCACAGCGCTCGGGTTGGAGGAAACAAGATAGACAACGCCATTTCTAATTACATCAAAAAAAGAAACGGTTTGGCTATCGGAGAAAGGACTGCCGAAGAGATTAAAATTTCAGTGGGAAGCGCCATTCCTCAAGTAAATGAAAAATACATAGAAGTTAGAGGACGCGATTTAATGGGAGGATTGCCCAGAAATATCAGAGTGTCTTCCAATGAAGTCACCGAGGCTATTCAGGATGAACTTAAAGAAATAGTGGAAGCGGTAAAAAAAGTTTTGCAAGAAACGCCCCCAGAATTGGCAGCCGATGTTATGGATAAGGGGATGGTTTTATCCGGCGGCGGAGCTTTGTTGAGAAACTTAGATCAGTATATAACCAGGATGACCGGTGTGCCATGTTATTCGGCGGATGATCCTCTTCTGTGTGTAGCCAAGGGAGCGGGGGTGGCTTTGGATAATTTAGAAATTTACAAAAAAACTATTTTGGCCAAATAGGATTATTATTTTCAGCTCTTTAGATAATTTTATGGGTAAAATTCTTTCTCGATCATTCTTAAACAAACAATATCTGCCATAAAATCCTTGTCTGCGACAGGCAGGCAAATGACCACCCAGTGGAACAGTCTTGCTTTGCAAGAACTCCACCAAGTGAACATTTGTCATTTGGGTCGTCGACTTTGCTAAATTGAAATCATTTTATTATATTCACCTACAGAGTTGTCTGAAGAACTTTAATTTCCATACGAAGAGGGTTAAATTTTTCAAATAACAAACAGCCGGAGTAATTATTGAACAAATTTTTTGTTTGAATAAAATAGCAAACAAAGATAAGCAAAAGCAGAAAAGATTAAAAAATTTATTTAGAAAGATAATTAAAGATAGAAACAAAATTCGGAACCTTGACTTGTTAACGCGAGTGGCAAAATTAACCGCTATTGCAAGCTTTGACTTTCGGAGAGGTTTTTCAAAATTTTCCTTAAAATATAGGAAGCTTAGTTAAGCGATTAATTTTACCGTTCACGTTGTTTGCCTTAAACAAATTTAATATATGTTTTTTTATTTACAACCCATTATTTATACCCTAGTTTTTTTATTGGCGCTGGAGGCTGTGGCTTTAAAGAACGATTGGACGGAAGTAGCTGCTTGGTTTTTGATCGCTTTTACCACAGTAGTCATTTGGCCGCTTACCAGAAAACCGCGCTTTATTGCGCTTCCTTTTTTTCTAAGTTTCGGAGCTTTGACTTTATTGTTTTTTGTAGATCATCCCCTGGAGAGACAGGTTTTTATTTTTTTATCTTCTTTTACTTATTATTTGACTATAGCCGGAGGGTATAGGTTGAGGTTTTATAATTGTGATCAAACTGCTCTGGGGATGGTAAATTTGGCAACCGCCGTCTCTGCTTTTTTTTGGTTTACCTCCGCTTTTGCCTGGTTTCTTAATTATCAAATCCAATATTGGTTAATGTCATTAGTTTTGTTTCTGGCGGTTTTTTTAATTAGTTTGCCATCTTTTTTTATTTGTGCAAGAGATAGGAAAGAAAGGGAAAAGAGGGATAAATCTGGAAAAAATTCTAAAAAAAAGAATATTCTTTTATGCTGTGGAAGCGAGTGTTTAGACTTTGGCTCGATTATATTTATCGCCTTGGTTTTGTCTTTGATTTCAACGCAAATTTTTTTCGGGCTATTTTTTTGGCCTTTTAGTTATTTGACATTAGGGACATGCGGGTTTATAATTTTTTATGGGTTTTGGGATACAATCAGGGTTTATTTAAGAGGAGAGTTAACTTTTCAAAGAGTTATTTTAAATTTATTTATTTCAATCATTCTTTTGGCAGGCATTTTAGCTACTGCTCAGTGGGAATTGGCGGTGTAGCTTTTGTTTTTTTTGATATTTAAGACGCTTTTTAGCGGCGGCGGGGACTAATAATTATAAAACATAGATGTTTAAAAAAATTTTAAAATTAAGTAAGTGGCTGATTATCTTGGCAGTCTTTTTTGTATTAGCCGGCTTCTCCGGGGTTGTGGGGGAAAGATTTTTAATGCCCTGGCTTTCCAAGTTTGATTCTTTGCAAAAGTATAGCTTTTTTAAAAAAGCTAATGAGCAGGTTACCATTATTAATAAAACTGAGCAGGTCAATGTAAAGGAGGACTATTCCGTGGCTAAAACCGCCGAGAAAACTTTGCCCTCCGTGGTAAGTATTGTGAGTTTTGAAAAAGATGAAGCTTATACAAAAGAAGGCGCCTTTAAGAGCAAGATAAAGTCCAGTCAAGACATCCGGAGAAACATTAAAACGGGTTTAAATCTGACCGGGGATGGCTTAATTGTGAGTGTTATGGATGATGTCACTCGGGAAAATTTAGAAAAAACTCAAGCCACAAACTATGAAAAAAGCGAGAATGAAATGGAGAATTTAAGTGCTTTTGAATATAAGGTGTTGGCGAAAAATGGCAAGGAATATGACGCTGAAATAAAAGCTGTAGATCCTTATAGTAATTTAATTTTTTATAAAATAGAGGAAGATAATATGGCGGTTCCTTCCCTGGGCAGTTCTCAGGACTTGGAGGTGGGAGAGAAAATGGTGATTTGCGGAAATGCCGGAGGCGAATATCAGAACACTTTTTCAACGGGAATTTTGCAAGAAAGAAATAAAACCTTCACCTTGTTAAATTCCGAACTTTCTTCTTCGGAAAAAATGGAGGGAGCTTTGATGGTTAATGCTGAAATTAATTTCAGCAATATCGGAGGACCGGTAGTGGATTTTAACGGAAATGTAGTGGGAATTGCCAATGAAGTTGAAAAGGACGGCTCTCCGGAGGGCTTTATTATGCCGATTGATCAGGTGAAATCAATTATGGAGGAAATTATTAGAAATGAAGAAATTAAAAGACCGACTTTAGGAGCTTATTACTTGTCAATAAACAGAGAAATAGCTTTGCTGAATAATTTGCCGGTTAACAAGGGTGCTTTGGTTTATTCTTTTTCCGGCCAGCAAGGCTTGGCTGTAATTAAAAATTCTCCCGCCGACAAAGCCGGAATTGTTATCGGAGATATAATTACTAAAATTGATAACACTGAAATTGATTTGGATAATCCTTTGGCCAAAGTTGTTTCTTCTTATGATCCGGGAGATAAAATAGAAATAGAAATTCTTAGAGATGGGGAGATAATTAAAAAAGAAGTGGAATTGGAATAATTATAATTTAGCGGCTATTTTAAAGTTAAAAAACAAAATGGAGAAAATTATTGGAAAAATAAGTGGGGTTATTTTTTTGGTTTTCAGTTTGTTTCTTCTTTCCGGTTGCAATTTTGGAAGTGTTGATGGAGGTTTTTATAAATCTTCCGATGAAGGGAAGACATTTAAACAATTTTCCGGAGAAAAAGAGGGAGTTAATTTAATTGGAAAAAATATCCTCTCTATGGAAATTGATGAAAATAATCCGGAAGAGATCTTAGTGGGAACAGAATCCTCGGGAGTTTACTTGACTGAAAATGGGGGAGAAACTTGGTTGAAAGACAATAGTCCTTTTACTAAAATAACCAGTATAGAAAAAATTCCCGGAGAAAACCTAATTTACATTTCAGCCGTTAAAGAGGGAAGAGGAAAGATTCTAAAAACTACAAATCAGGGAAAAGATTGGGAAGAGATTTATACGGAAAAAAAGAATGGTCCTTATGTGACTTTTATGGCGGTTGATCCGGAAAATCCCAAAGTAATTTATATAGCCAATACAAAGGGAGGAATTTTCAAAACTGTGGATGGAGGAGAAAGTTGGAGAAATTTAGAATGGATAAAGGGGTCTGTTAGGAAGATTGAATTTGATACGGGGAATAGCGATTTAATCTATTTTGCTTCCGATTCAAGCGGGCTGTTAAGGACGGAAAACTCCGGAGATAAATTCGAGAAGGTTCTGGACGAGGATGTATACAATGCGGTGGCAGACCCTTCAAACAGCGGGGTTATTTATGCGAGTACCCAAAAAGGACTTAAAAGAAGTGCTGACAAGGGAGAGGAATGGGAAACCTTAAACACCTTAACCAAACCCGAAGAATTATCTTCTTATGGTTTGGCTATCAATCCCTTAAACTCTTCCGAGATTTACTACGCTTCCGGAAAAGCTTTTTATAAATCCGTTAACGGAGGAGATACTTGGACGCCTATTCAGTTTAATATCAATGCTTCCATTGATATTATTAAGGTTAATCTCCAAAATTCATCCATTATTTATTTGGGAACTAAAAGGCGAGGAAGCGGATTGGATATCTTGCCGCCCGGATTGTAATTGATCAATAACTTTATTCAAGAACAATAAGCGTTTTCACTTTAGAATTAAATTAAATATTATGAGTGTTAAAAATAAAGAAGTTGAAAAACT
>CAZDHE010000021.1:0-15073 GCA_964505305.1 uncultured Bdellovibrionales bacterium
TTTTCTTTAATTCTTATTATATAATATTTCCGGGTATGTTTCTATAATAGGAGGGCTAGAGAGGATTTATGGATCCTCAACTATGTATAAATCCCCCTCGGTCCCCCTTTAGGAAAGGGGGAGGTTAAAAATGTAAACCTCCCTTAATCCCTCTTTGAGAAAGAGGGAAATTGAAAGTGTAAATCCCCCTCAATCCCCCTTTAAGAAAGGGGGAGGTTTAAGGTGTAAATCTCCCTCGTTCCCTCTTTTAAGGCGGGTTAAAATCTACCCTCTTCCTTTCTCCCTACTGTCCAAGTCAGGGTTAAAGCCGTTGCTCCGGCAAAGATCATTCCGGCGATAACTAGGGGATTGTTTTGAGTAGATTGACCTTTGACGGCGGGGGTTTTATTTTCTTCTTGCGTGTTTTCAATTACTGAGGAGTTCGTTGTATTTTTTTCTTCATCTTCACTTTGATTTCCGATGAGTGATGGCTGATGGCTGCCCTCATCTTCTTTATCAATGCCGGACTCTTCACCGCCCTCACGTTGGTCTTTGACCTCCGAAGATAGATGACTATCATCTTCATCTTCATTCTCATCTTTTTCTTCATCTTCATCTTCTTTATCGCTGTCAGAGTTTTCATTATCCCCATCTTGATCGCCGGTGGCTGATGGCTGATTACTGTCTTCATCATTTCCATCTTCTTCCCCACTCTCTTCTTCATCCTCATTCTGCTCCCCGATAATTAACGACTGATCCTCCTCTTCATCTTCTTCGTTTTCCACGCTTTCACCGCTGCCTATCTTGACCCCATCGTCTTCATCATCTTCATCATCACTCTCCGGGCTTTCTTCGTTCTCTTTTTCTTCTTCGTCTTCATCCTCTTCCTTCTCTTGTCCTTCATCTTCTTCTTGAGAATCCTGAACATTTACTGAAAAATTTTCCGTTTCTCCGGAGGAGGCTTCTCCTTCTATGGTCTGGATAACTTCTTCTCCGGCTTCTTCTTCATTCTCTTTGTCAAAAGCCGCCACTTCCACCGTGTATTCTCCCTCTCCGGTGCCTTGAGTCTTAATTTGGTATTCCCCTTCTTCATAGTTGGGAATGGTAATAAATTCCTCTTCCGTATCAGAGCCGGAATAATAAGCCAAATCGATCTCATTCACCACATCCCCGGAATCAAAATCCTTACCGATTTTCTCCCCGGAAGGAGAAACAACCTGGATATCGATGGGAGAGTAGACGGAAATAAATATCATATTCTCAATTATATTATCTTCTATGCTATCACTCGGTCTCTCTCCCGTTAATATTTCTATAACCTCCTTTTGCGATTTAGTCGGCAAATTATTATGAGAAGCATTCATCTCATAGGTATAAGTGGAATATCTGTCAAAATATTTAGCCGAATTAAGCGGGACTGTTTGGTCGCCTTGACTATACAGAAAACCTCTATCACCAATCAACAATTCATAACCATGAGGATAACCATGCTTCCAGTGTTTCCCCATATCAGCATCAATAACCTCAAAACCACTGGTGGTGGAATTTTCACCTTTTTTCCCAACTATATTGGTAGCCTCAAGAAAATGATAAGTAATCGGTGTTTGACCGTCTTCCTCACCCTTCAAATCTTCCAAAAATTTATTACGAGGGTAATTTTGCGGATAAACCTTTGGTTTATTATTATTTTTACTCCATAAATATTCATAGATCGGCAAAAGTTCCCGAATAGACTCAACTGGTCGATTGCGAATATAATCAAAAAGATTTTTATATCCAAATTCTTTAGTTTTTTGCTGAAGAATTTTTTCAAATACTTGAGTGGCTAATTTTTTTGGCTCTATTGAAAGATCACCGGCCTCCCAACGAGGATAAGCTTCTGGCGAACCCAAATGAGGTGTCCCCATAGTTATTACTTGATCCACGTCCTCCGAGTAATCTTCGGCCTGAATATAATGCCGAGCAATCAAGCCTCCCATAGAATGAGCCACCAGATCCACTTTTGGCATTGCCGTTTGATTTTTAACTTCTTCAATTTTTTGCTTTAATTTTTCAGCGCTAATTTTATTGCTCTTTTCCCAATCATAAGGAAAAGTAAATAAATTGACACCTCTGGTATATCCTCCATTTTCAAGTAACGCCTCCACCAAGTTATCGTAAGTATGAAGCATCGGGTCTAATCTCAACTCACCACCCTTTTCCTTGGCAAAAGAACCCATAATTCCCGGGATTACAATCACGGGATCCTTGAAATCGCTAACGGCTTTCTTATGCTTTTTGTCTATTTCCCCCCAGGTGTTGTCTCTTGACCAATGGTTATATCTGGCATCCAAAGTTTTATTTAAATTAATATTAACCACTGAGTATTTTTGATTGCGATAAAAAGAGGAACGGTTAATAAAAGAATGCTTCTTGTCAAAATCGCCGGCAATAACAGCCGTATGATTGTCATAAAAATCACAATCTTCAATCTGAACAAAAGCGTTGCCGGAAGTATTAATAGCTCCTCTTGTCGCCTTTGAAAATTCTTCTCTCTCCTCATCTTCGGCAAAAGCTTTTTTCCCTATTAATGCTTGAACCAAATCTTCATCACTCTCGCTTTTTATTTCATATCCTCCGCCGGAAACTTCTCCATTTTCCAGCCATATACCTCCCGAATAATCTTTGCCATCCTCCGCCGTTCCGTTGGATATGTTTATTGAATATCTGGCATTTTTGTTTTCGGCTTCAAATATAATTGGCTCTTTCTCCGTTCCAAGAGCTTCCATAAAACCTCCTTCTATTTCCAAAGAAGATTTATCTTTGAAAACCAATTTTGTGCCTTTTTGCAATTCCAAATAGCTTCGAGCGGTCAAAACATGCTTGCCTTCAATAACTTTTTCCCCACTCCATGAAGTGTGCGTCTCATTTATCTTGGTAACCTTTAATTCCCCCTTCCCGGAAAAACAAACAAGAGGAACCAAAACCAATAAAAACAGTAAAAACAATAATTTCTTTTCCCTCCAAAGCAAGTTATTTCTTCCTTTGGACATAATAAATAATTAAGAAAATGTTAATGATGGGCCAAAAGTACAAAACAAAATAAGCAAACCAAGTAATATTATACATAATAAAAAATCTTGAGCTTACATTCACCAAGAAAGATAGATTTGCCAAAACGGAAAAAGTTACCAAAGCGGGAATCCACTTCTTTTTCCTTGCCAATACTATCAAAGAAACAAAAGCAGAAACCCCTAATAAAAATAAGGAAATTTTTAAATCCAAGATAGGACTTCCCCAAAACAAAGCTCCCATACCTTTTTCTTAATTCTTAAAACATCTACACACAAATTAACACAAATCATTATCCACAAGCAAAAATTTAAATCAGATCTTCTTTGCAGTCGCCCTATTGTTTGTTTTTTTATCCTTCCTTTGGACATAATAAATAATTAAGAAAATGTTAATGATAGGCCAAGCTAAAAAGTTAAAATAGGAAAACCAAATAAGATCATAAGCAACAAACATAAAAGAACCAAAATTCACCAAAAAAGACAAATTAGCTAAAATAGAAAAAGTTATTAAAGCGGGGACCCATTTCTTTTTCTTTGCTAACACTATCAAGGAAATAAAAACTGAAACTGCTAGTAAAAACAAAGAAATTTTCAAATCCAAACTCGGACTTCCCCAAAACAAAGCTCCCATACCTTTTTCTTAATTCTTAAAACATCTACCCACAAATTAACACAACTTTTCCGATTTATGCAAAGGTTTATTGATTTTAAATTTTATGCTATTATATTGGTGTGAATATTTCTCCTGGAATCTGCGGGATTAAAATCGGAAGATCCTCCCTAACTCCCTTTAAAAAGGGGAAAATTAAATCCCTCCTAACCTCCCTTTGATAAAGGGAGGGACTGCTTCCCCCTTTGAAAAAGGGGGATTGAGGGGGATTTCTATCTTAAACTTCCCTCTTTTTTAAAGAGGGACTGAGGGAGATTTATAGAAAGAGGATGATCTATAAATCCTCTCTGACTCTCCCTTGAAAAAGAAGAAAATTAAATCCCTCCTGACCTCCCTTTGATAAAGGGAGGGATCGCCTCCCTCTTTCTCAAAGAGGGACTGAGGGAGATTTATACCCTTTATTTTAAAAGAGGGATTAAGGGAGATTTGTAAAAAATAAACCCAATCTTATACAAATAATGAAGGTAATTAAAAACATAGCAAAGATAGTCGGGGTTTTTTTATTTTTTAGCTTTTGCCATTGCGCTCAAGCATCGGACACTGTTGACGTACATCGGTTTTGGAGCGAAAAATACCGAGCGCATTTTTACACTGCTTCTGAATCAGAAAAAGAAGAAGTTGTCGAAAAGTACCCGGATAATGTTTGGAGGTATGAGGGAGTGGGCTATAAGGCTTACAACAAAAAAGCAGACGGGCTAAAACCTGTATATCGATTTTGGAGCGATGAATACCGAGCGCATTTTTACACTGCTTCGAAAAACGAGAAAGAAAAGGTTATTGATGAGCATCCCGAAAAGGTTTGGAAGTATGAAGGAATAGCCTGGTACACCGAACCTGAAAACAAAGAATCTTTAAATCCGGTTTATCGGTTTTGGAGCGAAAAATACCGAGCGCACTTTTACACCTTCAATCCAAATGAAAAAAGATGTATTATTGAAACTTACGACAAAAAAACTTGGCGATATGAAGGAGTGGCCTATTATACCCCCGGAAACGCTCCCGAAGAAGACCCTAACTTGGTCTGCGATAACGGCAACGGTCCAAGAATGCTTGTCGGTCTCTGGGAATATTCCAGAAGCGATTTAAAAGAAACGCCTTTTAAAATAAAAGCTAACAATGACTACCAAATTAAAAATTCCGACGGGAAAGTGATTGCTCAAATCTCAGCAGACACCATCACCAGAGTAACTTATGCCTCCGATGGAAGATTAAAGGTAACAGAACCAATAAAAGAAACCTTAGTGGGACCTGAGGTGACTTTTGAGGCCAAGGAGGGCAATAAAAATCTAAATATGATTTTCGACGTTTATAGACCCGATTCGCCTTATGATCAATACAGAGGAAATATTAAACTTAATTATACGGAGTACACTCAGGATGAAAATTCAAAGAAGAGAATTTGGGTGATTAATATGGTTCCTTTGGAACAATATGTATGGGGCATGGGAGAAATCACCGGCACGGGACCCATGGAATACAACAAACTGATGACCACCCTTTTCCGCACTTACGGTTATTGGAAAATTCAACACAGTACCCAACACCTGAATAAAGGCTTTATCGTGGACGCTACTCCCGGAAATCAGCTCTATTATGGATATGATTATGAAAAAGAGTATACCCGTATTCGAGAAGCCGCCAAAAGCACTCGAGGAAAAATTGTTAAATATGATGGAGACGTTGCTTTAACGCCTTACAGCTCTTGGACGGATGGTGAAACCAGAAGCTTTGAGGAAAGATGGGATTCTGATGATTACCCTTGGTGCCAATCCGTCAAAGATCCCTACGGAAAACATCCTGTTTTAAATCACGATCAACTTTATTATGGATGTTGTCCTAAAAATGATTATACATGTCAAGAAAAATATCCCTCAAGAATGACAAACTGCCCTAGTGGCTATGAATATTATAGGGGCGGCAACCACATGGTCGGAGTTTCTGCCCACGGCGCTCTCGAACTGGCCGGAGATGACCACGACTGGAACTGGAAGAAGATTTTGAACTATTATTATGACGGGGTTGATATAAAAGGGGAATATTGAACAGAGTGTGAGAGTGAAGGCAAGTAGAGAAAGTGAAGGCAAGTAAAGAAAGTAGAGAAAGTAGAGAAAGTAGAGAAAGTAGAGAAAGTAGAGAAAGTAGAGAAAGTAGGAGAGTGGAGTCAAGTGAAGAAAGTAAAAAGTAAATTTAATTTATGGCAAGGTTCCAAAAATTTGAAGATATAGAAGTTTGGAAAAAAGCTCGAATTTTTACAAATGAAATTTATGTTGTTTTTAAGAATAATAAAGACTTCTCTTTTAGAGATCAAATTCAAAAAGCTACTATTTCCATAGGCAATAATATTGCAGAAGGTTTTGAAAGGAAGGGAAATAAAGAATTTAAAAAGTTTTTGTTTATAGCAAAAGGCTCCAGCGGTGAGGTTCGATCCATGCTTTATTCTGCACTAGATTTAAATTACATAAACCAAGATGAATTTAAAGACTTATATAACGATTCTTTGGAGATATCAAAAATGCTTTCCGGCTTAATTAATTCACTAAGATAATCAATTGGCTCTCCATTTTTTTGCCCACCCTCACTTTCACACTTACACCCGCTTCTCTACTTGCCCCTACTTTCCCTACTTTCTCTACTTGCCTTTACTTTCTTTACTTTTAACTAAAACCTATGAACAAAACAATAATAATTATTCTTCTCCTTGCTTTTGCCGGTCTTGCCGTCTGGGCTTATCCGACGGTTAAAGAGAGGTATTTTGAAGGAGAAGAAAGTGATAAAAAAATTGAAGACGAGAAGGAAAGCAACGAAGACGAAACAAATGAAGAAGAAGATGATGATGAAAACGAAGATAAGAAAGAAGAGGATGAGAAAGAGGAAAATGACGGTGAAGCGGTAGAGCAAGAAGAATCTTTTTTGAAAATAGAAAGAGAAGATTGCCTTAATCAATGCCAAGACTTTGAAGAGGAGGAAGAAGAAGAGAAATTGAAGTATTGCAGGCAGGTTTGTGGAATAGAAGAACCGATTTCGGAAGATTCCCCTGAAGAAGAAAGCGACTCCTCTGAAGAAGAGTCCTCTTGTCAAGAAAAATCGGGTCTGGAAAAAGATTATTGCCTAAAAAATAAGGCTATAGAGGAGGAGAATTATTCAATTTGCGAACAAATCAAAGATTCCGGCATAAACGAAACCTGCAAAAACACCATTACTGAAAAAATAATGGATGAGCAGAGTTTGGAAAATTTTTAACCACCCTCCTCCGCCTCGAGTGGAATAAACTTCCACCTCTTTTAAGCTTTCAACTATCCAAACTCAAAGCCAGCTTTTTTTTCTGGTGAATAAAACGTATTTCACAAATCTCGCCAAATATTTAACACTCTCCCAAAGCCCTTCTTCTTTGGCTATTTTTTTGAGCAATGCAAGCAATTGCTTGATGTTCTTAGGTCTTCTGTCAATAAGGTCCTTATAGTGCAAATGCTTTTTCTTTAGAATTTTCCTATTTTTCTCTCCCATCTTTTTTATTTCCTCTTCTGAAAAATTCTCCTTGAAGGTGGTTCGGTGATTATGAAAAACAAAAACATCTTTAGCCAAATATATTTTATAACCGGCCTCCAACGCTCTGGCACAATAATCGTCATCATCGCTAAAACCAATTCCAAAATCCTCGGAAAGATAACCGATTTTTTTCACTAAGTCTCTCTTGAACAAAGTGCAGAAAAAAGCAACGTTAGGATAAACCTCCATTTTCTCTCCGGCGTATTTTTTCCTGATTATCTCAGCATATTCTTGTGGGTTATTTTCATATTTAGGCAAATCGGCAAATTCATCCGGTCTTTTTTTGTAAAGATTGTTGATGTCTTGCCAGCCATGGCTCGGCGAAGCAAGCGGCCCCACTATACCTATATCTTTCCGGCTTTTAGCTGTTTTAATCATCCCATCCAACCAGCCCTTAAAAACTTCGGAGTCATTGTTTTGCAAAATCAAATAATCGGTTTTTTGAGTCATAGCAAATTTCATCCCTTGATTGGTCGCCTTAACGAATCCAAGATTTTCGTCATTAAATATTTTTTTGCAAGGAATTCCGCTTTCATCCACATATTTTTCCACTTTCTCTCTTGATTCTTTTTTAGAACCGTTATCAACCCATACAAGCAAAAAGTTTTCAGTGTTTTTATAAATACTTTCAAAACACCTAATTGTGTAATCCTCACTATTCCAAGTGGGAATTATAATGCAAGCTTTATATTTCATATGCAATTAAGTTATTTTTTTATTTTCAAAATGCCCTCTCCCCCTCTTCAAAAAGACAAAGGCATATTTAAGAAAACCCGATAAACCATGTTTTTTGAAAACTTTCCAAGCCTTATTAAACAATTCCCGGCAAGAGGAGAAAGAAAAATCTCTAATTTTCAAAATTCTTTTTTTAGCCCTCAAAAAAGCCAAAACAGGTAAGGATACATTTAATTCCCTCTCTAACTTCCTGCTATATTCTTCAAGCTCATTAATTCTTCTGTTTTTTATTTCCAGCGCTTGGTGATAGTCAGCGATGCTTTCTTTTATTTTATGGCCAACTCTTTCATAAAGATCATTCCCATAAGCGTTGCCTTTGATTTCATAAAACTCCAGTTTATTTTTCCAGGCTACATAGTTAAAACTTAATTGGTCTCTTTTACTTCTTTTTCTAAGCTCTCTCCACCATTCTTCATTGAGTTTTTTTATCTTTTTTGATTGATTTTTTCTGAAAAGTATTGAAGTCATAACAAGACCATTCTTTTTCGGGTAACCTTTTTTTCTATAGCAATCCACTTGTTTTCTTATTCTGGATGGATCTTCCTTGTTGTAATAAATGCATGCTTCCGCCTCCTCATAAACACAATCACGCTCCGGATGCCGGAAAAGAGCAATGTCATCTTTAGCAAGATACTGTTCAATTAGCTGCTTGATATTATCTTTTTTTAATTTTAAATTCCCATCAATCCATACGGAGTATTTATAATCAGGCAAATAGTATGTAGAAAGCAACTTGCACTTTCTGGCATTAAGAGTAGGATCTTCAAACTCAGGCTTCAAGCGGCGAACCTCAAAAAAATCTGATTTTAAATTGGGATTGTCGGTAAAACAAACAAAATCACAACCTTCCACCTTAAAATCAGGCTCTATTAAATCATCCTTGTCTCCAAAAATAGCTGTATAGATTACGATTGAATTCGAATTATTCTTTTTCTTAACCATTCTTTAAAATTTTATTTTTTATGTTCATATATTTCTGCCTAGCTTTCCAGAATTTGGAATTTTTAATAAGCTTTAGTTCCTCCTTGAGCTCTCTATTTTCTTTTTTAAATTCTTCATTTTCTATGGACATTTTCTCAAATTGGTTCAGATTTCCATCTTCTTTGAGTATTTTTTTGTGATCAGGCTCCATCTTTCCTTTCCATTTTTTTAACAGCCTATCTCTGTTTAAGTCTTTATGATCAAGTCTTCCCTCTGTCATGCTTTCATAATGATAAAGTTCGCTTTTGGGGCAATAAAGAATTTTTTTGCCGGATTTTGCCACCCTAAGGCACAAGTCAACGTCTTCATAACCGTTAATAAAACCTTCATCAAAACCTCCTATTTTTTCAAAAACAGCTCTTCTTATTAAAAGAGAAGCACCCGTGACTCCCTGAAGAAATCTCTGCTTATTTACATAGGGCTTTTCTCTTTTTTCTTTTCTGTAGATATGATAAGGACCTTTCTCGTCGAAGGCAATTCCCGCATGCTGAATAGTGCCGTCTCCATAAAGCAACTTGCTTCCTGCAATAGCAATAGAATCATCTTTCTTAATCTCTTCCACTAAATTGTCCAACCAGCCGGGCAACGGCTCCATATCATTATTCAGGAAAAGAATAAATCTTGCCTTTGATTCCCTTGCGCCTTGATTGCAGGCTTTGGCAAAACCAAGATTTTCTTGGTTGGCAATATATTTGATTCTCTCGTCTTTTTGAAGGTTTTCTCTTGTTTCGTCGGTTGAGGCATTGTCTATCACCACCACCTCAAAAGAGGTCTTTTCACTGGTAAAAAAAATACCATCCAAGCATTTTTTCGTATAATTATACTTGTTATAAACAGGCATAACTATTCCCACTTCAGGTTTTTCTTCTTTGGATACGCTCATTTATTTTTAGTTAAGCTCTTTTTAATTTTCATATAAAACTCTCTTGCTTTCCAAAATTTGGAATTCTTCATTAATTGAATCTCTTTTTTTAACTTCTCTTTTTCTTTAGTCATTTGATCTAATTTTTCCTTTTTAAGAATAATGTCTTCTTCTAATACGTCTGAAAAATTGTGCTTAACTAAAATTTTGAGTCGCTCTTTTGTTCCGCTAATTGTCTTGGTTTTATTTGTTCCATGAAATCTTACGTAAAAAAGCGGCTCCGGAATTCTTTTTGCTTTAATTCCATCTTTTAGCATATTTATCCATGCCTCCCAGTCTTGAAATCTTTCAATATGCTCATCAAATCCCTTAAAACTATCCATACGAATAAGAGACGTTAAAGAAATATAATTGACTCTTTTTAATTTTTCAAAATCAAAGTTTCGAGACAATAGATTTGTAAAGTTTTCTTTTTTAAATCCTCTTTGTTCGAAATTAATTCTGTCAGAATAAACTAAAGCCAACTTCTCGTCTTTTTCCATCTCCTTTTCCATTTTTTCAATGCAATCTTCTCTAAGGTAATCATCTGCATCCAAAAATAAAACATACTTTGAACTTATTTTTTTTAAGCCAAAGTTTCGAACTTTTTGCGCATTTTGATAATTAACTTCGTAATATCTTATTAAATCGCCAAACTGCTTAGCAATTTCTCCGGTATTGTCAGTGCTCGCATCATTAATAACAATTATTTCCGCAGGTTTCAGGGTCTGTTTTAGACCCGAATCAATCGCCTCCTTTAGGTATTTACCATAATTGTGAGATATTATGATTAGAGATGTTTTGCTCATTTTAATTAATGATTTAAAAAATCAATTAGCTCATTATTTTTTCGTAATCCTCCATTACCTTCTTCGGTTTACCGATAGATTTTATAACGCCCTGATCCAAAACCATAGCTCTGTCACAAGATTTTTTAATTGTTTCCGGGCTATGGGAAACCAAAACTATTGTTTTCTTTTTTCTGCGAAAATTTTCGAATGTTTTTAAGCATTTTTCTTGAAATCTAACATCGCCCACCGCCATTACTTCATCCATCAAAAGAATTTCGCGATCAGCGTGGACCGCCACTGAAAATGCCAGCCTGGAGCGCATTCCGGAGGAGTAGTTTTTTACTTTTTGATCAATAAATCTACCCACCTCTGAAAAATCAATAATGCTCTGGAGTTTTTCATCTACTTCTTTTCTGCTCAAGCCCAAAATTATAGAATTCAAGTAGATATTGTCTTTCCCGGAAAGTTCGTTATTAAAACCAATTCCCAGTTCTAAAAAAGGAGAAATTTCGCCTTTAATTTCCACGCTTCCTTCATCGCATTGGTAAATCCCGGCCAAAATCTTTAAAAGAGTAGATTTTCCGGATCCGTTCCTGCCAATTATACCAAAGGTCTCTCCTTCCTTTATTTCCACGGAAACTCCTTTCAAAGCATTAAACCTCTCGTAAGTTTTTCTTTGAAAAAAATTAACAAAAGCGCTTCGCATCGTGTCTATTTTTTGATGCGGAATAATAAAATTTTTCTTTACATTTTTTACTTTGATAACAGATTCGGACATTTTTATGAAAAATTAATTAATGGTCATTACTTGGATATGAAATTATTTTATATATTTTCAGCAATATGGGGTTCCATTTTCTTATAGACAAACAAGCTTATCAAAAAAATCAGAACAACCAACCCGGAGAAGGAAGCCAAATGCCATAATTGCGGAAAATGATTGTTTATTAGAGATTCCTTGGTAAAGTGGATTATAAAGCCCATTGGATTTATCAAGAGAATTTTCTGAATATCGGCCGGCATCATTTGCAAGGGATAAATAATGGGAGTGGCATAAAAAAGCGCCCTGGTTACCACGGTCCATATCAGAGACAAATCTCTAAATTTTAAGTACAAAGGGGCGGTTATAAAAGAAAAGGAAACGTTTATAATGTAAATTAAAACAGAAAAGAGTAGAAACAGTAAAACGGCCTCGAAACTCGGCACAAACCCTTTCCAGATAAAGAAAATCACCACAATCACCAAGCTCATCAAATAAACCAAAAGAGAGTGGATTGTGGAAGCGGCAATTATTATCCACCGAGGCACATATATCTTGGTAACCAACTGAGATTTAGACAACAAAGAGCACATACCGGCTGCCGTTCCTTCACTAAAAAAAGTAAACATCATTATTCCGGTAATAAGTTGAAGAGAATAATAAGGATTATCTCCTCCGCGCGCAAAAACAGAAGAAAAAACAAAATTTAAAACCATAAAAATTAGTAATGGTTGCAAAAGCGCCCATACATAACCAAGAATCGAGCCGTGATAGCGCAATTTAAAGTCGGTCTTGGCCAGTGTCCAGGTTAACTCTTTGTAGTTTCTGCGGGATTTAGCCATTTGATTGTTGTTGAATTTGTTTTTTAAGATAAGCATAATATTCCTTGTTTTGAGAATTTTCAGTAGTGTAGTCTCGAAGAGTTTTTTCGTAAGCTTTTTCCCCTATTTTTTCTCTTAATTCCTTGTTTATTATAATCTTTTCCAATTTATTTGTCCATTCTTTTGAATCTTTTGCAACAAAACCGTCAATTCCGTCTTTTATGGCCTCGGAAAAAGTTTGAGTAGCGGTAGCCACAGTGGGAATTTTCAAAGCGCCGGCTTCGAAAAATTTTAACTCGCTCTTGCTCTCGCAAAACGGATTATCCTTTTCTAAGGGAGAGATATTTATATCCACTTTGGCAATATTCTTGAAGTGCTCTTTTCTCGGGACATAGGGCGTGTTGATAATTCTATCTCCAAATTTTTTAACCAGATTGTGATTAATGTCTAAAGGGCCGGCCAAAAATAGCTTGGTTTGGGGGTGTTTTTTCATAATTTCTTCCAAGGGCTTTTCTATAGTGGCAAAATCTTTATTATGGCTTATAGTTCCGCTAAAATAGCCAATTATAATTTCATCCTTGTTTTCCTTTTTCTTGCCTTTCAAAATTTCTTCGGTCCATTCGATATCTTGTTTGCAAAGCTTGTTGGGAACCAGGAAAACTTGTTTTCCTTTTTCTTTTAATTTTTTTGCCAAGAAAGTGGTGGTAGTGGTACAAACTTTCACGTAATCATCATCCAGAATCTCTCCTCCCACTCCATTTTCATAGAGTTTCTTTTCCAAAAAGTTCATATTTTTATAGTAATCCATATACTTCAAAAATTCCGGATCATAAACCAAATCGTCAGTTTCAAAAATAATTTCCTTGTTTTGTTCTTTGATTTTCTCAATCAGCTTTTTGACTTTGCCGGTGTATAAAGTTCTGTGGAAAATAAAAACTTTAAATTTAGCTGAATATCTAGCAAGAAAAGGATTGTCTTGATAGGCAACCGCGGTTTTTATACCGTTTAAATTTAACTCCTCCGCATAATGCCAAGCTCTGTAGCGAGCGCTGTCTCCCACCCCTCCGGTAATAATTAGAACATCGCCGGAACCTACAAATCTCAAGGTCGAGAAAAAGGCTCTTAAAACTCTTTTTCCTCCCCTGTAAACTCCGTCTCTTTTGATGGCGCAAAAAGCTTTGCCGATTTTTGTTAAAATTAGTTTCATTGCTTGCGTTTTAAAATATTTTTATAAACATTAAGAAGCTTTTTTATTTCCGCTTCTTGGCTTTCTTTTTCTAAGTCGTACTCCTCTTGTTTTAAATCTTTTCGAATTAAAACACTCTCCAAATCTGCGATATTGTTAATATAAAAACCTTTATTACCCAATCTATTTCTATTAAAATTATTATCAAAACAAATAATGGGCAATTTTGCCGCCATATAATTCACCAATTTCGCGCTTCCTTCAGTGCTTTCCTTTTTTGGTTCTATAGCCGCATCTGACATAGATAAAAATCCGGGCAACTCCAAAAAGCTGCTTTCCCGAGCAAACTTGATGCAGTTTTGTAAATTATTATCACTAACAAATCTCTTATACTTTTTTCTGTCTTCTCCTTTTCCATATAGAAGTAGCGCCCATCTCTTTTTAGCAAAGCTTTTTAATCCGGCAAACGCTTTTATTAAATCAAACACTCCCTTGCTATCATTCATTCCTCCGGAGTAAATCAAAATCTTTTTATTTCTTTTCCATAATCTTATTTCTTTCAATTCCTTTTTCGCACTCTCCTTAGAAAAAAAGTCTTTCGGATGCTTGTACAAAGCCAAATCCACCCCGTCTTTGATAACAGATATTTTATTTTTCAAAAAAGAAAAACGATTAAAAAAATAAAGGCTGTTTTCGCTGCTTAAAACTACGTAATCAGCAAAGTTAATAATTCTTTTAGAAAACCAAACAAATATTTTTTTGGCGATTTTTTGGTTACTATTATAGGAATCAAATTCCGAATTTAAGTCCCCTTGAGAGTCTATAATAATTGGCAATTTAAACTTAAAAGATAAAAACTTTGCCAACAAGCCAACCGCGAAACCCTCAAATAAATGAGAATGGATTATATCAGGATTAAACCTCTTGATTTCTCTGACACAAAGCTTTAACAGCTTTAAATCCAGCCAGATTTTGCCCCAAGCAAATCCGGGGGAAGTTTTCTTGTACCAAGAAGTTTTCCCCGGAGTTTTAATAGAAAAACTGCCTACATTTTTTCCTAAGTTATAGGTGCAAAGCAAAACATCTACTTTCTTATTATACAACCCTTCCGCCTGCTGAAATATCCTAATATGACAGCCTCTATTTGAGAAATAGGGGGTCGCGGCAATAATCAATACCTTCATATATTAAAATTCTTTTTTGTGAAAATTAAAACTGCGATAAAGCAAATTACCTTTCTTTTATTATAAGTTTAAAAATGAATTTAATCAAATTAACTGGCTTGGCAGTTTAAATCCATCCCAGCTTCTCTTTTTTAAAAAAGAGTAAATTCCTTTTTAAAAGGAGAGAACTTTAATTAAATCCCTCCTAACCTCCCTTTAAAAAAGGGAGGGACCGTCTCCCTCTTTCCCAAAGAGGGATTAAGGGAGATTTACACCTTTCTTTTATTTTCCTTCTTTCTCAAAGATGGACTGAGGGAGATTTATAGAAAGATAAGGTAAATCCTCTTCGATTCTCCTTTAAAAAAGGAGAAATCTATAAATCCTCTCTGGCTCTCCTTTATTAAAGGAGAGAATTAAATCCCTCCTGACCTCCCTATTATAGAAACATACCCGGAAATATTATATAATAAGAATTAAAGAAAAGAAA
>CAZDHE010000022.1:0-13795 GCA_964505305.1 uncultured Bdellovibrionales bacterium
TATAAAAAATCGCGACAAAATCGACTTAGACAAAGAAAAAGAGGAAGAAGAAAAAGAGGGGCAAAAAAATCCTCCCGAGGAAAACGTAATAATAAAATTATTTAAAAAACAGAAGAATCTGATCGTTGTTTTTCTTGTCTTTGTCATCTTTTTGACAGCTCGATTTTTAATGTTTAGCTTCTCAGGAGGCCCCCCTGATGAATACTTCCACATACTCAGTGGTATTGACTTATTTCAAAATGGAAAATTGCCTAATTTAACTGAAAGAGCCGATGGAGTGGAGTATACTCGAGGAATATACATCTCCTTTCTAGTTGGTTTATTCTTTTCTATTTTTGGAAAATCAATTTTTATAGCCAAGATGATTCCCATACTTCTCGGATCTGCAGTTTTTTGGTTAAGTTACCATATTTTGAAAAAACTGGAATTATCCAGATTAGCAATATATTTCTGTCTACTTGCCCTCTCCATGCACTCTGTAATCATTTTCAATCATTTTTATATCAGAGGATATATTTTTATTGAATTCTCTTTAATTTTTCTTGTTTTTCTTTTTCTTGAACTAAACAAATCTCTGGAAACAAAAAAAATATTTAAAAATATTTATCTTTTTATCTTAATTTTATTAATAAATTTTGTTTGTTTCTATTTTGGAAATGACCGAACAATCTATATAATACCATTCTCTTCATTATTAGGAGCCATTTATATTTATTTATTCAAGCCTTACTCTTCTTTTAATTTTAAAAATAAAAATTTTCCACTTTCAGGAATATTAAACCTACCTCTTAAAAAGAAAGGAGGTTTAATTTTTTGTTTTTTTCTATCAATGGCAATTATTTTTTATTCAGAAATAAACAAAAAATTAAACCTCCTTTTAAATGGAGGGTCTCCCACAAAACAAGGACATTACAACTTTGAAGATCTATTTTTAGAGTTAAACTTCTTCTTTTTTATTTTTATCACTCTTGGCTTATCAACATTATTCACAAAAGGAGAGTTCTCAAAAAAACTGTTTTTTGCATTAACATTGCCTCTTTTTATGCTTCATGCAATCTCAAGTCAAGAACAGCAAGTCGTCAGAGGAATGATGTATCTATTGCCTTCATTTTTTATTGGCTCTGCTATCGGCTTAGACATCCTTGTTAAAAAAATAAAATTACCTACAACAGCTTTCATCGTAATTCTCTCAATTGGATTATTCGCAACATTAAAAGTTAATTATAATTTCATTTTTAAACAAGGTTATCCAGCAATAAAAAACGAAATTGGATATCATGAATATTCTAAATTTTATAACTACCTAAAAAATAACTATGGCAGTTATAAAAATATAATAGTCAATTATAACAGTCAAAAACAAGCTTTTTATAATTTTTCTTTTGACTACAAATTGGATTTCCAAGGGGCTCTTGAAAATTCAAAAAACCATTATACAAGCAAGGAAAAGAACACAAAAAAAGAAAGGTATACCAACACCTCCGTAATAAGCGAAAAAAAATTTTTCTATAACCTTTCAAAAAACAACAAGGTCTGTCTATCATTGAAACCATATTCAAGGGAGCGCTTCCTGGATAAAGAAAGCTGGGATTTTATAAAAGAAAATTTCAATTTAAAACAAGAATTTAAAGGTTTTACAATATACTGTAATAATTAAATCTGATTCTCAGAAAGCAAGTTCTGATAAAATTGCATATACTTTTTTACTACGATATCTTCACCAAAATTTGTCTCCACTTTTTCTCTTGCATTTTTTTGAATTCGTTCATCCCATCCTCTCTCCAAGACCCACTCGATTCCCCTTGCAAGATCTTTTGCGTTTTTATGTTCAGATAGGTAGCCATTATTTTTGTGATCAACTATACCCCTTAATCCGCTGGAATCAAAGCAAGCCACGGGAGCTCCACACCCAAGAGATTCAGAGGCAGTTTGTCCAAAAGCTTCCTGCAAAGAAGGAACCACCATTACATCACACGCAGAATATAATTCAGCAAGCTTTTTCTCACTATTAATATTCCCTAAATAGTTTATCCTGGTCTCAATCCCTAAATCTAACTCCTCTTTATTGCCAAAAACCACCACTTCTTTACTCTTTAAATCAATTTCCTTGAGAGCTTCGCAAAGATATTCAAAGCCCTTGTTTTTATCCTTGGTGGCGTTCATTGCCCCAAAAAGAATCAATTTTTTATCTTGAGGTAAATTATTTTTTTCTCTTGCCTTTTTCTTGGGATAAGGTTTGAATATATTTAAGTCTATTGGGTTGGGAATTACTTGAACATCTTTGTTTTTCAACAATAAACTTTTTTTAGCGCAATCGGCTAGCCAGTCACTGGGGCAAGTAACATAAAAATCAACCTCTTTGAAAATCTGGCTTTTTCTTTCAAAATTTCGTTCAATTAAATCCAGCTTACTTTCCGAATTTAATTTGGGGCATTTCTTGCATTTGTATTTGTATTTTTCACATTCATAAGGAATATGGCACCCTCCCGTAAAACACCAAGAATCGTGCAAGGTCCACACAATCGGTTTGCCTAGCTTTGCTATTTTTTTCAGATCTCTAATTGAAACAAAACCCCCATTTATCCAATGTAGATGGATAATATCCGGATCAATTTTTTTTATTTTTCTAATTAAAAAAGGATTTGGAAGCCAATTCAAACTCAGGGGCGTTTTTTCTCGGTTAGGATACCAAATCCTGAAAGGTAAATAATCAATTTTCCCTCTTAGGTAATTAATCCCTCTATAAAACAAATTATTTTTCGCTCCAATGATAAATTTACCATCACTTTGTTTTCGCTGAACTAACATCCAAGAATCAACTCTCGCTTTTCGCAACCCATTATGCAACCTATTCGCCGCCTTTGCAGCGCCTCCGGAAACATCATTGGTATTTATATGTAAAATTTTCATCTTCTACTATACAACAAAAAATTAAAAATTTCTTCACTTATAATATTGTTGATTTGAGTTTTTTCTTTTTTGGTTAAGTCATTTAGGTAGAGCTCTTTTAAATAATATTCTCTCTTTTTATTAGAAAAATTTTTAGACTGCGGAACCTTTCTTATGCTTTTTTTCAACCAGCTACTAAACAAATTATTTTCAAAATTAAACTTTCTTTTAAGAATATCCAACTCCCTATTTGAATCTTTCAACAAATCAACATATCTTACAAAGTGTATCTTGTTAGTTTCCGCTGAAAAATCGATCCATTTTTTATAAAATAATTCATACTCCTCAATATAATGATGATCAACCCTCTTCCAATTACATTTTTTGGCCCAATTTTTATAACTCAGCAACCAACTATAAGGATCTTTGGAGATCACCAAAATACAATCCGGCACTAACCCAATTTTTCTCTCAAAATCACTATAGCTATAAATTTTTAAATCATTTGCATAATTTTCTTCGGGTATCTTCCTTTTATCATCATACAAGCGAAAATGCTTCTGGAGAGGTGAGCTTCTCTCTTTATTATTATTCAAAACACAAACCCTAAAACTCTTCTTAATTAAAGATTCAAGATAATTAGTACCACTTCTTTGAAGCCCATAAATTAAAACATTCATATTCAAAAGCAATTACTTTTTAGCATTAATTTAACCTTCTTGAGAATATTTTCTTTGTAAATCTTCCTAAAATTATTCATCATTTCTTTACTAACTCTAATTTCTTTAGGCAAAATCAACTCTTTTTTTCGGTTTAAATAATCATTTTTAAACTTATTTCTCTTTGTTTTCCCACAATGCACCCCGCTTCCGTCGTACCCGATATTGTCAACATAAGAAACAACTGGATAAACACAATAAGCATTATTTTTAAAATGAGTATGGCACCAACGTATAGCCCAAGAATCAATTTCTCCGTTCATTTGCCTGATTAGCATTTTTGACATATCCTCCCCACCCTGGTTAAATTTTTTTTGCAAATCTTTATTTTTCAAAAATTCATTAAAATCCCTCACCTTCCAATCCGCTTTTTCCCATCTATCTTTCCAAGTCGCCCAGCCCCAACTGGCAGCTCTTGGGTTAAAATAAATATCATAAGGATAGTTTTTAGGAATTTTCATCAAACTCAAAGGGTGGTTATACCCGGAAATTGAAAATACTTTTTTTTCATCCTCATAGCTCTCAAGCATTGAATTCATATATTCTAAAAAGCTTGGAGAGGTAATTAAATCATCTTCCAGAACTACGACCTTGCCATGCTCTTCAACAACCTCGGTTACTCCATCAATGACAGAATTAGCTAGACCTTGGTTCTTGTCCCTTTCAATAATTTCAATATCTTTGAATCCTTTTGTGCCCCTGATGACTTTCCTCACCTCCTGCACTTCTTTTTTGTCTTCCCCGCCTTTAAATCCATCGGAAAAAATAAAAAGCTTGCTCTTTTCTGCTAAAGCGTTTTTATTTAAGGCATCTAAAGTTTTTCTTGTATGCCAAGGACGATTATATGTAAATAAGACAATCGGGGTTAGAGTCATTTTTTTTTATTTAATATATATAGTCTTAACATTGAATAGTTTTTCAAAATTTTTATCCACCAAACAAAAAAATACCTTTCAAAAATACTAAATCTTTCATCTTTCCAATTAATCTTCATTGGAGGTATAAAAATTTCAAAAAATAGATTACCTATTTTGAATTTTGAAAATCTTCCAGGGTAAAGTTTCCTTAAGTCATGGTGCCCCCTGCTTACTCTGTCAATTTTTTTAACCAGTTTACTGTAACCCCTGGGCGGATGAAAAACTTTTACTTTTTCATTGAATTTTTGTAAAAAATTAGCTCTTTTCACTCTATCTCCAAACTCCAAATCCCCAGAAGATCTTAGTCTACAATCAAAACCCCCGATTTCTTCAAATACCTCGCGCTTAACAAATAAATTTGCTGTTGGCAAGAAATTATTTCTTTTTAGATATTTTTCTACCGGAAATGAATGGAAAATCTCATATGAATCTGCAAGAGTGTCACTTGTAGATTTATTCATAATAATAGGGCCTCCAACATAATCATTTTCAGGAAAAGAATTTGCCCCTTCTGAAAGCCAACTGGAGTCAACTTCAATATCAGCATCTACAAAAACAATTATTTCTCCTCTCGACTTCTCAATGCCCTTGTTTCTGGCATTATAAGATCCACCATTCGGAATTATATCTATAATTTTTACACAATGATTTTTACAGACCTCTCTCACATCTTCATTACCCCCATCATTAACAACTATAATTTCATAATTTCTTTTCTTAAAAGATGATTTTTTTAATGAATTCAATGTGATACTGATACCTTCAAAGTCTTTATACACGGGTATTACTATGCTTAGAAAACCCTTTTTTTCTCTATACTTAAAGTATATTTTATTATATTCATTCTTCATTTTAAAACATTATTTCTAAATCATTTAATAACGTTGCTTCGCATATTCTAAAAGAAAGTGTTTTTTCGTCATTAGTGTTCTTACTAAGTGTTTTTTTATCAAAATCAAAATTATTTTGAAATTGCATAGAAATCCAACACTTTTGTTGTTTCTCACTAAGTTCTTTAAATACACTTAATGCATATGCATTTTCAATCCCAGTTAAATTATAACTCATGCAAAAATCGTTTTTTCTTATCTTTCTTTTATAAAAATCCTTTTCAATCAAATTTAAGGCCTTCTTAAATTTTCTTTTTCTCCAAAATTTTTTATCTGGGTAATAATTATACAACATAGCAAAGCCATAAAGATTGAAGGAATGGTAACCATAAGAAATAATACTATCAGAAAAAAAATTATTTTGCTTTATAATTATTTTTTTGAAGAATGACAATGCACCACTTTTTTTAAAAAAAGTATGTTTAATAAGACCATTACTATAAATAGAGAAATTATCATTTAGTAAATTTGTAAAAATATCTACCCTTTTTTTTATTTCGGGATTTAAATGCGATATCTGAGCACCCATTGCAGCAAACCAGAGTTGTTGGTTGAAAGTTTCACATAGTTTTCTTTTTGAAGAATTTAAGTTCATAATAAACCACATTCCCCTATCTCTATCAAATTCGTGATTTAAAAAAATTTTTGTAACAGCTTTGGTTATATTCTTATCTTCTATTATTCTCATTGCATATATTAAAGCCTCTATCGCCCAAGCTTGACCAATTAATCCATTGGCTTTATCTTCATTATTCTTTCTACAATAGAATATCTTACCATATGGTCTTGACGTTTTGGATAATAAATACTTCACACACTTTCTAGCACCAATTAAAAATTTTGTATCTCCTGTTTTTTGATATGAGAACACGCATAACTTCAAAAGATTTGAGGTATTCCTAACTGGCGTATCACAATCCAACCACGGACCATTAACGCCAGCCTCGACAGAGCCATTCTTTTTTTGACCTTTAAGAAGTTTATAAGAAGATTCCACTATTAAATCATGCAAACTATATTTTTTCTTTTTTTTTAATATAATTGTAATTGTATTTATAAAAAAGTTATTAACTATAGGCACTTTGGAGAGAATAAAGCTTACATTGTTTTTTTTAAATGGAGTCCTGAATAAAACTACTTCAAAACCAGATCTGTCAATGATTTCTTTATATTCTGAATATTTTAATTTATTTATGCCTTCATGCACATCAAAGTTCAATTCTTTGCCATGTTTTTTTCTGTAATAATATTTAACCATTTTATTCAAAAAAGAGTCTGGAATAATTATATGCATCCAAGGAAAAAAGTGTTGAGGAATTTTTATGTTACTATAATTCTCCATAGCTCTATGAAACCTCCTGTGATCTCCATAACGTGAATAGAAGAGAGGACCAAAGCTGGCATACAAAATGGCACCATCTTTCATCTTTTCCTGAACCTCCGAGAGAAACCTCTCAAAGTTATAAACATGTTCAAATGTATTCTGGGAAACAACAATATCAAAAAAATTGTTGTCTAGACCATCCACCTCGGAATTTAAAAAAGATAATTTCTTGGAAACTGAAGGATAAAATTTAGAAACATATCGATTTGAAAAATCTATTAGTTCTTTTTCTGTGTCAATTCCCAGAACCTCTTTTGTGTCGCTAAGAGCTATGCTTGTGGACAGTGCTCCTACTCCACTTCCCACCTCTAAAACTCTCTTTCGTTTTAAGTTAACAGTGTTTCCTCTGAATTTATCCCAGAAATCATTTGTTTTCTGAATTTGTTTATTAAATAGTTCTTCTTTGGAGATATTTTCCGTTCCATGAATTCTCTTATTCATTTTTTTCCAAAATTTCATGTTTTTTTATAATTAGTTTTTACCACCATATACAAATTAAAACTTCTAATAATCATAACAAATAATATTTTCGTTTTTTTGAATATTAATAATGAAAAAACAGTCTGTGCCAAAAAAGAAATCAGGGTACTCCAAGCCGCTCCGACGATTCCATAATGATTTATTAAAAAAATGTTCATTATAACATTTATAATTGCTCCTATAACTGTTCTAAAAAACATCACTCCAGTTAAATTTTCATTTATAAGGTATTTTCCGTTGACAGCTGCTACAAAAACAAAAATTCCAGCCCAAATATGAACTGACAAAACACTTGAAGCTCTTATATACTCATCTCCGTATAATAAATTTATCATAACCCCTGAAAAAACAGTTGCTAAAAGAGCAAAGCCAATTGAAAACCAAACAGCAAAATCATATAATTTTTGCATTCTATTTAAATACAATTGCTCGCTTTTTTGTTTTGATTTAATTATAGCAGGAAAAACCGAAGTAGCAATGGCAGTTGGAATAAAATACCAGGCCTCGGAAATTTTTACCGCCGCTGAATAAATCCCCACTTCCGTATCATTCAACATTTTTCCAATCATAACCTGGTCTATCTTCATGTAAATCATAACAGCAATACCGCTCAAAATCAATGGCCAGCAATCCCTTAATAAACTCCTTGCTTCCTGAGTTCTAAACCTCCATTTGAGGATGTCTTTGTTTTTCTTCTGGTAAATAAAAAACAACAATAATCCCGCTAAAATAAAATCCACAGTAAAAGCCCAGGCAAAAGCTGCCACAGAGGCGTTTACTAAAATCAGCGCTATTTTAAACCCAGAGGAAAATAAAAAAGCGCTATTCTTGGCAATGGTGGTGTATTTTGATTGTAATTGAGACCGAAACCAAAGATCAATGGTATCAAATGATTTAAAAACATAACCCAACGCTACAATAATAACTAGGCCTTGTAACAATTGACTCTCAGGTCGGACAAAAATTATCAAAATCGAAGAAAAGGCAAGCAAAAATAGCGATCCTATAAACTTCAAAACAAACGCCGTCCCTAAAATTTCATTTTTTTTGCTTTTTTGATTGACTATATTCCTCACCACAATCTCATTCAAACCCAACACAGAAAGAGCTTGAAACAAAGCCACAAAGGCAAGCGCATAATTCATCAAGCCGAATTTTTCCGGACCTAAATACCTTGCCACCCAAGCAGACACAAAAACAGACAAAAAAAGCCTGAAGATCTTCTCAAAGCTCATCCACTTTATATTGGATGTTATTTTTTTGACTTCTTTTTTCTTGGAAAATTCTTTTAGATGAAAAAATTTGTTTTTAAAAGTAGAAATCATTTATTTCCAATTAAAATTCGTAATCAAATAACTCAATATCTTCTCTAAATCCTTCTTTAACCAATTTTCTTGTCTCCTCTGTGTAGTATTTTCTATAGTCCAATTTTCTTTTTTTTCCTTTATTTTCATGAGGAAGCTCAGCGTCTATTCCAATTTTCTTACAAATTTCATTAAAATCATTTTCTAAATTCTCAAATTTTCCAATATAATCAACTATACATTTTCCTTTCTGATCGTAGAAAAATTCCTTTTGTAAACAAAGATCTTCTCTAACTCGCCATCTTATATATTCATCAAAATCTTTCATTGATTTTACTAAATTGTGTTGATGATTCTTCTTGTCTTTGAGCATTTGATAATACAAAGAAACTTGCCAATCCCATGGATTTCTAACAAATCCAAATTTAAAAAAATTATTCCAATCATTTTCATTAACATGTGCTCTTAAGCCCATGGCATTTATATGAATTCCAAGGGGTAGAATTTTTGAGGAAATCTTCTTACCTCTTGTAACTTTTCCATAATAATGATTAAAAAAATTGTAATACCCAGCCAGAAGGGGAGGATTTTCAATTCTTCTATTTATTGATTCAAACCTCAGGGGGTCTGCCAAAGAAAATTCCTTTAAAGCCTTGGTAACGCTTGTACCAGCCACTTTATAATTATGAATAAATATAAATTTATTTTTATAAGAAATAAGCATTTGAAAAAGTTAATTACTATTCTTTCTAAACCGATTATAAGTTTTTTTAATTCCTTCTTTAAGGTCGGTTTTGTGTTGCCAACCAAGGTTGTGGAGCTTGGAAACATCCAAGAGCTTTCTGGGCGTGCCGTCGGGCTTGGCTGTATCGTGAATTATTTCCCCTTGAAAGCCTGTAATATCCTTAATTTTTTCCGCTAATTCCTTGATAGATAGATCTTCTCCGGTTCCGATGTTGACTATTTCATTGTCTTGATAGTTGTTCATTAGAAAAATGCAAGCGTCGGCCAAATCATCCACATAAAGAAATTCTCTTTTGGGTTTCCCAGTTCCCCAAATAACCACTTCTTTTTGATTGTTTTCTTTGGCTTCGTGGAATCTTCGGATAAGCGCCGGCAGGACATGGGAGGTTTCCGGATCGAAATTATCATTGGGGCCGTAGAGATTGGTCGGCATCACGGAAATAAATTTGGTTCCGTATTGGCGGTTGTAGGCTTGGCACATTTTTATTCCGGCAATCTTGGCAATAGCGTAAGGCTCATTGGTTTGTTCAAGTGGTCCGGTCATTAAATATTCTTCTTTGATCGGCTGAGGACATTCCCGGGGGTAGATGCAAGAACTTCCAAGAAACAAAAGTTTTTTGACTCCACTTTTATAAGCTTGGTGGATAATATTGTTTTGGATTTTGAGATTTTGATAAATAAACTCCGCCGGGTAATCATTATTGGCTTTAATTCCTCCCACTTTAGCGGCAGCCAGAAAAACATATTCCGGCTTTTCTTTTTCAAAAAATTCCCCCACTGCCTCTTCATCCATCAGATCCAATTCCTCCTTGGTTTTGCAAATCAAATTTTCATAACCCTGACCTTCAAGATTTCTCTTGAGCGCCGAGCCGACGAGGCCGGTATGACCGGGGAGGTAGATTTTAGATTGATAATTCATGAAAGTGTGTACTAATTTTTAATTTCGAATTTTTAATTTCGATTCAATTTTAACTCTTAGAATTTTTTAATGATGAAACAATTTTTCCAAATATTAAAGTTAATTCTTGGCACTCTTTCCATAACGTTCTTGCTTCTTCTTTGTGATTTGGACAGGCAACTGAAATCATATGCAACCAATGCTTGCTCTCTTGAGCTTCTTTCTTGCAAATATAAACCTTATTTCGGAAATCTTTTTTTGAACTTGCGCCATTAGCTTCCATGTAATTTGCTCCGATGCTTGTTGAGGAACGAACCAACTGTGAAACTAAAGGATTAGTGATGTTGTCTTTAGGCAATTTTCTGCAAAATATAATTACGTCTTTTCCAAATTTTGAAGTTCTTTCTTCTAAATTATATTCAATATTTTTAGTCATTGATTTAATTTAAAATTGATTCAAAATTCAAAATTTTAAATTCGAAATTCTAATACACTACTTTGTTGCTCTTCAGTATCTCCAAATCCGACTCTGTCATCATTTTTACCAAGTCTTTGAATTTGGTTTTGGGTTTCCAGCCAAGTTCTTTTTCTGCTTTAGAGCCGTCGCCGATCAGAAGATCCACTTCGGCGGGGCGGAAATAGTCCGGGTCGATTTCTACAATAGTTTTGCCGGTTTTTTTGTCTATCCCAATCTCATTGATTCCCTCTCCTTTCCATTCAATATCTATTTCCAAGGTTTTGCAGGCTTCCTCTACTAGCTCCCTGACCGAATGAGTTTCTCCGGTAGCAATAACATAATCTTCGGGCTTTTCTTGTTGAAGCATTAACCACATAGCCTCTACAAACTCCTTGGCATAACCCCAATCTCTTTTAGCCTCCAGATTTCCTAAATAAATTTTATCCTGTTTGCCCAATTTTACCCTTGACAGTCCCATAGTAACCTTTCTGGTAACAAAAGTTTGCCCCCTTCTGGGCGATTCATGATTAAACAAAATTCCGTTGCAAGCATACATATTATAAGCCTCGCGGTAGTTTTTAATCACCCAGTAAGCATAAAGCTTGGCCACTCCATAAGGACTGCGGGGATAAAAAGGAGTTTTTTCCGTTTGAGGCGTTTCCTGGATTTTACCATAAAGCTCCGATGTGGAGGCTTGGTAAATCTTGACTTTTTCTGTCATATCCAAGAGGCGCACTGCCTCCAAAATTCTTAAAGTCCCTAACGCGTCAGAGTTGGCAGTGTACTCCGGCACATCGAAAGAAACCTTGACATGGCTTTGCGCGCCGAGATTGTAAATCTCATCCGGCTGGATTTTCTTGATGAGCCTGATTAAATTTGTAGAATCCGTGAGATCGCCATAATGCAAAAAAAACCTTTCTGCGTAATGATGGTCCTTGTAGAGATGATCCACTCGCCAAGTATTAAAAGCGCTTCCTCTTCTTATAATTCCATGCACTTCATAGCCTTTTTCATAAAGAAGCTCTGCTAAATAGGATCCGTCTTGCCCGGTTATTCCGGTAATAATTGCTTTTTTCATTTAAAATTACTTAAAAATATTAAGGTTATATTTATACTTTAACTTATAATAAAAATTCAATAATTTAATTTTCTTAAACACTACCAAAAGAGTCTCCAGAAAAAATCTTTTAAAGCTATACATCGAATAACTTAAATAGCCAAAATGTTTTTTAATTATCTCTTTCTTTTCTCTTGAGCATTTTTGCTGATTGGAGCTCACTCCGCCTCCGTCATAATATGCAATTTTTTTATCAAAATAAAAACTATCCACTCCTTTCTTGTATAACCTGCAAAAAAGTTCGAAGTCAGCAGCAATTGAATACTGCGTATTAAATCCATTGAATTCTAACAGAGTTTTTCTCTTGATGAAAGTGGCTTGATGAGAAGGAGTTATGCCCTTCTTTAGATCACCTAATTCAATTTTTCTTCCCTTCTTCACAGTTTCTCCGGAAAAAGGATCAAAATAGGCGACGTTTCCATGAAGCATTGATGCGTTTTCTCTATTCAAAGCACCTGCCACCTTTTTAATAACATCTTTATCAATTAAAGCATCTCCCGCGTTCAAAAAATACACATAATCACCACTTGCCCTTTTAATACCTTTGTTCATTGCATCATATATTCCTTTGTCTGATTCACTTATCCAATAGTAAATATGTTTTTCATATTTTTTGATTATGTCTAAAGTTTTATCATTAGAGCCTCCATCTATAATTATATATTCAATGTTTTGATAAGTTTGTTTTACGACAGATTGGATTGTTTTTTCTAATATTTTTTCTCCGTTAAAGACGACTGTAATTATGGTAATTTTTAAGCTTTGATTATTTTTCATTTTTTGATAATAAATTAATAGGATCTTTCAAGTTTAGAATATACTTGCCATAAAGCAATAATCCTTTATCTAAAAAACTAAAACATACTCTCGTTAAGCCGGTTCCCAGAGTCGATTCATTTAAACGCAGTTCATGATTATGGATAAATTTATTTATATCAACCGGATGTTTTCTTTTCCGCAAAACCAGAGGTAAATTTTTCAACAATGAAAAATGGCTCTTAAAATAAACCAATTTATCCCTTGCTTTTAAGAGAGAGAATTCCAACAACAAAAATTCAATAACCATGTTCAAAGGAAGTGTTAGTAAAATTGATTTTAAACTATAATTTTTCAAAATAAAAAACCATCTATTTCTTATAAAATAGAAAAGTCTTCTTGACGGATACTCATGGCCGCCTCTATGAGATAGGCCTTTTGTTCCTTCTTTGTGATAAACCTCGGCACTTGGAACAAGTAAGGTTTTATTTCCTTTTAAGTGATTCCTAACAGCAAAATCCAAGTCCTCGAAAGTATAAAAGAAGCTTTCATCATGCTTTTCCAATTGATTCAAATTTTCAATATTGACTAAATAACAAACTCCCGGAAAAGCCACCAATTCTCTTTTTGAGTCAACTACCTCATCTTTTTTCTTGCCGTGATTTTTAACATTTAAAGTCATCCCCAAATAATGAATATCTGTTCCTTCTTTTTGAATTATGTTCTTGTCTTTAGAATACAACACCCTCGCCACAAAAAAAACATATCCCGAATTGTTTTTACTTTCTTCAGCCAAATTTTTTATTGCATCCCTGTGAATCTCAACGTCATTATCCAGAAAGACAATCTTTTTATTCTTTGCAGATTCTAAACCCAAATTTCTCGCTACCCCGGGACCCGAATTTTTTTGAGTTTGCTTAACTATTACTTCCGGAAACTTTTCCTTGATCTTTTCTCTGCTTTGATCAGCGGAGCAATCATCAACAACTAAAATTTCATCTATTGAGCAAGATTGATTTTTGAGGGATAAAATTGCTGATTCTGTATATTCAAAACCATTGTAGTTTATAATTACTACCGATATTTTTTCACTGCTATGCATTTTTTCCATTCTTAACTTTGTAAGTTTTTGTGTATTCTCCAGCCACCTTCCCCCAGCTCAATTCCAAAGCTTTCTGCCGGCTAGCTTTTTTCATTTTTTCTAATTTTTCCGGATTTTTGATTATGTCTTCGAGTGCTT
>CAZDHE010000023.1:0-12535 GCA_964505305.1 uncultured Bdellovibrionales bacterium
GATTTTATTTTAGATTATTGAGGGGGGGGTGTCAAGGTTTTGTTTGTTTTTTATCCTCAACTGAAATCTATCTATCGTCCTAAAAAAATCAAATTAAACGTCAACTGATTAAACCCGACAGACTGTGTTTGGAGGGTTTAGAGAGGTGAGGTGAGAGTGATTTGTAATTAGCTATTGGAGATTTGTCTCGTCTTGTGTATTCAAAATTGACTTCTTGTTTCTTATTTATTATTCCCTATTCTACCTACACATCAACAGAAAGATTTCTTAAATACAGAATCAGGTTTCTTGAATCCAAAGTTTTGAAAGAGACAACCAACCGCCTGATAACCCTTGCGCACCAACAACTAATCTCTAACAAAGAAGCACGAACCACTTTTAAAACTTTTCTAATTTTTTAGCCAATCTGCCTGACGCCAATAGACTCGGGCGAGTTTTACTTTTTCTACTTTCTTCACTTGCCCTCACTTTTATACTTTTCCACCTCACCAAATCACTCCTTCTCCTCTTTAATAAAAATATTCTCCACCCTTACTGAAAAATTTCTTAATAAATCCGGTTCGTAAGTTACCACCGCTCTCTCTATCTCTTCCATCTTGGTCAGATAGTCTCTTATTTCCTGGCTTTTGGCTTTATCTAAGTCTTGCTGCATTTCTTCTTGATTTATCTCCGGCCAATAAGCCGCTTCAGCCCTCACTTTTAATTCCATCTCTTTTTCTTCAAAATCAGTAACATCCTTTAAGTATTCAATATCCTTTATCTGACCCAAAACAAAACCGTCCGGAGCCTCCCGATTAAGCCTTGTCTTTGCTATCTCTTCAAATTTTTCTTGAGGGAAAATCATTAATTCAACCTCCTCCTTAACAGTATACTTAAACTTATCTGCGGCTTCACCTTCTTCATAGTCGGAATAGCTATCAATGATTTCTTTTTCCGCCGAACCTTCTATAAAAGTCATTCCCTGTCCCGCTTCATTCTTTATTTTAGCAGATAATGAGTCTTTTAATTTCTCCACCGTTTCCTCCCGAGCCTTATCTATATCTTCCCCGGTAACTACTTTTACTTTTTGATTTTCAATATTGTCTTGGCCGCCTTGCATTGCATCTGCCGATTTCACTTCAAACTTTTCATACTTGGGACCGCCCTTGAATCCCTCTATGGTAAAAACCGACGGTTCTAAGTTATAGCTCTCTCCCGGTTCGTCCGCCATAACCTTAGCCTCTACAACCCCGGGCTCTTCTCCGCTCATTCCCGGAACCACCACTCCTTCAGTTAAGCGAAATAGCTTCCCATCCTCAGACAAAATCCTGGTGGTAGCCACCAGGGGCTGATCCTGAGAGGAATAATGATTATAAATAGTAACCTTGCCTCTGGCTTTTCCTTTATCTGAACTAAACTCCTCTCCACTGGAAGAAAATTCTTCTGTTTGAGTAAAGGTCATTTTTTTAAGCGAACCATAGATAACATCCTCGTCGCTTGAGTCCGCATTTTCTAAATTTGCATCTTCAATCCGCTTGGAATCTTTAACTAACAAATCAAATTCGGCCGACACGTTCTCGGCTCGAGGAAATAAAGTCAAATTTACTTTCGGCACTTCAAAATAAAACCAGTACCCGGCCAAGGAAGCAATAGTTAAAACCGCAACAGCCAATATCGTATAAGCAAAAATCGGGCGTGATTTTTTTGGCTTACTGAACGCGGTTTCCTCTTTTTTAGAAATACCTCCTTTGTGAAAAGATTTTTCATTATAAAAATTCTCTAATTTTTTCTCATCAAAAAATTCTCTTTGGCTGCCCGGCAAAGGAAAAACAGGGCGTGATTTTTTTGGCTTAACCTCCTTCTGTTTAGCCTCCTTGTTTTTTAAATTTTCTTGTCTCTCATAGCCGCTATGATGAAGTTTTCTTTTGCGCTCCTTGCTTTCTCTTATCATTTCCTTCTCTTTGTCATCGGCAATAAAACCGCCTCTTACTTGCAGTTTTCGACTATCGCCGGCCTTGGAAATTCCCGCTACGGTTTGGCGGCTTTTATTGGCAAAGGGACTTTTTCGGGGATAGGAATAAACCTTGTTTTTTTTAGACGCTTCTTGAATCTCTTCTTCTTGCCCTTCATTGTCATAAAAACCGGCGCTTCCGATTTTTCTTTTCTGATTTAAACTTTCCTTCCATTTGGCCGCTTCCTCTTCACTGTCGTTTTCTGTTGAATCAAAATGGATCTTTTTGGTTGTGGCGAGTTGCTCTTTTTCTCCTTGCTCAGCCATAAAATCATTCGGGGTTTTTTCTTTAATTTCAAAACCGATTTTATCTATTATTTTCTTGGCGTATTTATCTGAAACAACCAAAACCACTCTTTTGCCAAGCCTATCCGCTTCCTTTTTAAGCAATTTTAAATTTACCACTCCCTGCAAAAGCAAAGCGTTTTTGGGCACTACCATAAAAATTTCCGTAGCCGGTTCTATGGATATCTTTTCAATTATATTGGTTATCTCTTCCTCGGTGTCTATGTAGATTGTTTTTCTCATAATTTTTAGCTTTGAATTATTTTAACAGCTCTTTTTAAAACACCGGCCATAATCTTGTCCTTATCGTCAACTTCCAAAGCCAGAGAAGCCAAACCCATAGGCGTTACATCTTGGGGATTGGTAAGTGATTTGGTTTGATCGGTAATGTAAATCATGTCTCGAGGCTGCACAAAACCAACCTTAGGCTCCTTGGCAAAAGGAAGTTTTTTATACCAATCTCCCGAGGAAAGTTGCTCATAAATATCCGGCAAACCACTTCCTCCTCCACATAAAAATATATTGGAAGGCAAAACATCCAATTTGGAGGAACAAAAATTTTCCAAGGCTATCTCTACCCCGGAAAGCCATATTCTGCAATCCTCTTTCAAAGATTGGGTAACATCTTTAGCTTCATTTTCTTTAAGCTCATCTCTGGCATACATTATTTTTAGCTCCTCCGCCTGCTTTAAGGTTAAGCCAAATTCCAAAGCCAATCTCTTAGTGAAAGCTCGGCCTCCCAAAGCAAACATTGAAGTTCCTTCCAATCCTCCGTTTTTAACCACCGCTATATCGGTTGTTCCTCCGCCAATATCTATAAAAATCCCCCCAAAATCAGGGTCTTCCTCCAAGCCAATTCCTTGCACAATCGCATAAGGCTCCGCCGCAATAGAAAGAAGCTTTAAGTCTAAAGCTTTGGCTATGGACTCAATAGCTCCCAAATGAATAATCGGAGCATAAGCGTTAAAAACAGCAATAGAAACATCTCTGCCTTGAAAACCTACCGGATTGGTAACGCGATATCCGTCTATCTTCACCCCCACAAGAGAGGCGTTGATCAGTTTTACATCTATATCGGTATGGCCGGTTTCGTAAGAAAGTTGGTTTCTAATACGCTCCAAGGCTTTCCATTGAATTTTTTGAATAATATTTTTAAGCTCCGGCATATCTATCCTGATTTCCGGTTTAGCTCTTTCGTAGTGAACGGTAGTAGTGGCTCCCTTAACAAATTCTCCGGCGATACCGATAATACAATCTTTGACGTTTTCCACGCCGGCCTGTTCTTTAGCTCTACTAATAGAATCTTGGCAAGTCTGAATAACTCCGTTTATATCACTAACTGCTCCGGAAGTCATATTTCCGGCTTTTTGTCTGGACCGGCCCACTCCAACAACCACTCCTTTCCGATTGTCTTGATCAGTCTTAAAAACAAGACTTTTTATAAATTCCGTACCAATATCCAAAGCCAAAAAATAGCCGGTATCTTTTTTATTTTTATTAAAAAAACTAAACTTTTTCATTTTGTTTTTATTGTTATAAAAATTCTTTCTTTTAAACCTTATCAAAAAACTGCTTTCTCAAAAATGTTATAAATACTTCCGTTGAAAATTTTTGCTACTTTTTAATGAAGTTGCTTCCAAACACTAAACCTGGCTAACCTCGAAACTCAATAAAAGATTGGCCTCTCTTAACAACAAAAATCCAATTACTGACAAAAACATTTTTCTTTTGATCTTTCATAGATTTTGATGTTCAGCTTTTATTCAAGCTCAATCACACACAGATAAATTAGTTTAGAGGCAAAGAAGCCTACTTGTAAAAAAAATCCGGAGATTAACCCTTTCTTGTTTTAGTTGGAGTTTTTTGACTTCAAACCATCAAAAGCAAGTATTTCAATTATAACATATTTTATTTTTTTGCAAAATTCTTAACGATTGTAAAATGAAGGTTTAAGTTTCTACATCCGAATCTTTTTACCGGCCATACATCTATCTCTTCGACCGGTTAAATCGCAATATTTTCTCATTACATGACGAAAAGATCCGGTTGCCATCACCTCTCCATTTTCCATTAAAGTAGCTTTGTCGGCCACCAAACCGGCCTCTTCTCTGTGGGTGATCAGCAGAATAGAACACTTCAACTTTTCTTTTATAGCCAAAAGAATATCATAAAACTCATTGTAAACGATAATATCCAAGGAAGCGTCCGGCTCATCCAAAATCATCAAGCGCGGTTGCATAACCACTACTGAAGCTAATTCTATTCTTTTTCTTTCTCCGCCGCTTAATTTTTCATCCAGCCTTCTCTTTAAAATTTCCTCCTCTAAGCCGACTATTTTCATGATGTCCAACAATTCTTGCTGACTAATTTTTGTATTGCCGGCTACAAGAAAGTCTTTCACCGCCAATCCGTCAAATCTGGCCGGTTCCTGGAAAGCTATTGTGATTCCTTTCCGAGCTCTATCAAAAGTCTGCAGATCATCTAAACGTTCCCCCTGGAAAAAAAGCCTCCCCGAGTTCTGTTTATATCCGCTTAACCCCAAAATAGAATACGCCAAAGTAGTTTTGCCGCTTCCGTTTCTACCTAAAACACAATGGATTTCATTCTCTCCAACTTCCAAGTTGATATTTTTCAGCAAACGCTCCCCACCTTCTACGGCGGAAACCGTCAAATTTTCCAGTTTAAGCATTTATTTTTTCTTAAAAACTACTCCGTCTTTCTTCGCATCCACTTCTACCTCGCCCTCATTGATTTGATCGTTTATAATCTTCAAAGCTAATTCATCCAAAATCTGCTTTTGAATCACCCTCTTAAGAGGCCTAGCTCCGTAAATCGGATCAAACCCTTCTTTCATTAAAAACTTTTTAGCCTTTTCCGTCAAATTTAATTTAATATTCTTGTCTTTCAATCTATAATTAACCTCTTCAATTTGAAGCTCTATGATTTCCTTTATCTCATCTTCTTTTAAGGAATGAAAAATGATAATATCATCCAACCTATTTAAAAATTCCGGCCTAAACTTGGTCCTAATGGCTTGCATTACTTTCCTTTCCATCTCTTCCTCATCTACTTCTTTTTCCGATTTTTTGTTTTCATTGTTTTCAAATCCAACAAGCCCCTGCATTTCATTAATCACCTCGCTACCAATGTTAGAAGTTAGTATAATAACGGTATTTTTAAAATTAACCACTCGTCCTTTGGCGTCAGTCAGTCTTCCGTCATCCAAAACTTGCAGTAAAGCGTTGAAGATATCCGGATGAGCTTTCTCTATCTCGTCAAACAAAATTACGCTATAAGGCCTTCTTCTAACTTTTTCTGTAAGCTGCCCGCCTTCTTCATAACCCACATAGCCGGGAGGCGAACCGATAATTTTGGAAACACTGTGCGATTCCATAAACTCGCTCATATCCAGTCGAATCATTGCCTCTTCATCATTAAACAAAAACTCCGCCAATGCTTTTGCCAACTCGGTTTTACCAACTCCGGTGGGCCCCAAAAACATAAAAGAGCCAATCGGTCTTCCTTCTTCGGAAATGCCGGCTCGGGATCTTCTAACCGCGTTGGAAACAGCTTCAATTGCCTCTTTTTGGCCAACAACCCTGCCTGATAATTCCGCCTCCATTCTGGATAATTTTTCCGCTTCTTCTTCTACTATCTTGGAAACGGAAATGCCTGTCCAGCCGGAAATTACTTTGGCTATATCTTCCCGGGTAACCTCTTCTTTTAACACGGGATCATCCCCTTGTATATCGGCCAATTTTTTCTCTTCTTGTTTGATTTGATCTTTTAGTTGAGGAATTTTGCCATATCTTATTTCCGCCACTTTGTCCAATTGCCCTTCCCTTTCTTTTTGTTCGGCTTCATTTCTGAGTTTGTCAATTTCTTCTTTGTGTTTTCTAATTCCGTCAATTAGTTCTTTTTCTTTTTGCCATTGCAACTTTACTTTTTTTAATTTATCTTCAATCTCAGCCTTTTGTCTTCTAATCTCTTCCAGTTTTTCTTTATTTTTACCGTCTTTTTCTTTTTTTAGAGCTTTTTCCTCGATTTCAAGCTTCCTTTTTTCTCTTTCCATTTGATCTATTTCCGTAGGCATAGAATCAATTTCCATTTTCAAGGTGGAGGTGGCCTCATCGATTAAATCTATGGCTTTATCCGGCAAAAAGCGGTCTGAGATATACCTATTGGATAAATTAACCGCCTCCACGATAGCTTCATCAGTTATTTTAACTCCGTGATGAAGCTCGTATTTTTCTTTAATTCCTCTCAAAATAGCCACCGCATCCTCCTCAGTGGGCTCTTGAACATAAACAGGCTGGAACCTTCTTTCCAAAGCGGCGTCTTTTTCAATGTATTTTTGATACTCTTGTAGCGTGGTAGCTCCAATCATTCTCAAAGTTCCTCTGGCCAAAGCCGGCTTTAACATATTGGAAGCGTCCATAGAGCCTTCTGTGGCCCCGGCTCCGGCCAAAGTGTGCAACTCGTCTATGAAGGTTACGTATTTACCATTGGAATCTTCTATCTCCTTAATAATTGCTCTCAATCTCTCCTCAAACTCTCCTCTAAATTTGGTGCCGGCCAGCAAAGAGCCCATATCCAAAGCCACCAACTCCCGATCCTTAAGGCTCTCCGGCACATCACCACTTATAATTCTCTGGGCCAGGCCTTCCGCGATGGCTGTCTTGCCCGTTCCGGGCTCTCCCAGTAAAACAGGGTTGTTTTTAGTTCGGCGGGAGAGAACTTGAATCACTCTTCTTATCTCATCATCCCGACCAATAACCGGATCAATTTTGCCTTCTTTAGCTCTTTGAGTTAAGTTGATAGTATATTTTTCCAAAGATTGGTATTTACCTTCCGGATCAGGGCTGTCAGCCTTTTGAGACCCTCTGATGCTTTTTAAAACACTTAGGATTTTATTCTCTTCTACTCCGGCCTGAGAAAAAATCTCACTGCTTTGATGGCCGGATTTCAAAACAGCCAAAAGAAGATGTTCCACAGAAACATAATCATCTCCTAAGTTTTTGGCTTCTTTTTCGGCTTTATTTAAAACCTCCGCCAACTCTCGAGTTACATAAATATTCTCAGCGCTCCCAATACTTTCTACTTTGGGCAAGCTGTCAATGCCGTCTTTGATTTTATTTTTAATCTCCTCAAGAGAAGTATTGAGCTGCTTCAAAATTTCTGAAACCAAAGAATCTTCCTGGGAAACAAGCGCATAAGCCAAATGCCAAACATCCACTTGTTGTTGACTATTTTCCATTGCCATACCTTGAGCATTGCGTATAACTTCTTGAGATTTATTGGTAAATTTTTGAAAATTCATTGACTAAATTTAATTATAAGCAAGAAGCAAGGAGAAAGAAACAAGGAATTAAAATGACAAATGACTAAGCTCAAATGCCAAATCAAATCCAAAGGTCAAAAGCTAAAATGTCAAAATTTGTCATTTGGGTTTTGGGTTTTGGGTTTTCCCTCTCTTACTTCTTGCTTCTTTTTTAACATCTGTCTTTTTAACCTCTTACTTATCCGATTCTTCCAGGGTTACTTCAACGTTCTTTTCTTCTCCTTTGTCCCAAATCTTGAGATTCACTTTCTGTCCGACCTGCTTATTTCTTATAATTTGCGCCAATCCATTATCCTCAGTTACCTTTTCTCCATCCACTTCCAAAATAATGTTATTTTCCTTTAAACCAGCCTTATCCGCCGGACTTCCGGGGACAACAGCCAAGTCGGATAAACTCTCACCTCTTGCAATCAAAGCTCCGTGACTCACCGGAAGATCATTGGCCTCCTGAATTTGCTCATTTATTAAAACATGCCTTACTCCCAAATAAGGCCTCACTATCCTGCCTTCCTCTTTTACGCCTTGATATATATCCTTAATCTGATTTATGGGAATGGAAAATCCAATATTTTCCGCGCCTTGAGCCATAGCAACATTAATACCAACAACCTCGCCTTGCAAGTTCAATAACGGCCCGCCCGAATTTCCGGGGTTAATAGCCGCATCGGTTTGAATAACTTCTTCTAAAACCTCCGATTGGCCGATCCCGCTTCCGGCTTCAATATTCCTCTTTAGTCCGGAGACAATTCCCTTAGAAACGGTATTCCTAAATTCCCCCAGGGAATTGCCAATAGCAATAACAGTTTGTCCAATTTGCAAGCCATCTGAATCTCCCATTTTCAGAACCGACAAATCCTCCTTTGGATCTACCTTTAAAAATGCTACATCTAAAAATTGGTCCATAGCTAACACTTCGGCCTCCATTTCCTGACCTTCGTTTGTCATAACGGTATAATCCGCACCCGTGTCGCTCACTACATGCCTGTTGGTTACAATATACCCCTCTTGATCAATAATAAAGCCAGTACCGCCTCCGATTTCACGCCTTTCCGTTTCCGGCTCTTGATTTTCCCTTTGTCTAGAACCGAAAGGGTTAAAGAACGGATCATCGGAAAATGGATCTTGAAAAAAGCTATCCAACTTGGGAACATCTTTAGTAACAACAATGCTCACAACTGCCGGGGAAGCTCCTTTTACGGCTCCCACTACTGAATTGCTCTCTTCTTCCAAAGAAAGTTCTTCTTGAATATTTGAACCGGGAGAGTCTTTTTGTTCTTTTTCATCATCGGGATCTAAAAAGCTTCCTTCCCTATCAAAAAAATCTCCTCCGGCTAAAAATCCGGCTAATCCTCCGAACAAAACACTTAGCAAAATAACAGGTCCCAACAAAGGAAAAATATATTTTCCGCTCATCGGACTGTTTTTTGCTTTTTCAGTATTTGTCTTATCTGCATTTTCCGTTGAGAGATTACTTAGATTTTCCTTTTGTTCTTCTGAATTTTGCATAAAAAAAGATTAATTATTATCCAAATTAATTGCTCCAGTGGGGCAACTATTTACTACCTCCTCTAAGTCGCACTCTTGGCATTCTTCTTTAACAACCTTGGCCATATCTCCATCCAACCGAAAACACTCTTGGAATAAAGATTGACACACTCCGCAACCTATACATTTTTCCTCTTCTATGGAAATTTTCATAATAAACAATTAAAAAGTTATGAATTATAATTTCTATATTTTAAATTCTGTATTTATAAATTGATTAACAATCAACTATCTATCATCAACAACGCCAATATAATATAAATAGTTCTTCAGACAATTCTGTGGACAAAAATAATAAAATGATTTTAATTTAGCAACTTCAACAGCCTCAATGACAAATAACTACCGGGCGAATACTTGTCATTTCAAACCCTTACTTTTTGTTTCTTGTTTCCCTCCCCTTGCTTCTGTTTTAACTTTTAGCTTTAAAATGCAACTTTGACCCGAGTAGAACAATCTTGCTTCGCAAGAGTTCCACCGGGTTGATTTTTGTCCCGAGTACTCGGGATGAGATTTGAATTCTCAATTCCTTACTTCTTGCTTCTTACTTCTTGCTTCTTTTTTCTCTCTCTTTAAATCAGCATCTCAATTAATACTCGGGTCTCCCGTGGATTTCATACGTATCTCTTCTGCTTTTTTTTCAAAATTGTCATTCTTGAAAATCAATTCTCCCCGTGTCTTGTCCCACTCATACTCATTCAGAAAAACTCTGACGTCAGCTTCTTTTTTTATCTCCTCAAGCCAACCCAGAAAATCGCCCTCTCTGGTAAAAATCTGTTTTAACTTAACTTCTTTTTCTTTGCCTTCCCCTCTAATGTCTTCTAAATAAATAATATGGTTACCAAGAGAACTTTGAATTATCCCGGAATAATCTCCCTTTTTCATCTCAAAAGCCTTATCCGCCACCTCCGGAACCAGGTGCTCTTTTTTTAGCCATCCCAAATCCCCTCCCTCTTCAGCGGTTTCCCCCTTGGAATATTCTTTGGCAATTTCTTCGAAATCATCCCCTTCTTCAAGCAAATCCATGGCTTTATTGATTTTTTTCAAATCTCTTTTTTTAGCCACTTCGCTCCTATAATGCTCCATTAGACCCTCCAAATAAAGCTGAGGTATCACCACGTTATCCCTAAAATCTTCCAAAGACCAATTATACATCTCTTCCAAACTGCCAACTAATTTATCCACGCTGCCGGCTTCTTCGGCTTTAGATTTTATAGCATCCTCGGCTTCTTTTTTGGAAATCTCAATTCCTCTTTCCCGAGCCGCCAATTCTATAATCTTATTTTCTATCATCTTGTTGAAAACATCTTTTTCCTTGATTTTTAATCTAAGTTTCCCATCTTGAGTTTCAAAGTCCACTCTCAAGCCCATCTCCGAAAAATCGTTTTCTCGGTAGAATTTTTTTATAGACTCCGAATTATCAATAAAATCTCCGGCAGTAATGAAATTTTTTCCTTCCACCACCGCAGCCGGATAAGGAATCACCTTAAAAATAGGCTTAGTCCAAGAATTTAAAATCCCGAAAAAACAAACTCCCCCAAGCAACACCAACACTAACAATAACACCGCTCCCGTCACAGCAATTTTTTTCTTTTTAATTAAAATTTCTTTAAAATTTTTTAGTTTATTCATTTTACTTTTTCAACAATAAATTATAGCTTCAGACTTATTTCAATAATAATCCCAAGTCAAAAAAATGTCAAAAAAGAAGCAAGGGCGAGGGTTTGAAATGACAAATTTCAAAGCTCAAATGTCAAATGAAAGGGGTAAGAAGCAAGAAGTAAGGGGCAAGGAGTTGAGAACTCAAAGCTTAAAAGTCAAAATTCAAAGCCATAGCTTAAAGTTTAAAGTTTAAAGTTTAAAACAGAAGCAAGAGTCAAGAAATAAGGGGTAAGGGGAGAGAAACTAAAATGACAAATGGCTAAACTCAAAAGTCAAATGATTTTGATCCCGGGTATTCGAGACGAGAGTCAATAGTAAGAGCTTAAAAGTCAGCCCGGTGGAACTTTTGCGAAGCAAGATTGTTCCACTCGGTTCAAAGCCGCAGCTCAAAGCTAAAAGTTTAAATAGAAGTAAGAATTAAGAAGCAAGGAAACTGAAGTTCGAATTCTGCGGATGCAGAAGTCGAACTTCAAGGTTTTTCCCAGAGAAGTGTCCTTTTCATTTCAGCATATTACCATCTAAACATTTAAACAAATACATCAAACACCCAATAAACAACCCCCGCCCGGAAAACTGGCCAAAGAATCTTTGACGACTACCAAAACCTATGATACAAGAGGATTAAAGTGAGCGCTTTGAATGTATGGATCTTTTCTGCGCAAAGTCACGCGAGTAAATTATTCAACTGGAGCGGCGGCTGCTTTCCTACGTGGCGCTAAAGGATCCGCCCACACATTCAAAGAGTTATGAAGCTTTGTCTGAGACACGCGGAAAGCAGCCATAAAGTTCTTTTCAAGGAGGAAAAAATGGGAAGAAGAAATCGACACATCACAAATTTTGAAGAGGTCTGCCGGAAAATCAGAATTCACTCAATCGCAGACATTGCCCCGCTTGTAGGCGCAGACACTGCCTTCTCAGGCAGAGCTAGTCAAAAGGGTGACATATATATTATTTGTCCCTTTCACCGAGAAACAACACCTTCTTTAAAATATTCAACCCAAAACGATCTGTTTTACTGCTATGGTTGTCAAAGGAGCGGTAATCTAATAGATTTCTATGCTAAAATCAGCGGAGGATCATTCCTTAATTCGGTAATTCTTCTTGCCCATTTCTTCAAAATCAATGTCCGCTGGACCAAAACAGCTAAAAGCCGGTAATCCCAAGAGATTAACCGGCTTTTCCTTTTCGCCGGAGCGGGTCTCTCGAGCCGGTTCTTGGGTTTTTCTCGTTTCCGTTTTGGTAGGAGTTAAATGAACCCCTGAAATGGACCGGAAACCCATTCCGGCTCTAAACCCGACAATCACTGTTTGTCAGGTTTAGGGGCTTAAGAGAAAATTAAGAAGAAAGAAAAAAGAATGTCAAATAACTACCCGGTGGAATAAGATTTTGAAAAAATCTTATTCCCGAGGACCCGGGATTATTCCACCGGGACTAAATCTCAAATGTCAAATTTTAACCTTCGAGTTTTAAAATTTGGATTTCATTTGGGTTTTGGGTTTTCTCACTCCTACCCCTTTCTCCCCGCCTCTTGCCTTAATCTTTCCTCATCGCCTCCATAGGCTGCATTTCACCGGCCTTGCGAGCGGGTTTATAACCAAAAACCACTCCTACCAACAAAGAAAATCCAAGCGCTAACAAAACAGAAAACCAACTAACAGGAAAATTCAAAGCAAATCCTAACTGAAAAGCTGTCCATTCAGCAATTTCAATAA
>CAZDHE010000024.1:0-10949 GCA_964505305.1 uncultured Bdellovibrionales bacterium
CTATTGTAACATTTTTTAAGGTTCGGGGGTAGGGTGTTTTTCAGTGGTTTCTTTATACTTGTGTAATTCTAAACCATCACGAGCCCATTTTTCAAATTCTGCTGTAATTTCTGCTATTTTTACACTATCTAAAACAGATGATTGCAAAATAATGTTTATTTTTTCAATGTCATTTTCTGTAATTTGCCGTAACGGCCTCAAAATATCAATATTTTGCTTGTTTGTTGAATTGTAATTTTGAATCTCCTTTTGTAAATCAATTTTTAATTTTTTATATTTTTCAAATTTTTCACTTTTTTTAAATTTATCTAAATCAGTCCTTGTATAATAACTATTATTAAAACCTTTTAAATTCAATCTAATAAACTTAGCAATTTCACTTTTTTTCTTTTCTATTTTTGAATTTAAGTCATAAATTTCATTTTGTAATTCTTCTTTATTCTTTCCCTGTGATTCTTTCTGTGATTCCAAGCCTTCTTTCTTCTTTGTTAATTCGACAATCTTGTTTTGTTTTTCTTGGCTTTCCTCACCAGCGACCAAAACACCTGTTAAGTTGTTGTAGTATATATTTTTGCTTACATAATCCTGATTAAATACTTTAATTTTTAGATCATTTTCTAAATCATTTTCAGAAAATGTCTGGGTTTTTGTTTTTATTGAGAATGAAGGTATTTCTGTATCTTCTGTTTTTAATTCATCAATAATTTCTTTCTCTTCTAAACAATTAAAAATCCTCGATAATGTGGTTTTACCACAACCATTGTAGCCAAAAAATGTATTGATTTTATTGAAATCAAAATCTTGAACGTATTCCTTAAAACTTGCAGCTTTTTTTACATCTACTTTCTTTATCATAAAAAAACATATTGATTATTTCTCCTTATGCCTAATCAAAATTCTTTGATAAATTTTTTTATCGTTTGAAATTGGATTATTGTACACATTAAAATTTCCGGTTTTAAATTTATCAGAGACTTGTCCATTTGCTGTCCCACCAACAATCTCAAACTGCTCCGGATTGTACTTATCCAAAAAACTAATCGGTACGCCCATTATGCCTTCGTAGTCGCTGGGAATCGCATTAGTGAACGGAACTTCAATGGCATAGTAGTTGTCATACTTCTGATAGCTGTTTTCGTTTTTTTGAACTTTTTTGTTGAACTTTTTGTTGTCGGCCATGGTCATCAGGGGCAATGGTTGGTGGCGACGACCATGATCAAGGTTAGTAAACCACACAGACGGCGATCGTAAATATGTGATGCCGTTCACTTTTCGAATTGCTGTTTTTGGCTTATTGCTAAGGTCGGCATTTGGCGGAGCTATAAAAAGCATGTCTTTGTTGAAACTGGTTGTACCGACCCACATTTTATTGTCTTTGATGAGCGGAAAAATATCTTTATAGGTAATCGTATTCTTACTTCCAATTATCACAAATTTTTTATTATATTTAATAAGCTGTCCTAAGTATTTACGATATAAACTAAACGGCGGATTTGTTACTACGATGTCAGATTGCTCCAGTAGCTCTACACACTCGGGGCTTCTGAAATCGCCGTCGCCCTCCAGCGGCTCCCATTCATTATTTTTATTTTCCTTTAACTGCTTGGCAATGTCTTGCAAATTGAATTCCCCGTCAGCGTTTATGTCGCCGACATCGCCAATAATAAATTTATTGGCGGTTACCTTCGGCCGGCCTTTTTTTGGGGTGAGCGTTTTGTTGCCGCCAAAAAGCGTCAGCTGGGTATTTGCCACCGGAGAGGGTTTATAGCTGGTGGTGATAAGTTTTTTCAGTCCGAGTTTTTTGAAGTTTAACACAAAATAGCGGAAAAAATTGCTCTCATAAGGATCATCGCAGTTGCAATAAACTACCTTGCCGCGAAAAACATCGGGGTTATAGTCAAGATAAGCCTGAATTTCTTTTTGGATGTCATTGTATTGAGTATAAAATTCATCGTTCTTGACCCTTTTTGCATTTGTAAGATTGCTATTTTTCATAGTATAAAGACACTATTAATTAAACGTGTTTTATTCCAAATTGGGGATAAAAAGCCTGCAATTACCTCTAATCTTATTATAAAACTCGCCGAAAATCAAATTATTCCACAAAAAAAGACCTCTAGCAAAGGTCTTTTCGGCAGTTTGGCGGTTGATTGGTTTGGTTTAAAAAGTTGACATTAGGGGGCTTTTAAACCCGACAAACAGTGTTTGTCGGGTTTATTTTGGCTTATTTGAAGGCTTATTTTGCATTATTCAGTCGCCAAAAACTAACTTTTCCCGCTCTCCTGCTTTCTCAACTTTTCAACTTTCTTCACTTTATTTACTTTCTTTACTTTCACACCAATGTGCGTCGCCTAGTGAATGAAGCGGGAACCGTTTTTGCGTAATTTAACCTCCACCCTGGCTCACTATTTATTTAAATTCTTCTGTTTACACTCTTACATTATTGCAACCTGTTTAATTGCCTCATTTTTACATTTATTACAAAATTTATCCCTTTTATTATTTTAATTTTTACAAAACATAATTTCAAATTAAAAAATCTTTTTTACTTCCTGTTCAATATTTGGCTTTTCTCCTATGGCAATGTAAAAAAAGGCAAACTTAACTAACTTAAAAAATATTAAAATGGCTACTAAAGACAAGAAGGAATAACCAAGCCATTCTTTATAATTCGGATTAGTATACACAGGATGAAATTCATAATTCTTGCTAAAATTTTTCTTTGTCAAATAATCATTATAATTTATAGTATACGCACATAAACGTCTCGCGTCTTGATCATTGAAAATTGATAATTTATCACTATACCCATATGAAGAGCTTGCTTCTTCAAAATATTTTTTTCCATTATCGCATTTTATAAAAGACCGTTCTCGATCTATACTTTTTTCTGGAATCTCCTTAAGAGAAAGGAAAATAAACACAACAATAGATAAGGAAAATGCTGTTATATAAATCAATTTAAAAAATCTGAACCAGGCCTTATTTTTTAATTTATTTCTATCTTTTGAGCTTATGTTGTCGAAATTAGATTCTATTTTCTTTCCGCAACCTTCACAAAAGTTATCGCTATCATTAATTTTATTTCCACAATTTTCACAATACATGCTTCAAAAATTATTTATTATTGATTTACTCCTTTTTTATCTAAAAAGCATAATTATTTTATGAATAAATTGAATAGTTTAAAGTATCTTATTGATTGTTATGTAAAATGTAATTTATTGTACTTGCAAAATTTTTCATAGTAATTCCCACAAGTACTAGTTGAACAACAAATCTTCCAGAATTCCAGTATAATAAAGAAAAAGAAGTAAGCTTCCTGTAGGAAAAATTATAAATCCAGCGATCTTCCATTTTCTTTGTGATTCCTTGAATTGATCTATGTTTTCCCATTCCCCATATTTCCACGCCCATTCATTACCCTTTATTCCGAAAATAATAGCCCAGATTATAAATCCTAATACGGGAATCAATGTAGCAAGCAGATAACCTAAAATAGTATAAATTATAATTTTATGCCAAAGACCCCAGACTAAAGGTATTAATGTTGCCCCCCAGTTCCACCCCTTAACTTCACTCGGAATTCCCTTTTCCTCTCTTTTTTTATCTCTTATAGCGTCTTTTGTAAGAACCTGTTTTGGCTCCTTCTGTTCTGGGGCTTTTACTTTCTTTTTCTCAGCACCACATTTACTACAAAATTTTGCATTTTCTGACAACTGATTACCACATTTTTCGCAATACATATTCTTTATTTCATAATTATTATTTACGGCAGAGACTCGCAGGCTTCTCCGTCTTTGTCTCGATCCAGTCTGTGAACGTCTGTGCCAACAGAGGAAAGGCAGGATTCATAGCAGGCTTGTGCTTCGTTGTGAGTGGAGAAATCAGAGCAATTTTTGGTGTTGCCAGAACAATCACAGCTTGAGGTTGAGGCCGGCGCCGGCAGAGGGGCAGTTTCTTCTTCTATTTTCTCTTCTTCTTCCTCTGTCTCTTCCTCGCAAGCCCCGTCAGCCCAAAGGCCTCTTTTGTTTTCTCTTGCTTCTTCTTCGGCTTGGGCAAACTGATCTTGGTATTTTACATCCGGCGGATAGCTGGAAGAATAGGCATAGCCATTTCTAACCAAATAATCATTTACAAAAGTATCTCCCACGTGAACATATCTTAACAACCTATCATATTTGTCAGTATCGGAAACATCCTTTTCCAATTTCACTTCTTTGCCTTCCACAAGCTCAGTATTCTTTTTGCTGGCTTCTTCTCCAAAGCATTGGACTGGTTTGGAAGGATGAACTGTTTCCGGCGTATCGATGCCAATATATCTGACAACTTCATCATTTTCAAGTTTTATTGTGTCTCCGTCGATAACTTTGGTAACTTTCTGCATCTGATTAGCTTCTTCCTTTTCGTTGTCTTCTTTTGTCTCTTGCATTTCATTATCTTCATTCTGATTTTCTTCTATTTCTTCCTCTGCCTTCTCCCCTGCTTCATTCTGTTCAGCTTCTTCTCCTTCAGCTGATTTTTTAACTGTTTCCTCTTCTTTTTCATTTTCTGCTTCTGATTCGACTAAATTGTCTTTTGCTTCTTCCGCCTCTCCTTTTTTTAGTTTCTCGTTTTCTTCTTTTAATTGTTCAACCTCGCTTTGAAGGCCAGCAACTTTTTCTTCTTTTTTATCTTCTTTAGAATAATCTGAGGTAATTCCAAGAGCTATAAAAAAGAAAATCATGATCATTCCGAGAGCAATTCTAACTCCTCCCTTGGTTAGCTTATTTTTGAACAATGCCAAAAAAGGCTTTGGATAGAATAGACTGATTAGGAAAGCTGGCAATGATATCAGAAAAAGTAAAACAAAAACGGTGTCCATATTGTTGGATTATTTATGAGTATTAAAACAGAAAAAAACAGCCAAAAACAAGGCTGCTGGAAATAGGACTATTTGCTTGTGTTGATTGCTTTTCATATATCTGTATTAATCTAAATTTAAAATATCATTTTGTAGGCTTTTATGCAAGTTCTCTAACAAAAAAGCGACTTTGAGAAGTCGCCGGAAGATATTGAAGTGGACGATTCGGCGGGACTCATGCCTGCCAAATCGTAGAAAACTCAACAGCTATGCAATTACATTTCATCACCCATAAGAGAACCCCTTAACATCTGCCTCAAACTACTCTTGCCCTTACTGGTTTTGAAGTATTTTTCTCTTCTTCTGGAATCAACCTCAGATTTATGGGCTTCATAATAAATTAAATCCAAAGGCAATCTCGTTTTGGTTGAATTTGTTTTCCCTTTTTTGTGTTCATCCAGTCTTCTTCTAAGGTCTGAAGTAAACCCAATGTAAAATCTATCGTCTTTTTCACTTTTTAGTACGTAAACGTAGAACATAGGAAGAGGCTCGTTGAAGTTACAGCCATGAACCGCGTTGGGCTTCATGGCCGTGAACCCCACGTGGTTCACGGCGTCCCGGGCAGGATTCGAACCTGCGACCTACGGCTTAGAAGGCCGTTGCTCTATCCAGCTGAGCTACCGGGACAATTTTTTATCAACAAGATAAATTTAGCAAAAAAAGTTGATAAAGTCAAAATTTTTCATTTTATCCAAATATTATTCAGTTAAAAAGTGAAAAAGGTGTTTTGAAAAATAAAAAAGGGATTCATTTTGAATTGTGAATCCCTTTGATTAAAACCTTAAAGCAACTTGCTAATTTCCCTGCCCCCTTCCGTGTTTTCAAGAAAGTCATTAAGCTTCTCTTGCCAAACACTGCAAATCTCATTGATAAATATCGATAAGATAAACATATTTCCGCAATCCGCAGCGGATAAATTTAGAATCTCCTCCAAAATAAAAGCTTTTTCTTCATTGGAAGTTATGTTTCTAAGAGATTCCTTGATTTCTTCACTGCTATGTTTCTCTTTAACTATTTCTAAAGTAGCCTTTGCCCATGAAATAGGCCGTTCTAGCATTTCACCAAAGTTTCTCGCCCAGATCGACTGCTCCCAGTTGCTTAAAATCAGGCTCCTCCAATTGCCGAATCTCATCAATTCGTAATTTAATTCTATAAAATCCCAGAGCATATCTTCCAATTCCATCTCCCTTGCGGCTAACGCTACCTTTTTGTTTAGGCAATGAAATCCATGATTAAATTTTGATATCCCGCCCGGGTTGTTAGACATTATTTCTATAAAATGGTCGAAGATTTGCCGATAAGATTGCATAACTAACCTCCATTTGATTATTATTCTCTCACTTCCAAAAAAGCTTTAAGTATATCTACGCCGAAAAAATTCAAAAGAATTACCTCTTCTTCATTTTCATAAGCCATTTTGATTAAATTATTTAAGCCGCATCCACCTTCCTCTTCTTGAATTAATTTTTTAAATATCTCCTTCCTTTCTTGACTACCCACATTTTTCGCTACCACTTTCAGAACCCTGCCAAGCGTTTTCTTGGTTTGGTAAAGATTGGCTTGAATTCCCACAAAAAAAGGGAAAGCATTGTCTATACAGCCTTCAAGACCAACTCTTTCAAACCCTCTTAATTTAAATTTTATCAATTCGGTATTAATATTGATAATTTCTCTAATAATTTCCTCCGAAGAAGTTTTTGACTCGGCAATAGAAGCAATTATCTCTTGCAGAGACTTTGAGATCTCTTCGTCTCCTCTGTTTTTATCGCAGTAATAGTCATTTTCTTGCCAAATCTTAATTAGCTTGTCAAAATATTCTTGATAAATAGTCATTTTCATTCCCCCTCGTTTTTCAATCATTTTTTGCCGTCTCGACTTACCAATTACGTTTACCCTAATAGACTTTTAAGATAGTCACAGCTTCGTTTCATAATTTAAACCAATTTGACAAAATATTTTCAAAGTACCGTCTTGCTTGAAAAAGCAGGTTAGCATAAATATCCCTTCTTGGCAATAAAAAAGCCGGGGAATTTCTTTTTTGAATTTTACCCGGCATTATCGTTGGTTGTAAAAATTAATTAAATCCATTTTCCCATCCTCCTTCCTCTTCTTGGCAAATTAACACTTCTCCCAGTCTCTTTAAATCAGTTAAAATTTCAACCAGTTCTATTTCTTCTTGAGACAACTTCTCATTTTCAATTTCTTGTAAAAAAATATTACTCTGCTTTACAAAGTCACAAGCGAATTCAAAATATTTTTCACTCCACTCCCAATCAATTATTTCAAAGTGATGTTCAATGCCGGCCAAAAAAATTTTTACCGGCCAGATTTTATTTTCATTATTTGAATGAACAAGCTCCCTAAAGTTGTAAAAAAATTCTTCGAAACATAATTCCCAGTTCATCATCCACCCCCTTTTTATAATAATACTCCCAAACAAAAATTTTAATTCTGCCTTTGAATAGGAATAAAGGCCGATAAAATTTTTACCGGCCATATTATGCATACTAAGCATTTGTTTTGTACTCCGGCGGTTGCGCTAAATTTACAAATAATTTTCCATAAAACTTTCACCCAGAGAAGTTAAACTATAAACAGGCGTTATATTAAATGGAGCGCCGGGTGATGATGATATTACCCGTTCATCGCTCTTAAATATCATCCCCATCTCGGTTAACTGAAAAATTATATAATTCAAATGACTGTCGCAATTTATTTTTTTGTGGAATTTTTTCAACTCATCAAGTGTTACTGTTCCCTTTCCGCGAAACAGTTTCAGAAATTCCCAAAAAAATTCTCGCCCCGGTGAATTGAAAAAAGCGTTAACATCGCCTTCACTAAATCCTTTTTCAAGGAACTGAATTTGACTCATACTACACCCCCTCTGCAATATTGTTACAAATGTTAAATAATTATGTACACCAAAATCAAAATAATTAACTGGGTATTACGCGCATATACTTATTATAGTTTAATATGAACGTATTTTCCAATTATGCGACTGTTTGAAGTTCTAATTCTGCGGATGCAGAAGTCGAACTTCAGTAATTTTTTAAGAAAGGCTGCTTTAAAAAGCGCGTAACATCAGTAATTAAATTTAAAAATGTTTCTACCTTTTCAGCACCTCCAAAAAAGCTTTTTGCGGGATATCCACTTTACCGGATTGGGTCATTTTTTTCTTGCCCTTCTTTTGCTTTTCCAGCAGTTTTCTTTTGCGGGTCACGTCTCCGCCGTAGAGCTTGGCGGTAACGTCTTTGCGAAAGGCTTTAATATTTTCCCGCGCTAAAAATTTGCTTCCTATCGCCGCCTGGAGCTTGATTTGGAAGTTTTGACGTGGAATAACATCTTTGAGTTTTTTGACAATTCTTCTGCCTTCTGCTTGAGCGTTCTTCTGATGAACTACTTGAGAAAAAGAATCCACTTTATCTTCGGCTACATAAATATCCAGCCGAACCAAGTCTGCCGGCCGGTATTCGGTTAATTCATAGCTAAAAGAAGCAAATCCGCTGGTGGCCGATTTGATGTTGTCATGAAGATTAATCACAATATCCGCCAAAGGCGCATCAAAGATTAAGTTCACCCTGTCTTCATCCAAATAATCCGTAGAAATATAATCAGCTCGAGTGGTAGATTGAGTCACTTCCATGATATCGCCGATAAATCTGGAGGGAGTGATGATTTCCAGCTTTGCCCTGGGCTCTCTAATCTCCTTGATCTCCGTTTTGTCCGGCATCTCGGCCGCTGAATAAATCTTCGTTATTTCTCCACTGGTCTTCTCTACCTCATAAACTACACTGGGCGTTGTTATTACCGGCGAAAATCCAAATTCTCGGGAAAGCCGCTCTTTAACAATCTCCAAATGCAAAACGCCCAAGAAACCGATTCGAAAGCCTCTTCCCAGCGCCGGCGAGCTCTCTCCTTCAAAGTCAAGCGCCGCGTCATTGAGCTTCAGTTTCTCCAGCGCGTCTCGAAATTGATTATAATCCTCCCCTTCCGTCGGATAGAAACTGGCATACATCATGGGTCGAACCTCTCGATAACCGCCCAGAGGCTCAACCGAATTTTGAATTTTGAATTTTGAATTTTGAATACCTTCATTTGACATTTGAGCTTTGACATTTGAGCTTTTTGTAATAGTGTCTCCGACTCTACACTGCTCCACACTTTTGAGTCCCGTAGCGATGTAGCCGATCTCGCCGGTTTCCAGCGTTCCGGTCGACTTCAAATCAGGAGAAAACTTCCCCACTTCCACCGCGTAAGCTTCTTTTTCCCCTCTCATTAAATAAATCTTGTCCTCTCTCTTGATAGCTCCATCAAAAATTCGCACAAAGGCCAAAACTCCCTTGTAAGAATCATACTTGGAATCAAAAATCAACGCCCTTAAAGGTGCGTTCTCGACAATTTCCGGCGCCGGAATCCGCTCTACCACGGCGTTCATAATTTCTTCTACTCCTTCCCCGCTTTTGCCGCTGGCTAAAATTATCTCCTCATCACTACAACCAAGCAAATTTTTTAGCTCCGTCTTGGTTTTTTCAATTTCGGCATTGGGAAGATCAATCTTGTTTACTACCGGAATAATCTCCAAATCCTGATCCAGCGCTTGATAGAGATTGGCCAAAGTCTGCGCCTGAATCCCCTGAGTGCAGTCTACCAGTAAAATCGCCCCCTCCACCGCCTTCAACGACCGCGAAACCTCATACCCGAAATCCACGTGGCCGGGAGTGTCGATCAAATTCAACATAAATGTTGAATTGGTAATTGGTAATTGGTAATTGGTAATTTGGGAGCTATTTGTGTTTTCTCCCGAGTACTCGGGATTGTGTTTTGTGTTTTGTTTGCCTGCCCCGTGGGAGCTTAGCGACTTTACGGGGGGATTTTGTTCATTATTATTTTGAATTTCATAGCTATCAGGTTTTGAGTTGTGGTTTTGACTTTTGACTTTTGACTTTTGACTTTCGTACTCGTACTTCATCGTTACCGGCTGCAGCTTAATCGTAATCCCTCGTTCCCTTTCCAAATCCATAGTATCCAAAAGCTGGTCCTTCATCTTCCGGCCTTCAATGGTTTTGGTCATCTCCAACATCCGATCCGCCAGCGTCGACTTCCCATGATCTATGTGGGCAATTATGCAGAAATTTCTAATGTTGCTCTTTTGGTTCATAGTGGACTTTTTATGTTCTTTAACTTCGGATTGGTTACCTTGGTATAAATTTGGGTTGTTCTAATATTTTGATGGCCCAGCAATTCCTGTACATATCTTACATCAGTTCCATTTTCAAGCAAATGCGTTGCAAAACTGTGGCGAAGCGAATGAAAAGTGGCTTCTTTTTTTATCCCGGATTTTTTTAGAGCTTTAGAAAAAACCAACTGAAAAGATCTGGCAGAAAGTTTGCCTCCCCGGCTTGAATCAAATAAAAATTCTTTTCCGTTTTTTCTTTTAGTCAACCCTTCAATATCGCTTTTCAGTTTATCGGGGAAAACCGTTATTCTATCTTTCAACCTCTTTGCTCCTTTGACATGAACAGTCGATTCATTCAAGTTTACATCTGCGACTCTCAAATTTTTCACCTCGCTCACCCTCAAGCCACTTCCATAAGCCAAAGCAACTGCAATACAATACTTCTGACTATCTATTTCGCTCAAAATCTTCTCCACTTCGCTTTTTGTCAAAACCACCGGCAATTTCTGGCTTCTTTTGGCAAACTTTAAGTCAATATTCCCTCCATCTTTTAAAATTTCTTTATAAAAAAACTTGATAGAATTCAAGGCTAAATTAAACGTTTGAGGAGAACTTTTGTTTTCGACCCTGTGCAATAAAAATTTTTCCACCGCCTCATCCTTATTTTTCAAACCCTTTTCTCTTGCATAATTCAAATATTGGCTGATATAATATAAATAAGCTTTTCTCGTTTTCTGGGAATAATTTCTCAACTTTAACAAGTTTTCCGTTTGCTCTAAATATTCCTTCATGTTAAGCTATTAACAGTAAAGTAAAGAAACCACTGAAAAACACCCTACCCCCGAACCTTAAAAAATGTTACAATAG
>CAZDHE010000025.1:0-10446 GCA_964505305.1 uncultured Bdellovibrionales bacterium
TGCCCTTTTGGGTTTGCAGTTTCTTGCGAGCCGGAAGTTGACGTGCTTTTTGAATCGTTAAGAAACAAACAAGCCACGTACCCGGCAGCGGCAAATACCACCGCAGTTAACAAAACATACACCACACAATTTTTCATTTTTTTACTTTTTACAACAAGAGTATTTTAATGAAACGCATAAAATTCTCTTGGAGTAAAATTTAATTTTTATTATTTTAATTTAAATTGCCAAATTGCATCCCTCCTAATCTCCCTTCAAAAAAGAAAGGATTAGATTCTCTCTTTTTTTATTAAAGAAAGATTTAAGAAACTTCATTCTGCCGGCTATTAAACCCTTTTTTCTTTTAAAAGAAAGAGACAAAATGTTCTTTATAAATTAACAAGGAGCATTATAAAATTAACAGCCAACTTTTTATTCTTCTTCCTCTAAATTTTCATTAAAATCAGTTTCCTCCTCTCCTTCTTCCTCTTCATCTTCTTCTTCCTCTTCTTCAGCCTGGTTGTCAACATCGCTTTGCAAAACCTCCTCTACCTCACTTTCAAGTTGCTGTTCTTCGCTCTCGTCTACACCATCCTCGCTATAATCACTATTTAGCTTAAACATCCATCCCAGCAAACTAAACCCGCTATTTTCTTTTTCTCTTATGAAGTTTTTAATTTCCTCTCTTTCCTTCATCAAAACAACCAGTTGCTCTTTGACAATTTCTTTTCCTTCTTGGCTTTCCATTTCTTCCAACGCTCTTACTAATTCTTCCATTTGAGCCTTGTTCCTGCTTAAAGTGCTTCTCAATTCACCCAAGTTTTTATAATCTTCTCCCAAAAGGAATTTTTGAAAGCCCTTTCTCTGCTCCGCCTTTTCTATTTTTTCAGCAACTTGCTCTCCATACTGAACATGTTTTTGAGCTATTTGTTCCATTCTATTCTGCATTGGCTCGCTCTCCTGATTTCCGGCTTGCTCTAATTTTTTACCAACTTCTTGAGCTATTTGTCTGTGCATTTGGCCTTTATTACCCTGAGTTTGAGACAATTTCTCTTGAATGGTTTCTTGAGCCGATTGAATAGCTCTTGTTTTGTTCATCTCTCCCACTCCCGCTTCACCGGGATTACCAGAATTGCCAGAATTGCCGGGATTGTTTTCTTGAACTTGAATCTGCATTTCTTGCCCTTCTCCTCGATTCTGATCGCCTCTTTCATTGGCATTGCCACCGGCATCTTCCGGTCGATTTCCCGGCTTCTCTGTATCGGCTTCTTCTGAAGGGGCATTGTTTTGAGCATTACCCGGACCGGGAAAGGGCATAACTTCCGAGGAATCTTCTCTGCCAGCTCCACCGGGGGATTCGTTTTTAACATCTTCATTGCTATTAGCCCCCTGGGAAGGCTGGCCTTGAGCGCCGACAAATCCGGCCTGAACAAAAACGCCTACCAGAAAAACCAACGTCCCCAGCCAAATTTTTTTCATTTTTAATTTCTTCATTTTTTCATTTTTAATTTTTATATTTAAAATTGATTATTTTTACTTTTTTAAAAAAGATTAAAAAACCGGAAATTTTCTACACTTTAATAATAATAAATAAATATACACTTGTCAATAAAAATTGCAATCCTGTAAAAAAGCGCCCTGATTAAACTTTAACAAAGGCGCTTTTCCTGTTTGCTTATCAAAAAAACTTTAAAAATCTACCTTGCCGGTCTTGCCAAAATTTTATTCAATTTTTTTTGAATATCCTGCAAATCTTTTTCCAATTCCCTTAATTCTTCTTTAGTGGCTCGGTTTTCCAAACTCCTCAACTGAGACAAAACCTGATTTTTAACTTGATTTGCCTCTGTTAAAACGCCGACGGCTTCATTTTTATTAACAAAGTTCATACCTCTCTCCTCCGTTGAATAAAGTTCTCCAAATCCTTCAAGCTATTTATACCAAAGAAAGAATTTGCCAAAGAAACCTCTACCGGAACATCTCGTGACATTTTTACTACGGTTTGAGGTAGTCCGTATTCCCTCCCTCCTTTTATGGAAACCAGCTTGTAGTCAAAGAACTTTTTCTGCAAAACATAAACCCCGCAATTCAATAAAGCCTCCTTTTCTTGGTGATTGCCTTCTATTATAGACACTAAGTTGCCCTTTTTGTCAAGAACAACCTTGCCGCCGGAGAACTCACCCTTTACCTTTTTTACCAAAATGCTGTTATTTTTCTCGCAAACTTTCCCAAGACTCTCTTTTTGATGAATATCATCACTATTCAAAATCAGAAACTTTTCCTTTAATAAATCTTTGCACTGCCAAAGCGCATGTCCGGTTCCTTTCTGATCTTTTTGTTTTGCATACTTGATTTTTCTTCCTCGATATTCGTTTCCCAAATATTTTTCAATCATCTCTCCCAAGTATCCCACCACGATTATGACTTCTGTTATACTCTCGGGCAGACTGTCAAAAACATAATCAATCAAAACCTTGCCATCAACTTCGATTAAAGGTTTGGGTTTGTTATCGGTCAGCGGTTTTAGCCTGGTGCCTTTGCCGGCTGCCAGAATGACTGCTTGCATAAGAAAGTTTAAAATATAAATCTTGATTATTATTTTGAATACTGATGCTTTAAGTAGCTTTCCAGGAACAAAGATATGCCACCCTCCATAACACTTTCGACATCACTTGTTTGAAAATCGGTCCGGTGATCTTTGACCATCTTGTAAGGATGAAAAATATAGGAACGTATTTGATTTCCCCATTCAATAGACTTTTTCTCTCCTTTAAGCGCTTCCTCTTCTTGCCTTTTTTTCGCCTCAAAATAATCAACCAGCTTGGCTTTTAAAACTTTCATAGCCTGCTCTCTATTTTTTTGTTGAGATCTATCGCTTTGGCAAGAAACCACCGTCCCGGTAGGCAGATGCGTAATCCGCACTGCCGAATCAGTAGTGTTGACATGCTGGCCTCCGGCCCCGGAAGATCTGAAAGTGTCCACCCTGAGGTCTCTAGGGCTAATTTCCACTTCCTCGCTCTTTTTCAATACCGGCCAAACTTCCACCGCGGCAAAAGAAGTTTGCCTCAGCGCGCTGGCGTTGAAGGGCGACTGCCTCACTAATCGATGCACTCCTTTTTCTCCTTTTAAATATCCAAAAGCCCTTCTTCCCTTGATTTCCAAAATAGCTTTCTTGATTCCCGCTTCCGACCCTTCGCTTTTAGTTATAATTTCGGACTTAAAACCTTCTTTTTGGCAAAACTTTAAATACATTTTCAAAAGCATTTCCGCCCAATCCTGAGCATCCGAACCTCCGGCTCCGGCATAAATCTCCAAAATGGCATCATTCTCGTCATATTTGCCTCCAAAAAAAGATTTTACCTCAAAAGCGCTCAATTTTTCTTCCACTTTTTTTGCCACATCTTGGGCTAACTCCAAATCCTCCGATTCAACTTTTTCTCCCTCAATTAACTCCCTTAAATCTTTCAAATCTTCTTTTAAGGCCTCTCTTTCTTGAAGTTCTTTTTTTAATTCTTCCAGTTCTTTTAGTTTTTCTCCGGCTTCAGAAGGATTATCCCAAAAATCTTCTCCGGCAGAAATTTCTTCTAATTCTTCAATGCGTTTTTGCTTTTTTTTCCAGTCAAAGACAGTCGTCCAAATGGACGAATTTATCTTCTAATTGCTTGGTTTTTTCTCTTGTTTCTTCTAAATTCATAATCTAAAAATTTTTATACTATAATTTACTATGGGACTGTTTCCAAATACCATTTCGTTACAAAATTTCTAATTTTATTATCCGGCATTTCAGCCCCTTACCCCTTGTTTCTTGCTTCTTTTCTCCTACTTCTTGCCCTCATATACAAACTTACCCAAAGACCGCTCCTCAATCCTCCTTAACTTCAATATTCAATTCTTCCAGTTGATCTTTGCTAATCTCACTCGGCGCTTGCATAGTCAAATCCCTGCCGTCTCCGGTTTTGGGAAACGCCATCACATCTCTGATACTGGACTTGCCCAATAAAAGCATTAAGAGTCTATCCAAACCCAAAGCAATGCCTCCATGGGGAGGAGCTCCATACTCAAAAGCTTTTAAAAAGTGATTAAACTGCTTCTTTTTTTGCTCATCAAAGCCTATCAAATCAAAAACTTTTTCTTGAATTTCTTTTTTGTGAATACGCAAGCTTCCTCCGGCTACTTCGCAACCGTTGGCAACCACGTCATACTGCTGGCAGCGAGCTTTTTCCGGCTCCGTATCAAGCAATTTCTCGTCTCCCTCTTTCGGAGCGGTAAACATATGATGCGAAGGAGCCAATTGGCCATGCTCCCAAACAAACAAAGGGAAATTAACCACCAGAGCAAGGGCTATCTTGTTTTTATCAATCAAGTCAAGTTTTCTGGCTAATTCGCGCCTAAGTTCCCCGAGAGCTTCACAAACCACTTCTTCTTTGTCAGCGCCAAAGAAAATGATATCCCCCGATTCAGCTTTCATTTTTTCCACAATCTTGCCGGACAATTCCTCTCCCAAAAATTTCACTATCGGAGATTGCAATCCACCATTTTCCTTAACAACGATATAAGCTAATCCTTTGGCTCCAAACTCACTGACAAATTGAGTTAAGTTGTCGATATCGCCTCGGCTAAAACCGGCTCCCTTTTTGGCGCAAATTGCCCGCACCACGCCGCCTTTTTCCGCCGCATCAGCAAAAACTTTAAAACCGCAACCCTTAACTTCTTCAGTTAAATCCTCTATTTCCAAACCGAACCGCAAATCCGGCCTATCAGTTCCGTATTTCAACAAAGCCTCGTCATGATCAATTCTTTTCCAGGGTTTAAACATAATTTCTTTTTCCGGGAAAACTTTTTCTATTGCCTCGGTTAGCATTTTTTCGATCAATTGCAGCATATCTTCCCTTTCCACAAAAGATTGCTCAATATCCAATTGAGTAAACTCGGCCTGCCTGTCGCCTCGAGTATCTTCATCCCGAAAACATCTGGCTAACTGAAAATATTTATCTACTCCGGCTATCATTAAAAATTGTTTGTACTGCTGAGGAGATTGAACAAGCGCATAAAATTCCCCCGGATGAAGCCTGGACGGAACCAGAAAATCCCTGGCCCCCTCGGGAGTGCTTTTGCCCAAATAAGGAGTTTCCACCTCCAAAAAATCCTCTCCAGAGAGATAATCTTTCAAATATTTTACAAATTGATGTCTTTTTTGAAGAATTTTTACATTCTCATTCCTTCTTAAATCCACATATCTGAATTCCATTCTCTTTTCTTCCTTAACATCTATCTTCTTTTCTTCTTCCAATTCAAAAGGCGGGGTTTTGGATGAATTTAAAACTGTTATTTTTGCGGCTTCCACTTCTATTTCTCCGGTTTTCATTTTTTCATTAACCATCTCACCAGGTCTTTCAGCCACAATTCCCTCAACTTGAACTACCCACTCGTTCCTTAATTTGTCGGCCTCCCGCCAAGCCTTCTTGTTTTTATCCGGGTCAAATTTAATCTGAACCAAGCCATAACGATCCCTTAAATCAATAAAAATAACTCCGCCGTGGTCTCGGCGCCTGTGCACCCATCCGGCAAGCTTAACCGCCTCTTCCTTATTTTTCTTGTTTAATTCCCCGCAAGTGTGGCTTCTTAGCATATATTTATGTTAGCATTTTAGCATTTTAATATCATCGCTTCAGCTTGTTATTAAACTTAATCCATTATTCAAATTCCTTGCATATAAAGTCCCAAAAAAACATTCCGATAAATCTTTTCCTGTTATTAAAAATGAAATGATGATGATTTCATCATAACGGAACAATAAGAAAAAATCAAGAAAAAACCGGCTGACATTTTGCCAACCGGCCTTATTTTTCATTCTCGTTTTCACTCCTCACTGCCTGTTCTCTCTTTTTTTCTTTTTCATCTCCTCATAAACTCTAAGCTTGTGCTGAGTGATAACCTTGGAAAAAGTTGCGTTCATAATAACCACTTGGTCTCCCACGATAACAGCCCTCCTGCTGTTTTTTACCGATTCCACTCTTGCTCTTCCATTTTTAATTTTTTTTCTTAAAGTTTTAGGGGAATAATAAGTCAATTCACCTCCGGATTCATTAAAAATCTTCTCTATTGCGTGCCGCGAGGCCGTCTTATGAAAACGCATATCCCAAACCTCCTTTTTCTTTCATTATACAGTTTTTGATTTATTTGCCAACCTATTCAATAATTATCCTTAAGATATCCTCCAAAATCTAATAACGGAAAATACTCTAAAACTACTTAAATATCTTCAACACTTTGACTATAAATATAAATAAAAAACCCGAACAAGCTTTCTTGTCCGGGCTTTAAGGTTTTAAAAAGTTTAGTTTGTTATTCTTCCCACCCCAAAATATTCGAAGCCTTCTTCTTGGGCTTCTTGAGGATTGAGGAGGTTTCGGCCGTCAAAAATTATAGGTTGCCGCATAACTTCTTTCATTTTGCCGTAATCGGGATTCCTAAAAGGAAACCATTCATTGAGAATCACCAGAGCATCCGCTCCGGAAAGAGCTGAATATTCGTCCGAGTAATAAGCCACCTTTTTGTCAAAAGATCCGGCTTTATGTTTCAAAACCGATTTAAAACTTTCCATCGCTTCCGGATCGTAAACTTTCAGCATTGCTCCTTTTTCAATCAGTCCGACTCCCACATCAAGGGAAGGAGCTTCTCTGATATCATCTGTTCCGGCTTTGAAAGAAAGCCCCCAGATAGCTATGGTTTTACCTTTTAAATCGTCTTTCATTTCAGATATTATCTTGGCCAAAAACCAATCTCTTTGCCGCTTATTTATCTTATCCACCGCCTGGATTAGATCTCCCTCCACTTCTTTTTCTTGAAGGGTTTTGATTAGGGCTTTAACGTCTTTAGGGAAACAGGATCCGCCGTATCCCACTCCGGCATACAAAAAGCCCTCGCCTATCCGAGGGTCGCTTCCAATACCGGCTCGAATTTCTTCAATATCGGCTCCCACCTGCTCTGAAAGCCTTGCTAAAATATTCATAAAAGAAATTCGAGTTGCCAACATACAATTGGCGGCATACTTAGTCAATTCAGCGCTTTCGATGTTCATAAAAATTATTTTATGGCGCTTTCTCATAAAGGGCGCATAGAGTCTTTCCAAGATTTTCCTGGCTTGACCGTTGTCCACTCCCAAAATTATCCGGCTTGGCTTCAAAAAGTCCTCCACTGCGTCTCCTTCCTTTAGAAACTCCGGATTGGAAGCTACGGAGAAATCAATTTTAGAGCCTCTTTTGCTCAATTCTTTTTGGATAATTTGCCTGATTTCCCGGCAGGTTCCCACCGGAACAGTAGATTTCTGAACCACTAAAGCGTACTTTTCCAGGTTTTGCCCTATGGACTTGGCCGCTTCGAAAACATATTTCAAATTAGCGCTTCCGTCCTCTCCGGAAGGAGTTCCCACAGCTATCATCACCACCCGGCTTTCCTTAAAAAAATCGCCCGGCCCAGAGGAAAATCCGATTTTGCCGGCCTTGATATTTTTTTCCAAAAGCTCTTTTAAGCCCGGTTCGTAAATAACAGGATCTCCCTTTTGCAGTTTCTTTATCCTCTCTTCATCCACGTCAATACAGTTAACCAAAATTCCGGTTTCTGCCAAGCAAGCTCCGGTTACCAAACCGACATATCCCGCTCCAAAAATAGTAACTTTCATTTGCCTTTGCCTCCATTTTTGAAAAACAAACTTAATTCAAAGAACACAAAAACAAAATACTCCCCGCAAAAACAAAAGTCAAGGAGTATTTTGAATCAATATATTTTTTTAAACCCCGGAAGGATGAACTTTACCACACTATTCTTTTATCATTAGAGCGGTAGCCTCCAATGTTTTCAAGAAAAACATTTTTAAATTTTAACTAAGGGTTAAATTAACTTTTTTTAAGGGTTTTAGTCCGACCAAAACTTAGCATTTTCAAAATCGATGGAATTACAATTAGAATCAGGATAACAACCTCCCCAGCCACCGCTATGCTCTGTCCAATCTTGTTTACACTCTTGAGTATAGCATTCATCTACACAATCTCCACCGCTACAATATTTTTTACAAACTTCCCTTTCATATATGTTAGTTCCATACGTACCACTTGGACCGGGGCCACTTACTAAATCCCAAGAAGTGCAAGTGTAACCGGTGCAAGTATTAGGATCGCAAGTGCTTACACAAACCCCACCGCTACACTCTTGCCCGCTGGGGCAATTCTCCGTCTCGGTGTCTGTGTAAGAACTACTATAACAACTGCCGTTTGAACATCCTTTATTGTAACAAGTCCGAGTTCTTTCTCTGGTGCTGCTTCCGCTACAACTCCACCCACTCCAAGAGGTGCAATAATTGGAACCGCAGTCCTCTAATTTTTCATTGCCACAAGAATTATAATCCCAATCACTATAGCAACTTGCTCCAGAGCAACCGGCGTTATAATAATCATATCTTCCCCAAACATCCCCGCCGGAGCAGTATTCATCTACATCTCCGGTTCCCTCAGGATAGCCCCCGGTGTCACAGTAGCTATAGCCACAATCTTCCTTTTTATCCTGCCTGTCTCCGCAGGCGTTGTACCACCAGACATCGTTGTTATAGCATTTTTGATCGTCATGGTAGCTTTCTTCCAGATCTGCGCAAGAGGGATGATAATATCTAAACTTATTCCATTCGGAACAAGTCCTGGTAGGAACGAATAGGGCATCTTCCAGGCAATTATTGTTTTCCACATAAGTGCAGTCTCCGCATTCATCCACCAGTTCAGTTTGGTAGTCGTTTACTTTGTAATAATCCTTGGCCGAAACAGCGAAAGCGCCCAACGCCAGAACAAAAGCTATGGCTGTTGCAAACCGGAAAATAACTTTTATTTTGCTTTTTTTAGTTATTTTTTGCATTTATTTGCTGATAAAGATTGTTAATTTGCTCTTGTTGGTTTTGTAGTTTTTGGTTAAGTTCTTGATTTTGGGTTTTGAGTTCTTTAACGGACTCTATCAAGGGAGCTACCAGATTGCCGTATTCCACACTTTTCATTCCGTCGCTGCCGGTATTGACAAGCTCCGGGTACACCGACTCCACTTCTTGGGCGATCAATCCTATTTGGGCTTTGTTGCCCTTATTTTGTTTTTGATCTTTCCATTGGAATTCTACTCCTCTAAGTTGAGACACTTTATCCAGAGAGCTGTTAAGTCCGGAGATGTTTTCTTTTAGTCTCTGATCTGAATAGTAATTGAAGGTTGGGGATTTGACATATCCTCCGGTTGAAGCTGTTAGGGCTCCCACTCCCAGAAAACCTGATTTACCCTGAGGCTGGCTACCGGTGGTAATGGGAGCGCCGATGTTACTGCTGGGAGGTTCATCTCCGGGTTCTTTCCAGGCTTGGGCGAGTTGGAGAAAAAATCCTATAGTTACTCCGAGAATAATGGCGGAAAAAATTCCGCTGAGGGATTTAAAGGATTTATTTTTTTGCTTTTTCATTTGATTTATTTACTTCTTATTTTAATTATTGAATTGACTATTTTCCATAAAAATTCTTTCTTGTTCTTCATAATCTATGTTCTAACTATTAATTTCCTCCATAATTTTTTCTTCGTCTGTTTGGTAGTCGTTATTTTGATCGGTACTTTCCTTTTGATCTTGATCTTCTTCATTCTGATTAATGTCATCTTGCTCTTCTTGCTGTTTTTGACTCTCTTTCTTTTTCATTATTTCATCCAGCTTTTTCATTTCTTCCTCGGCTTTTTGAGCGTCTTCTTCAGAGAATCTGCCTTCTTGATTCTCTTTTTCTTTTTCCGGCTGAGAGGTTTCTTGTTCTTGTTTTTGGGCTTGTTCTTGAATGGAAAGATAAATGAATACTCCGACTATTATCAAAATGGTAACCGAAAAAACGAGTATTATTATGTTTCTTTTGGATTGCATTGGAATTTTTTAATTTTTGAAACTCTTAATTTTATTTTAAATTATTAGGGAGAAGTGCCAAGGGTTTGTTTGTTTATTGTCATTTTAAGCCCTTCGGTTTGCTAATAATTTCATTTTAACTCTTCCTGTTTTTTTGTCAAGAAAACAAAGGCTGTTTTAAAAAAGGGGCACTAAATTCTTGAATCTTTATTAAGCTGTGGTTTTGAGATTTGAGTTTTGTCATTTTAAACCCTTGCTTCTTTCATTTTACATTCGAGCTTTGACATTTGTCATTTCAATCCCTTGCCTCTTAATACTTGCTTCTTGCTTCTATTTAAACTTTTAGCTTTAAGCTGTGGCTTTGACCCGATTGGAATAATATTGCTTCGCAAGAATTCCACCGGGTTGACTTTTGTCCCGAGTACTCGGGATTAAACTCTCAATCCCTCGCCCCTTAATACTTGCTTCTTACTTCTTGTTATCTTTATTGAAATCCACTTTTTTTAAAGCCTGCTTAATTTTAGACCTGGCTTGAGCGGTTTTAACAAAATCCAGCCAGTTTCTATTGG
>CAZDHE010000026.1:0-10066 GCA_964505305.1 uncultured Bdellovibrionales bacterium
AACCGACGACCTACCGCTTACAAGGCGGTTGCTCTACCAGCTGAGCTAAGGCGGCTTTAACTTCCTTTAAACCTCCCCCTTTCTTAAAGGGGGATTATGGGGGATTTACAAAGAAAGAAAACCGGTTTTTCAACCCTAAAACATCACCAAAACAAAAAGTGCCCGGGGAGAGAATCGAACTCTCGACACAAGGATTTTCAGTCCTTTGCTCTACCACTGAGCTACCCGGGCAACGCTTATGAGGTAATCATAACACACATTATCAAAAAATCAAGAGGTTTTATTTGCTTATTCATCTTCTGTCAAAAATCTGTTAAAATAAAAATGAATTAAAAATCACAAAACTCTTTCAGGGTATTTTTTAAAAAAGCTTTTTTATTCTTAATTTGTTTAAATGAAAAAAAATCAAACCAGTGTCGTTCAAGTGAGGGATTTGAAACTGGGAGGAAATAATCCGGTCAGGGTTCAATCTATGTGTGACACCGACACAAGAGACGTTAAAGCCACAGTTGAGCAAATTTTGTCTTTAGAGAAGGCCGGCTGCGAAATCATTAGAGTCGCGGTTCCCGATATGAAAGCCGCCAAAGCAATAGGAGAAATCAAAAAACAAATCAACATACCTCTGGTGGCAGACATTCATTTTGACTACAAATTGGCGCTTGAGTCCATCCGCCAAGGAATAGACAAGGTGCGTATAAATCCCGGCAATATAGGATCTGAAGAAAAAGTAAAAGCCGTAGTTGAGGCCTGCAAGAAGAAAGGAGTTCCCATAAGAATAGGCGTTAACGGGGGCTCGTTAGAAAAAGAGTTAGTGGAAAAATACGGCCACACTCCCAAGGCGGCGGTGGAATCCTGCCTAAAACATGTTCACATTTTGGAAAAATTAAACTTTTACAATATAGTTTTATCCATTAAGTTTAGTGAGGTTAAGCCTATGATAGCTTCCTACCGCTTGCTTTCCAAAAAAGTCAACTACCCGCTTCACTTGGGAATCACCCACGCCGGAACTATGTTGACCGGATCTATTAAAAACGCTATCGGAATCGGAACGTTATTGGAAGAAGGTATCGGAGCTACTATAAGAGTCTCCTTAACCGCCCCCTTGGAAGAAGAAGTCAGAACGGGCTGGGCTATATTAGAAGCTTTGGAAGAAAGAAAAAGAGGGCCTAAACTAATCTCCTGCCCGACTTGCGGGAGAACTGAAATTGATATGATGAGCTTAACTGAACAAGTAGAAAAAGCTTTACAAAAAACAAAAAAGCCCATTACCGTTGCCGTAATGGGCTGCGTAGTAAATGGTCCGGGCGAAGCCAAAGAAGCCGATGTGGGAGTAGCCGGAGGCCGAGGCAAAGGAGTGATTTTCACCAAAGGAAAAATTGTCAAAACTCTCAAAGAAAAAGACTTGCTCCCCGCTCTTTTAGAGGAAATTGAAAAAATAGATCAATAATTTCTTTAAAAACTCTCAACAAAATAAAAGATTCCGTTCCGCTCAACCAAAGCCAAAGGCGGTTCTTTTAGTCACTCCATTCAAATATCTTTTCTACAAACACTCATAAGAAATCGAATTTTTCAATAAAGCTCTGTTTTCTTTCCGGCTTTTTTGCCTACATAAATATTGCCTTTTTAATAAAACCGCATATAAGCCGGCAGACAAAACAAGACTTGCCAAAATCACTGAATAAACAAAGATGTTTCCCAAAAATAAATTATGAAAAAAACTTAGCGATTTAATTCTTTTCTAACTCTAAATTCAGCCTCTCCTCAATAATCCTATCTAAAAATTCTCCGAACTCAAGCCCGGAAGCTTTCGCCGATTGAGGAACAAGAGAGGTGGCAGTCATTCCCGGAATGGTATTAATTTCCAAAAAATAAATTTTATTATCTTCTTCACTCCAAATAAAGTCAGCTCTGGCTAAATCTTTACAACCCAAGGCCTTAAAGACATCTACCGCCTTTTGCTGAACTTTTTTCTTGACCTCCTCCGGAATTTCAGCCGGACAAATCTCATCCGTTGCTCCGGCCACATACTTGGAATCATAATCAAACCATTCAGCGCCTTTGGGGATAATTTCAATAACGGGCAAAGCTTCCGGTCTTGAGTTTCCCAAAACCGTTACTGTCAATTCCCTTCCCTTAACAAAGCCCTCCAATAGAACTTCCCCGCAAAAACCAAAAGCCAAATCCAAGGCTTTTTTTAATTCTTTCTTATTTCTGACAACGGAGATTCCCACGGAAGAGCCAAGCTGATCAGGCTTTACAACGATCCCGTTTTTATTTTCTTTTAAAAAACCGCTCGCCTTCGCCTCTTCTCCTTTTTTAATCTTCAATCCGTCAATCACTTCAATGCCGTAATCTTTTGCAATAATTTTGGTCTTGTTTTTATCCATTGCCAAAGCGCTGGCCAAACAACCGGAGAAAAGATAAGGCACTCCGGTTAAATCAAGCAAGCCTTGCAGCCGGCCATCTTCTCCGTAAGGCCCATGCAAAGCCGGAAAAACAAGATCGAATTTTTTATTCAAAGCATCTTCAAAAAAATCCCTCAAGTCATTTTCGGGATCATACTTTAAAACTTCGTATTTATTTTTATCTAAAGCTTGATAAATTTGGTTGCCCGTATTTAAAGAGACTTCTCTTTCTTTGGACATTCCGCCCAGAAGCAACGCTAATTTAATCTTCATAAACCGGTCTTAAATTAAAATGTGGCTGCCCGAGGAGTCCTCCTCCAAGAAACCTCGGGCAACCTTTTTGTTTGGAAGTATTATATCACAAAATTTTAAAAAGCAAAAAAATTCTTTGCTAATAAATCTCTGCTCCTTTTTAGAGCCTTCGAATCAGCTATTTGGATTTAGAAAAGCAGAAGTAAAAAACAAGAAACAAACAACAAGAGGAAACAAAATCATTACCCGCCAAAAAGACAGAAATTTATTTATTTAGCGTTCTTCTCTTGTTTTTTGCTTTTACTGCAATACTTGCAAAATTATTAAGTATCTTGTTAACTAATAATGTGTCTTTTATTTCTAAAAAATAATCGCCAATTCTATGCAAAATTTTCTCGAAATTTGGCAAAACTTGCCCTCTCATTTTGATCCGGAAATAGCCAAGTGGGGAATATTCTCTTTGCGATGGTATTCATTGGGTTATTTAGCAGGTTTTCTAACGGTCTTTCTTTTGCTTTATTACCGCTTTAAAAAAGGAGAATGGCAAACTTTATCCACTTTTTCACCATCCTCCCTCTCCAAAAAAAATAGCTCTTCTTTATCCAAAGAAAAAGTTTTTGATTTACTTTTTAATTTCTTTTTGATTTCAGCTTTTGGGATGCTCCTGGGAGCCCGCATAGGATATTTTTTATTTTATGATTGGCAGAGTTTGGCATCCCAACCGGCTTCCATTTTTATCCCTTCCGAGGGAGAAGGTTATTTCGGAATGTCTTTTCATGGAGGAGTGTTGGGAGCTTTATTTTCAAGCTATATTTACTGTAAATTCAAAAAAATAAGTTTTCTGAAAATTGCCGATTTCTTTTTGCCGGCCATCGGAGCCGGTTATTTTTGGGGAAGACTGGGAAATTTTTTCAATAAAGAGCTTTACGGAAAAGCCACGGAGGTTCCCTGGGGAATGAAATTTAACCCCAATTCTTCCTCTCTTTATCATCCCACTCAACTTTACGAAGCTTTTTTGGAAGGAATTTTAATTTTTTTAATCCTGTGGCCGCTTAGAAATAAAAGGTTCCTGCGGGGTAGATTCTTAGGATTATACTTAATCTTTTACAGCCTCTTCCGTTTCTTGATTGAATTTTTCAGGCAAACTCCGGAAAATCACATCCTTTGGGATACTATTACTCAAGGACAATTCTTATCCATAGTAACAGCCATAGCCGGTTTATACTTTCTATTGCCCGCCAAAAAACAAACCAGCAACACTTGAAAAAGGCTCTCTTTTGGGTTAATATAAATCTTGTCAACTGATGTTACGGCATATACTCATTATAGTTTAATATGAACGTATTTTCCAATTACGCAACAGCTTGAAGTTCGAATTCTGCAAATACTGAAGTCGAACTTCAGGGATTTTTTTAAGAAAGACTGCTTTAAGAAGTGCATAACATCAATTATTAAGACACTAACCCCGTTATTTATATGCTGATACTTGCCATAGAAACTTCTTGCGATGAAACTTCGGCGGCCGTTCTTCAAAGTGATTATCTAACCGAGAAGTCTTCAAAAAGCTCTCCAAACAACTTTCGCCTAATATCCGATATAGTATCCTCCCAAACTCAAATCCACGCTTCCTGGGGAGGAGTAGTTCCCAATTTAGCCGCTCGAGAACACCTCAAAAACATTCTCCCCATAATAGACCAAGCGATCAAAGAAGCCGGCGTTTCTTTGAAGGAAATTGACTTGTTTTGCGTTACCCGAGGGCCGGGATTGATTCCGGCCTTGCTTATCGGAACCAACACCGCCAAAACTCTAAGTTATTATTATCAAAAACCTTTATTGGGGATTCACCACATAGAAGGCCATATTTACGCCAACTTTTTTAAAAATAAAACGGAGGGAGACTTTAAGCGATTTCTTTTCCCCGTCTTAAACTTGGTGGTTTCCGGAGGGCACACCCAGTTGATTTTAATGAAAAATCATCTTCAATACCAAATAATCGGACAAACTCAGGACGACGCGGTGGGAGAAGCTTTTGATAAAGTAGCCAAAATTTTGAAACTGGGATACCCGGGGGGTCCCGTCGTTTCCCAATTGGCAGAAGAAGCCGAAACCGCAATCAACGAAAAACCGGGTAAAGAATTTGGGGGATTTTCCGATGAACTTCCCCGATTTCCCCGGCCGATGCTGAAATCGGATAATTTCAATTTTTCTTTCTCCGGGCTAAAAACCGCGGTTTTATACTTCGTTCAAGACCTGGAAAAAAGAACTTTAAAAGAAGAAGAAAGACGGCAATGGAAAAAAATTATCTGCAAATCTTTTCAGGATGCCTCCGTGGACGTTTTGAATCAAAAAACTCTTCGGGCAGTTAAAATTCATCAACCCAAGACCGTTCTTTTGTCCGGCGGAGTGGCAGCCAATCAAGAATTGCGCCGAACTCTCCGAGAAAATCTCTGGAAAAATTATCCGGAAATAACTTTTAGCTCCCCCGAATTGAAATTTTGTGGAGATAACGCAGCCATGATAGCAGCTGCCGGCTTAGCTCGCTATAAATCAAACCCAAATGATAAATCCCTCGCTTCCAACTGGAAAAATTTAGAAGCCCAATCCGATTTAAAGCTTTTCTAAAACCTTAAATTAAGAAACGCCTTTTATTTCCTTCTTTGAAATAGTGGGGTTGGGAGGGATATTGGTCCTTTCCTTTGGAAAGAAATAATTAGAGAGGGTTTTTATTTCTATAACTGACGTTACGCACATATACTTATTATAGTTTAACATGAGCTTATTTTCCAATTATACGACTGCTTGAAGTTCGAATTCTGCGGATGCAGAAGTCGAACTTCAGGGGTTTTTCAAGAAAGACTGCTTTAAGAAGTGCGTAACATCAGTTCTATAAACCTCCCTCAGCCCCTCTTTAAGAAAGAGGAAGGTTAAAGGTGTAAACTGCCCCCGCCCTAAGAGAGAAATAAGAGTGGCTGGCTTTTTCAAAAAAAGAAGGTTTTTTTCAAGGAAAAAAGGCAAGAAAATTTTAATTTCGCAATTCAATAATAAATATATAAAAGTATGCACAAACAGAATCCCATTAACTGTATAGCCATTGCGGGACCGACATCTTCCGGGAAATCGGAGGCGGCGGTTCAAGCGGCTAAAAAAATAAATGGGGAAATCATTTCAGTCGACTCCAGACAAATTTATCAAGATATGAACTTGGGAACCGGAAAAGTAAACGGCCGCTGGCAGTATTTTGAAGATCAAGAAGTTTTTATCTACAAAGAAATTCCCCACTATTTAATAGATTTTCTCTCTCCCAAAAAAAGATACGGCGCCGCCCGCTTTAAGAAAGATTGCGAAGACAAAATCATTCAAATCCACCAGAAGGGGAGAATTCCAATCCTATGCGGAGGGACCGGTTTCTGGATGTCTTCGGCGGTTTATGGCATTAATTTCCCGGAAGTGGCTCCGGATTGGCAGTTGAGAAATCAACTGGAAAAGAAAAGCAATCAAGAACTGTTTCAAATTTTAAAATCCAAGGACCCGGATAGAGCCTCCGGGATAGACGCTCAAAATCGCTCCCGGCTAATACGTTCTATAGAAATAGCTCAAGAACTCGGCAAAGTTCCCGATTTAAAAGCCGAAGCTCAAGTAAGAAATGAACACATCCAAAGAGAAATAAATAGCCATTCTATTGATTTTCAGCTCTTTGTTCTCAATCCGCCTTTTTCCGAACTGGAAAAGAAAATAAAAAAAAGACTTAATAAACGTTTTAAGGAAGGAATCATTAAAGAAATAGAAAATTTGCAAAAAAAATACAAACTAAGCCGAAAAGAAATTCAATCTTTTGGCCTCGCTTATTACTGGACACCTCTTTATCTGGAAGGTCAAATTTCCGAAATCGAGCTTTTTGAAAAAATTTACCTCTCGGAAAGAAACTACGCCAAAAGACAACTCACTTGGCTCAAAAAAGAAAAAGGCATTAGATGGACGCAGGAAACAAAAGATTTATTGAGTAAAATTTAAAATCTTGAGACTTTAGACTTGGAACTTCCTGAACCTTAAGCTTTTGGCATTTCAACTCTTCGCCCCTTGTTTCTTACTTATTACTTCTTCTTGGCTTTATCCTCTTAAATCTCTAAACCCGACAATCACTGTTTGTCGGGTTTAGAGGAGTGTTTCGTGCTGTGCGTGAAACATAAAATGGCTATCTTGGCTATCTTGAGATTTTTTAATGTTGAGTATTTGAGAAAAACTTGTTTTGACAGAGAAGTTTTTGAAAAAACCCTGAAGTTAGACTTCTGCATTCGCGGAACTCAAAAGTCAAAAGTCAAATCGCAAAGCTATAACTCAAAGCTTAAAACAGAAGCAAGGGGCAAAGAACAAGAAGTAAGGGGAGAGAAATTTAAATCTCAAAAGTCAAATTTCAATAAATCCTAATAACCAAATCCAAATGTCAAATCAATGTCAAATATCAGAAGGCCAATGTAAAGTTTTAGCTACTTAATTTGAATTTCAGTTTAATTCATTTTGCATTTTGTTCTGTCATTTTGATTTTTGACCTTTGATTTTTGAATTTTCAACCCCTTGCTCCTTAATAATTGCTTCTTACCAACAGTTTAAAGAGTTATCTTTTTAACTATTTCCTTGTACTGCCGACCTCTGTCAAACTCATTTTTAAACATTCCAAAACTGGCAAACCCGGGAGAAAACAAAACCACTTCTCCTTTAGCAGCTCTTTTGGAAACATCCTTTAACAAATCTTCCAAACCGCTATAAAGTCCTTCTATTTTATTCTGTCCACCTAATTCGATAATCTGCTCTTGTATTTCTTCGGTGGCGGCTCCCTCCAATAGAAAGACCCTTTTAACGTATTTGGAAGAAGCAACTTTTTTGGCCAATTTTCGGCTATCGAGTTCTTTGCTGGAACCTCCCAAAATTAAATTGATTGGCCTCAAGAAAGAATTTATTCCCGCTATAGCAGACTCCGGGGTAGTAGCCGTAGTATCATTATAATAAGCCGCCCCGCCGAATTTACCCACAAACTCTAATCGATGAGGCACTCCTTTGAAATCTCGCACCGCTTTTCGAATAATATTGGCATCTACACCTAAAACCAAGGCAACTTCCACCGCCGCCAGAACATTACCAAGATTATGAGCCCCTCTTAGCCCAACCTCTTTTAAATCCATTACACTTCCCTCTTTTTCTTCAAAATGATAAAATATTTTCCCCTCTCTCACAGAAACCGTTCTCTCCCCCTCCACACTATTCAAAGAATAAGTAAAAACTTTTGATTTAGCTTCTTGGGCAAATTCTCTGCAATAATCGTTATCTCTGTTAAAAATAGCTATGTCGTTTTCTTTTTGGTGTAAATAAATCTGTTTCTTATCTTTTATATAATCTTCCATAGAAGAATAGTGATTTAAATGATCCGGAAAAATATTAGTCACCACGGCAGTTTTCGGACTTTTTTTGATTTTACTCAACCCGGCCAATCTCCAAGAAGACAATTCGAAAACCGTATAAGTGTCTTGGTCTATTTCTTTAAGCTTATTCATTACAGGCTCCTGCCCGATTCCCACCTTAGAAACTTTAAATCCGGCTTTTTGAAGAATTTCGGCTATTAGAGAAGCAGTGGTGGTTTTTCCTTTGGTCCCGGTTACTCCTATTATTTTTTTGCTTTTGCAAAATTGCATAAAAAGACTGGAATCCATTTCCACGCGAATATTATGAGAAATGGCCATTCGGATATATTTATTATTCCAAGGAACCGCCGGGTTTTTAATCACTAAATCGGTTTGCGTAAAATCTTCCGGTCGATGTTGGCCGGTTATAATTTCCACATTCTTTAAGTCAGCCAGCTTTTCAATGGTAAGTTTTAAATCTTCACTTTTCTTAATATCAGTAGCCACCACTCGAGCGCCTTGACGAGCAAGCCAACGAATCATTTCCAATGACCCCCCATGCATTCCAACTCCCATAACCGTAACTTTTTTGCCTTTTAATTCAGTCATTTTCAAAAAATATTTACTTTTAAACTTAGATTGATCTTAAGCGCTTTGTGTCTCTTCCAAAAATTCAACTTTCAAATTTCGAACCTGTTGCTTCCCGGGCTTAAAAAACTCTCCAAAACAACCAAGCGCTAACCGCCGATTGCCAACTACTATTCACCGATGATTGTTTTTTAGATTCAAATAGTTCCAAACGATCAATAGATACCCACTAAATAGGCATTCAATTGCCATTTCAACTTCTCCATCATATTACAAAAAACTATATAATTCAAGGGAGAATTGAATAGAAGCAAGAATTAAGAAACAAGGAAACTGAAGTTCGAATTCTGCGAATGCAGAAGTCGAACTTCAGGGTTTTTTCTCAAAATTCCTCTACCAAAACAAGTCTTTCTCGAATACTCAACATTAAAAAAATCTCAAAATAGCCATTTTATGTTTCACGCACTACACGAAGCACTCCTCTAAACCCGACAATCAGTGTTTGTCGGGTTTAGAATTCAAGGCTCAACCCAAAGTCTCGCCGGATTCAAGAGATGAGCTTGAGGATCTTTTGCCGAGTGTTTTCAATAGAAACATCCGGCGTAGAGGCTCCGGCCGTGATTACGATTTTTCCTTTGCAATTTTTCAGCCAATCTTTCTTGATTTCTTGACTGTTTTCAATGTGGTAAGTGCGAACACCTATTTTTCTCCCAATTTCGGCTAATTTTCCGGTATTGCTGGAATTTTTTCCTCCAACTACAAAAAGGATATCACCGGAATTGATCATTTTGCGCACTTCTCCTTGTTTCCGAGAAGTTTCCATACAGATAGTATTTCTAACCTCAACCTTTTCATTAAGGGTTTTTACTTTTTTTGCAAAATTTTCAAACTCTTCCTTTTTGCGAGTGGTTTGGCTCAAAATTCCTATTTTAGAGCTTTCTGAAATTTTTTCTTCATCTTTTTCCGATAATTCCCCGTCAGACACAATTCCGCAATAGTTAACGCAAGAATTGATCCCAATCACTTCCACATGTTCGGGATCTCCGAAAATAACCACTTGAAAACCCTTTTTTTGAAAGTCTATAGCCGATTTTTGAGCTTTTTCCACAAAAGGACAGGTAGTGTCGATTATTTTAATCTTTCTTTGAGGATCTTTAATTTTTTTTAATTTATCCTGAGGAATTCCATGGCTTCTTACAATAAACATTGAATCATCTTCCACTTTTTCAATAGTGTCCACTATCCGCATTCCTCTTTTTTTCAAATCTTCGACCACCCGAGGATTATGAATCAACTCTCCCCAGCAAAAAACCTTTTTGTCTCCGTTCTTTTCCAGCGCTTTCTCCGCCATATCCACCGCCCTCCTAACACCAAAACAAAAACCGGCATTTTCAGCCACCACTATTTCCGGCTTTTTTTTCATTGAAA
>CAZDHE010000027.1:0-8840 GCA_964505305.1 uncultured Bdellovibrionales bacterium
TCTTTAATTCTTATTATATAATATTTCCGGGTATGTTTCTATAATAGGAGGGTTATGGAGGATTTGATAGTCGATAAAAGAAATCCCCCTTAATCCCCCTTTTGCAAAGGGGGAGAGTAGATGGAAAATTTAATTTAATAACTGATGTTACGTATTTCTTGAAGCGGTCTTTTTTAAAAATCCCTGAAGTTCGACTTCTGCATCCGCAGAATTCGAACTTCAAGCTGTTGCGTAATTGGAAAATATGTTCATATTAAACTATAATGAGTATATGAGCGTAACATCAGTTGGTAATTCAAGATAATTAGGTAAAATTTTGATGAAAAAAGCAAAGCAAGTTTTGGGCTGGTCAGTGATAGTTTTTTTGATAGTTTTTATTGCAGTTCTTTTGGGTTCGGTTTTTCCGGGGAGTCCTTATTCTTTCAAGATAGTCAGATCCGATTCGATGAAGCCCGCTTTTGAGACCGGTTCGGTAGTAGTTCTTTGGAATAAAGCTGATTATGGTTTGGGAGATATTATTGTCTATAATTTCAAGGGTCAAGAAGGCGAGTTGGTAGCTCATAGGATTGTTGACCGGCATGAAGAGGGATTTGCAACCAAGGGTGATGCAAGTTCGGTAGTTGATGAAAGCATTGTCAGCCGGGAGGATATTGAGGGAAAAGTGGTTTGTTCTATTCCCGAGGCGGGAAAGGCGGTTAATTTTTTTAAAACTCCTCTTGGCTTTGGTTTAATTGTTATTGTTTTAGCGGCGGTTTTTGTTTATGATGAAGGTAGGAAAGTTTTTAATAGAAGAAAAAGACTTAAAAAGCAAGAAAAACCGGAGGGAGATGAAGATAAGAAGTAGAAAATAAATAAATGAGAAAAAAAATATTTGCAAATAAATTTATAGTGGCTTGCCTGGTTGTTTCAGGGCTTTTTGGCGCTTCTTTTCCGGTAGACGCTTATTTTTCCGATGAGGAAAAGTCGGAAAATTACGGTTTTTCTTTGGGGACGCTGGATGCCGGAGCTTCTTTTTCGGAGGGAGGCGGTTTCTCTTCTGTTGATCCAAGTGGAGAAAATGAATTGGGCAGAAAAATAGAGATTAAAAATCAGGGAAGCTTGGATTTTCAATATCGAATTGAAGTTAGAAATGAAAGCGGAGAATATTGCTCCGAGCTTGACTTGGAAGCTGATAATTTAAGTAATTCCGGTGTGGAGTGCGAGTCTTCCGGCTTGGAAGGTTTTGAGTGCAAAGCGCAAAACGCGCTTGCTACAGAAAAAAGCGAGACTTGGGAACTGCGATTGGCCAAGTCCGGGAAAGATTTAGATGAAGCTCAGGAATGCCAATTCGATTTAGCTGTGGTGGCCTGGCAAGAGAATATGCCTAATGAGGAAAAAGGCTTTTGGGATAAGGAGATTTTGAATGAAGAAATAACTTTTGCAGAAACGGAAAGCAGTGTCGCCGATCATTTAGTTGTAAATGAAATCTATATCGAAGGAACTGATGATTGGATTGAGCTTTATAATCCGAATGATGAAAGCATAAATTTGGAAGACGGAAATTATAGAATAGAGAGGAGCACTTCTTCCGGCGGGGATCCCGAGTACTATATGGAATTTGGCGAAACCGACCATGGGGCATATCCCGGCGGAGTTATGGTTCCGGCCAGAGGATATTATCTGATAACCCGAGGGGATGCCAATGAAGATCTGAAGGGGAGAGCCGACGCCATTATTGATTCTGGCAGAGAATTCGCCTTAACTGAAGACAATGCGGTTTATTTGGGAGTTGGTCCGATTGGTGGAAAAAATGATGAGGATATTGTAGATTTTGTTGGATATGGTCAATCAGATGATTACGAGGGAGGCGGTCCGGCGCCAAGTTTGACGGAAAGCGATACCAAGTCTATTCAGAGGAAAAAGGCCGGCTAAGACACGAATGACAATGCAGAGGATTTTGTTTTAAAGGAAGATCCGACTCCGGAAAATTCCGGAAACGGTTCTTTATCAGAAGTTGTTTTAAATGAATTTTTGCCCAATTCTTCAGAGGAAACTTATGAATATATTGAGCTTTACAACAATGGCGATTCGGAAGTAGACGCTGAAGGCTACTATATTGAATTGCGTGATAATAACGGTGATGTGACTGTGGTTGAGATTGATTCTTCAACGACCAAAGAATACGAAAATGAATCAACCGTGGTGCCGGACGGCGGATTTTTGGCGGTGACGGCGGATGACTATGAAGATTTGGATGAGCATAATGATATTTTGGATAATGCGGAAGGATCTTTAAGGCTTTATGATAATCACGATAGGCTTTTGGATGCGGTGGAATATCCTCTTGAGGGGGAAGATTCAGAAGAAGTGAGAGAAGACAAGACCATTGCCAGAATTCCGGACGGAGGAATGTGGGTAGATCCGGTGGCTACTCCGGGAGAGCCCACTAAGCTTTCCGATATTCCGGAAGATTATCTGGAAGATTTGAGAGAAGAAGCGATAGAAGAGTGTTTTGATGATGAAGAATACGAGGAGGACAGCCAAGAAAAAATCTGTTCCAGAGACGTTCTTTATTTCCTGGAACTGCTGGAAGACGAGGATGAGGATGAGATTAATGAGGAGTTTTGGCCGCCTTCATCTAAACAAGAAAAAAAGAGTGATCAGTCATCAGTCACAGGGGATCAAGATATAAGCGGAGAGAGCGGGGAGGAAGGAGAAAGTGAGGGTGAGGGTGAAGCAGGAGAAGAAAATTTTGTTGAAAAGGAAGTTGAGATTGAATTTTCCGGCGAGCCGGAGCTAAAAGAGGGTCTGGAGCTTGAAGCGAAGAAGAAAATTGAAGTAGCGGAATTGAAAGTCTCGGAAGACTTTGAAGGAGAAGTGAAAGTTGAAATTGATTTGTCAAAATTGGAATTGGAAGAACCCGGAGAATTTGAATTCAGCGCGCAAGAACTTTTTGACGAGGAATTTCTAGAGAGTGAGAAAATCAAATTGATTTCTCCGAAATCGGAAGATATTGTTTGGCAAGCGGAGGTTTCTGATGCCGTTGAAGAGGTTGGAATTGAAATTTCCGGCGAGCTTCGATTAAGCGGAGACCTGGAAGAAGATAGTCGGGACTTGAAAATAGAAGAAGTGGAAGTCTCGGGATGGGAAGGGAGCGAGGAAATTCTGGAGATGGACTTGGAAGAATTGGATAAGGTAAAAAAAGCCGGAAAAATTGAAGTGAGAATTGAAGACTTGGATTTGGAAGGCGGGGCGGAAATAGTTTCTCATGATCAAGACGAGGTTGTTTTGGAAATTGAAGTTGAGGAAAAGGATGAGGAAGACGAGGAAGAAGGAGGCGCTAAAGAGAAGAAAGAGGAAGCCAAAAATGAAGACGAAGACGAAGATGATAAAGAAGAAGCTGAATAAAAGAGGGAGAATAAGCTAATCATTAATAAATAATTTTGAGAAAGCATTTCCGAAAAGTTTTATTTTTAACATTGGTCTGTTTTTTGGGCTGGTTTGGGTTAGTGGAGGCGCAAACCTCCGAGGACCGGAATCTGGAGGTGGAATTTTCCGGCGAGCCTTTGTTTGAGATGGAAAATATTGCTCCCGGGGATGAATTTGATTGAGCTTGGGTAAAAGTAGAGAATTTTGCTGATGAGGAGAAAAAAATAGGATTAGAGGCCGAGGATTTATCCGATTGCTCAGAGAATTGTTTGGCTGAACAATTGGTTTTGAAAGCTTTTAATGACGGAGAGGAAGTGTTGAGTGAAAATCTTGCTTATTTATATACCCAATCCTCGGGAGTGTTTCTTTCTGCTTTGCCGGCAGGTAAAGAAGCCAAATATGATTTGAAAGTAAAGTTTGGGAAGGAAGCCGGAGATTCTTATCAAAGTTCTTCGGCGGGTTTTGATTTGACAGTCGGGGCTTTTGGAGAAGAGTCTGTCGGGGAGGAGCAGCCGGCTTCTGGCGATGATTCAGATAGCGGAGATAGTGTTGAACAAGATGATTTGATAATCTCCAATGAAAAAATAGAAGAGGAAAGTTTGACGGAAAATTCGGCGGTTATTTCATGGGATACCAACAAAGAAAGTACCAGTCGAGTTATTTATGGGACTCAAAGCAATGTTTTTAATTTAAGTTTTCCGCCCAAATACGGGTATCAGTACACTACCGCCGAATATGACACGGGGGAAGATAAAACCCAAAATCACAGAGTGGAAGTGGAGGGGCTTTCTTCCGGAACCACTTATTACTACAGGACTGTTTCCCATGCTTCTCCGGATACTGTCGGTCGGGAAAGGAGTTTTACTACTCGGGAATCGGAGGGAGAAAGCGGAGCTAAAGATGAAGATGGAGATAACGATAATGAGGACGATAATGAGGACACTACCGGTTTTCTTGACGCAATGCCTTCGGGCAATGAGGAGGCCAACTCCTCTGTGGCCGGAGAAAATGATGAAGAAGCAGAGGAGGCTCAAGTGGAAGAGGGAAGCGCGGATGAAGAGAATTTTGCCTCGGAAAATGAAGAGAATAAAACAACAGTCGGAGGAGAGGCGGACGAATGCCGTTCAAAATTGCCTTTTTGGACTTGGATTTTGGCGGCGGCTGTTTATGCGGCCGGGTTGATTGCTAATGACTATTATAGCAAAAGAAAAAAATACGGTTATCGGTTTAAGTCAAATATTGCTTGGGGTATAATCGGTCTTATTTTCTGGTATTACTTAGACAATTGTAATGATCACTTTTGGTTTATTTATCTTGTAGGAGGAGGTTTGATTTTGAGTTATGTTTTTTACCACTTATTTTTAAGCAAAATTCCAAAAAATAAAGTTGAATAATTTTTTAAGGTAATTAATTAACCAAGTATTGCCAAGGTGTTTTTTTTGCGTTAAAATATAGGAGAAGCTTGTTGGCGATTGATTTTGCAAATTTTAGTTAATTTAAAAACATTTTCAATAGCTTGGGAATTGAAATTGAAGATACTCAAATAAATTTTTGAAATGCCATATCAATATTTCTTGTGGGGAATGAGAATTTCGGGACTATTGGCCTTAATAGGCCTTGGCTGGATTGTCTTTTTTTTATCTCCCTATCAAAATCAAAACGAAGAAAAGGTACTTGCTTTTAACGTCGCCTTTTTTGAGGTGTGTCTTTTTCTGGCTTTTTTTGCAGGTTTTTCTTTGTTTTTGTTTTGGCTTAGAAGATGGGGCAAAAAGGATGAACTACGCAAGAACGACTTAGACAAATTAGCCGGAGTGTCTTTGAGACAAGGGTTGCTTTTAAGTATTTTGGTAATGGCGCTTTTGATTATGCAGAGCTTCAATGTTCTTACTTGGTGGGACGGCTTGCTTGCCATGGGAGCGATTTTGCTTTTGGAGTTTTATTTTTTGGCAAGATGAGGAACGGAACGTGAGGAGAATCAAGAATTAAGAAGCAAGGAGTAAGAAGCAAGGATCTGAAATTCCGAGTGCTTGGGGTAAGATTTAAGATTCTGTTTCTATCTTCTCTGCTTTTTGTAAGTTGCCTTAATTTGACTGGTAGTTGTTGGCGGTTTTTAGGGTGTTTTAAAATTAATGGCGATATTTTAAACCAATAATGAAATCCCTAAGAAGTTTTGGATAATATTTATAAATAATTGACTAAATTAAAAAATGACTGAAAAAAAGAAAAAAGAACAGGATTATTCTGCCGGGTCTATTCAGGTTTTGGAGGGATTAGAGCCTGTCAGAAAGAGACCGGGAATGTATATTGGCGGAACTTCCAAAGAAGGCTTGCATCACTTGATTTGGGAGGTGGTTTCTAACTCTATCGATGAAGCTATGGCCGGCAACGGTAATTATATAGAAACGCGAATTTTGCCGGGAAATAGAATTTCAGTGATGGACAATGGTCGGGGAATCCCGGTGGAGAAACATCCTCAAACTAAAGTTTCAACTTTGGAAACGGTAATGACCAGGCTGCATGCCGGCGGTAAATTTGGCGGCGGCGGCTACAAGGTCTCCGGCGGTCTTCATGGAGTGGGAGTTTCAGTAGTGAATGCTTTAAGTGTTTGGACCAAAGCGGAAGTTCATCAAAAAGGGAAAATTTGGACTCAGGAATATTCTCGAGGAGAGGTCAAAACCAAAGTTAAATCTGCCGGAGAAACCTCAAGAACCGGGACCACGATAGAATTTGAGCCGGACCCGGAAATTTTCCAGGAAATAGAATGGAATTGGAATACGGTCGCCGATTATTTGAGAAAACAGGCTTATCTAACCAAGGGAGTTTATTTGAAAATCATAGATGAGCGATATGAAACTCCGGAGATGTTCAGGAAGGCGGGATTTTGTTTTGATGGAGGAATTAAATCTTATGTTAAATATCTTAATAAGGGTAAGGAACCGGTAAATGAGAATATTTTTTATGTGGAAAAAGAAAGCCAGGGCATTTTGACGGAGGTGGCTCTTCAATACCATACTTCTATGAAAGATAAAATCACTTCTTTTGCCAACAATATTCATACTACCGAAGGAGGAATGCATGAAACCGGCTTTCGAACGGCTTTGACCAGAATTATCAACGATTACGCTAAAAAGCATAATCTTTTAAAAGAGAAAGATCCCAATCTTACTTCCGATGATGTTAAAGAGGGTTTGACTGCCGTAGTATCGGTTAAATTGGGAGAGCCTCAATTTGAAGGACAAACCAAGACCAAGCTGGGGAATTCTGAGGCCAGAACGATAGTCAACTCCGTAACCGGCGAAGCCTTGACGGATTTCTTTGATGATTATCCTCAAGATGCCAAAGCCATCATCAATCGTTGTTTGCTTTCGGCAAAAGCCAGATTAGCTGCCAAAGCTGCCAAAGAAGCCGTAGTTAGGAAGGGCGCTTTGGAGGGTATGACTTTGCCCGGAAAGTTGGCGGATTGTTCCAGTAGGGATGCCAGCAAAAGCGAGTTGTTTATTGTGGAGGGCGACTCGGCCGGCGGAAGCGCCAAGCAGGGCAGGGATAGGCAGTTTCAAGCTATTTTGCCCTTAAGAGGAAAAATTTTGAATGTGGAAAGAGCGCGTTTGGACAGAATGCTGTCTTCTCAGGAAATAAAATCTATAGTCATTGCGCTTGGAGCGGGGATAGGGGATGAAATGAACTTGGAAAAATTAAGATATCACCGAATAATTATTATGACAGATGCCGATGTGGACGGCTCTCATATCAGGACGCTTTTATTGACGCTTTTTTATCGTCACTTCGAAAGCTTAGTTAAAGGAGGACATATTTATATTGCTCAACCTCCTCTCTATGTTATTAAAAAAGGCAAAAAACTAAAATACGCTTATAATGATGAGCAGAAGGAGCAAATTATTAAAGAATTGGTGGGTAAAATTGCCGAGCAGAAAAAGCAAGAGGGCTTTGACGAAGAGAGTTCTGAATTCCAAAAAGCGACCGGAGTAGCGATTCAAAGGTATAAAGGTTTGGGAGAAATGAATCCGGATCTTTTATGGAAAACCACTATGGATCCCGAATCCAGAGTGATGTATCAGGTTACTGTAGAAGATGCTCAAAAGGCTGATGAGATGTTTGATATACTAATGGGAGGAGATGTGGCTCCTCGTAAGAAGTTTATTCAAGCTCATGCAGGCAGTGTGCAGAATTTGGATGTGTAAAGAATGAAGTTAAAGCTTAAAACAGAAGCAAGGAGTAATAAGTAAGAAGCAAGGAATAGGGAGTCTGTTCATCAACAGGCAAACAAATTACCGATTATGTTTTGCTGTAAAGATTCATTTTTCATTGCTTTTCAACGGGCTCTAAACCCGACAAGCAGTGTTTGACGGGTTTAAAAAAGCCGGAGGCAAATTGGAATTAATTTTATTTTTCATTATTTTTTTATGGCTTCTTTAGAAAAGGGAGAATTGCCGCAAGAATTTGTAAAAACCGCCAAAATGTGCGGATTGGAAGAGTTGCTTAAGAGCAAAGATTCCGTTTATGTTAAGAAAAATAAAATATTAAGAGAATCTTTTCCGGAAGGAGTAGAGGCAAAGCTTGAAGAGTTTGAGCAAGGAGTGAAACTAAGATTAATTGTTAAAAAAGGGGTCAAGCTGAAAGACCCTTTGTTTCTTTGTTTCGGATTAGAAGGAACAAAGGATGCCCAGCTTATTTATCCGGAAATAATTTTGGAGGAGAACTCTAAAGCCAGGATTTTTTCTCACTGCACTTTTCCCGGAGCGGAAAAAGCATTTCATCAAATGGAAGGATTATTTGTCTTAAATAAAAGCGCTGAGCTTTATTATGAAGAACATCATTATCATGGTGAGAGTTCGGGCGTGGAAGTGAAGCCAAAACTGAAAGTGGAGGCTGAGGAAAACTCTGTTTTTGAAAGTGTCTTTAATCTAACCCAAGGAACAGTGGGCAAGACAAATATCGATTTGGAAGTGTTTTTGAAAAAAAATGCCAAGACGGTTTTGGAAACCAAGGTTTTGGGTAAGAGTAGTAAAGACAGCGTGGGCATTCAAGACAAAGTTTATATGAAAGGCGATAATGCCAAAAGCTTGATTAAAATGAGGGCTGCGGCCAGAAACGGCGGCGATGTTTGGATGCAAGGGGAAACTTATGCGGAAGCAAAAGGTTGCCGAGGTCACGTGGATTGCCAAGAAATCGTAGTAGGGGAAAAATCTCGGGCCAGGGCTGTTCCGATTGTGGAGGTGGGCAGCGAGAATGCCCGTATTACCCATGAGGCCTCTGTGGGAAAAGTTAATCAAAAAGAGCTGGAAACCCTTATGACAAGGGGATTAAAAGAAGAAGAGGCGACCGATTTGATTATTGATGCTATAATGAAATAATTAGATTGAAACCACTGAAAAACACCCTACCCCCGAACCTTAAAAAATGTTACAATAGAA
>CAZDHE010000028.1:0-8123 GCA_964505305.1 uncultured Bdellovibrionales bacterium
CTGAGCGCCTTCATTTTTTCGGCTGGTGTTTTCTCCGTCATAAGTTTTTATTAATTATTAACTTTTTAATATTATCCTCCGCTGATCTTACGACATTGATCAGCTCTTGGAAATTTTTAATATTATCTTTGCTCCTATAAGGAGCTTGGTTTATGTAGTGCTTGGCCAAAGAGGCTAAATCTGGAAAATATGCCTCATATTCCCAACCATTAGCCTCTCCATTTTGTTTTTTCTTGGCTCTCAACAAAACATAATTGTTTGCTTCAATTTGAATGCGGGTTTCTTCGTCGAGTTTAATTCTTTTAATCGGCATTGCTTTTAAATTTACTTATTATCTCTTTCAGAATCTTTTTCATCCTTGAAACTTTCGACCGCCAGTTTCCCCAAAACCGCCAGCTGATCCAAGAACTCTTCGGCTTCTTTTTTTGTGATTTCCAAGCCGGAATTCTTTTTCACAACCTTTTGGCACCTCTCAATCAATTTTTGGGAATAACCGAGTTTCATTTGAGACTAAATAATTACTTATGTTTTTGATTGTAAATAAAAAAATGTCGCTTGAGTTTAGCGACATTTATTGAGACAACTTTTTGAGTTTTGGCTTTTTTAAAATCTTTTTGGAAATTCTTTTCTTTTTTTAATTTCCTTTCTTGCAAATAACTTTTCTTTTCGCTCCTCCCTCTTCTTTATTTTCCTGGCATCTCTATAGCATTTCTTACTGCAGTATTTCTTGTTGCCATGATTACTAACAGGGATTTTTTTATTGCAATCGGGGTGCTGGCAAATTTTTGAAAGCTTATATTTCTCAATATCACAAAGCAATTCATAGCAACACAAAGCAAAGTGGCCGAATATCCTATACCCTCTTATAACTCTGCTCATATTCACATATTTTTGGCTAAAATAATTTTCAAATTTTTCTTCCTCTGAAAGCTCTACATCGCAATCTTCCACCTCTTGATTCAAAAATCCCTCCATATCAAAAAGAGCAGGCTCTACATTTATGGAAACCTGCTTGTTGAGCCAATCTATTGAGGCAAAATTAAGCGTATTCTTATCAAAATTATCAACAATCATTTTGAGAGTATAATGCTTCATCAAAAGATAATTCATATTTTTCATGAAAGGAAGCTTCTCAAAATCGCCAAATTTTAACTTTAAGTTTTTCTCAATAATTTCTCTGTGCTCTTTTCCAATATGTTCTTGGTCTAGTTTATCTGATACTGGAAAAGCGCAAAAATTGTATTTATCAATAAATTTTTGCAGATCTTTTGCTTTTGTTTTAACAAATTTTCTATATAGACGAACGGGGTAAACATCAATATCTCCTTCCTTGTAAACATATTGACCTTTATCATTGATATGGAAAACCCTTAATTCTTGAATCTGCTCCGAATAATCTTCTTTAATTATCGATTTATCTGCAACTAAACCTCCCCTTTTCACTTTAAAAACCGGCGGATTTCCTTTCTCCAACTTTTTAAAAAGAGAAAAAAACAATGGATCCTCAATCTCATTTCTTAAGATATAGGGATAATAATTCGACTGAACAACCAACTGAAAATGATTTTTTATAGCCCCCCGATTTATTATTGAAGACATCACAAGGCTTGAGTAATTAAATATTTAGTTAAAAAAGTAAAGTTAAAATATCCTAATTTGGGATATTTTAAAGCATAGTTTAAAATTTAACTATAAGTAATTTTATAAAAAATGGTTGGCACTACATACTCAAAGGATTATCAAAATTTAATCGAAAAGATCAAACACGCAAGGAAAGAAGCTGGCTTTTCTCAAGCTAAGCTTGCAAAAAAACTCGGCAAGCCTCAATCCTTTATTTCTAAATGTGAATCAGGAGAAAGAAAAATAGATCCGATTGAGTTAAAAAAAATTGCAGAAATTTTAGCTAAGAATATAAACTATTTTATTTAATAGAATATGAAAATTATTGAACATAAAGTAAAAGTTTTTGGTACTGATTGCATATTAAAATTGATGGATTTCGACAAAACTGATCAAAAACAGTGGAAAATATTATTCGATTCATGGAAAAAATTAAAGATGGGTTTAAAAAAATTTGAATCAAGGGAGCCTAACTTACCAGAAGGATTATCCGAAGTTGCTTTTTGTATCTACTCTGGTTCAAAAAGGTTTTTGGAAGTTCAAAAAGGTCAAATATCAGCATCTTTTGATACTTACAATTTAAAAACAGGAAAAGCTGAACAAATTAAAGCTACCAGTGTTGAAGAGGACTTAACCTCTTTTGGTCCCGCTTCGATCTGGGACGATCTTTATTTCTTAGATTTTTTTAATAACGGTAAACTTGATGGCGCTTTTGATGTTTATAAAATACCAAATAATCTAATTTACAGCGCTAAGGTAAATAAAAATCAAACCCTTAAGCAACAACAAAAACAAAAAAGGAGGCCTCGATTTAGCATAAAGAAGAAAATTGTAAATGAATTTCAGGTCAAGCCTATAGAAAGAAACATTAAAGTCTGGGAGATCTAATTGTTATCCATAGCCTTCTTTACCTCCTTAGCAATTTCTTCTATTACAGAAACAGTCACAGAATTTCCTGCTTGTTTGTAAAGAGCTGAATCTGCAAGATCGGGAAGCTTGAAATCCAAGGGGTACCCTTGTATTCTAAAGCACTCTAAAGGAGTTAGTTTTCTTATCCCTTTCTTGTCTTTTATAATCGGAACATTATGACCGCCCATTCCCATATTGGCAGTAAGCGTCGGGCAGACGCCTTTTTTATTTTCTCGGACGTATTTTCTGCGCCACTGGTAAACTTTGTTTTCTTCAGTTATCTCATCCTTAATCTTTTCATAAAGAGGCTTTCCATTATAGTAATATTTTTCAGGAATGTTTTTTTCTATCAGATCCCTGATTCCTATTGTTAGCTTTTTCTTTCTTGGAAATTTAAATTTTTCAAAGATCTTTTTATCCTTAAATCCGACAATGTAAATTCTCTCTCTGTTCTGTGGAATATTGCCGTATTCCATACTATTTAAAACCTTGGCATCCGCATAATAGCCCAATTTGCTCAATGTCTGCATGATAATTTTAAATGTCCTTCCATTGTCGTGGCCCCTTAAATTTTTTACATTCTCAAGCAGGAACCCCTCCGGCTTTCTCGCCTCGATTATCCGCGCTATATCGAAAAAAAGATTGCCTCTTCCTTTTTCATCTTTGAAGCCCTGCCTATGGCCGGCAATTGAAAAAGCCTGGCAGGGGAAGCCGGCTAAAAGAAAATCGAATTCCGGAAGATCGTCTATGCCGATTTTTTTTATATCTTCAACGATCAGCTTTGAGTCTTTGAAGTTCAGATCATAAGTTTTTTTGCAGGGCTCGTCGAAATCATTAGCAAATACTGTTTCAAATCCCGCATTTTCAAAACCCATTCTTATCCCTCCGACTCCCGCAAATAAGTCGATTGTTCTAATTTTTTTCTGTTCATTTTTTGAGGAGCTGTCTTTAAAGTTTCTGACGACTTTAACAACAACGCCCCTTACTTCAACCTTGTTTCTGAAAAGCGGAAGCATGCTTTGATTGGCCGGCTGAAGGCGGTATGTATTTTTCTCCCTGTAAATTTTCTTCAATGTTGCTTCGTTATCGTCGATAATGGCAACGACAGTTTGGCCGTTTTCTGCAACTGACTGCTTTTTGATAACTACAATATCTCCGTCAAATATCCCTTCCTCTATCATGCTGTCTCCTTTGACTTGTAAAGCGTAATAATCCTGGCCTTCGCGAATTTCGCTCTTTGGAACGGGTACTTTCCTCCCAGCTACTTCAACCGCCTCAATCGGCTGGCCGGCCGTGATTGTTCCCAGTACCGGAATCCGGGCAAGAGAACTTTCTTTTTTCTTTAGCTTGATCCCCCTTGCAGAGCTTCCGTCTTTTTCAATAAACCCTTTTCTTGAAAGAGTTTCTATGTGTTGGTGGACTGTAGAAAGAGCAGATAATCTGAATCGTTTCCTTATCTCTTCGAATGTCGGAGAGATTTTGTTTTTTTTGATGTACTTTTTGACATAATCCAGAATTTGCTTTTGCCTTTTTGTTAGTGTCGCCATTTTTGTTTGACTTATTAAATTAATATGTTTACAATAATATTATAACCGAACATTTGCCGAAGTCAAATCGAGTTATCCACAAGCTTTAAAATTTTCCTTATGGACGTATTTTCCAAGAAAAAAAGGAGCGAGATAATGTCCAATATCCGCTCAAAAAATACCTCGGCCGAAAAAATGGTTTTCCGGGAATTAAGAAGAAGAAAAATTTACTTTCAGAAGCACTATAAGAAAGCTCCCGGAAATCCTGACATCGCCCTGCCGAGAAAAAAGAAAGCAGTCTTCATAGACGGCGACTTCTGGCACGGCTACAATTTTGAAGAAACTAAAAAGCGCCTCCCGAAAAAATACTGGGTCGGCAAAATCGAAAACAATATCCTCCGCGACAAAAAGAACACTAACACACTAAAAGAAGAAGGCTGGCAAGTTTTGAGAATCTGGGAGCATGAGATTAAAAAGGATTTTACTAAATCTATCAAAAGGATAACTCAATTTATTATTGATAATAATTAATTAAAATTTTATGAAAGTTTTTTCACAAAATGTTAACCTTAAAGGGCTCAGAAGGTGTCAAAAAGAAGCTTACGAAAGACTTGTTGAGTATTTCTCTCAAGACAGTGCGCTTAACCATGTGTTGATTCAACTCCCAACTGGGACTGGAAAATCTGCTCTTATTGCCACAATTCCTTTTAAAATAGCAAAAAAGAAAGTTCTTGTTCTTGTCCCCAGTGTTGAATTGTCAAAGCAATTGCTTAAAGACTTTGACATTATTGATTACCCTAATGACAATGCCTATAAAAAATATGCTATTCTTTCTTCCTCAGCTCTCGAGACAATTGAACTTTACCCCTTGCGTCTTGAAAGCGCAGTCAATAGTTCTGATGTAGATGAACATGACATAATTATTGCAAATTATCATCAGCTTGCTGATGTTGAAAAATTTTTTAAAGGAAGAGAAGAATTAATTGATCTCATTATAATAGATGAAGCTCATCATCAAAAAGCAAAAACTTACCAACGCATAATTAATTTTTTCAGGGAAGCAAAAATTATTGGATTGACTGGTACCCCTTTTCGCTCTGATGGCCAAAAAGTTGATGGCAAAAAGATTTATACCTATCATTTTCATGAAGCAATAAAAGATAAAATTATTCGCAATATAAAAGTTAGCAATATTTCACCTAAAGAAATTGAGCTTTCATTTAACGATCAGAAAGGTGGAACCTATACTTTAGAGGATATAATAAAATTAAAAGAAGATGCTTGGTTTTGTCGTGGAATTGCACTATCAGAAGATTGTTGCAATACTATTGCGTCAAAAGCAAAAGATAAGCTTGACGAACTTAGAGAAAACTTCCCAAAAACTGATCATCAAATAATAGCAGTCGCTATTAGTATTCGGCATGCAAGAGAATTTGTTAAGCCCTCTTTTGAACGACTTGGTTTGAGTGTAGGATTAGTCAGCTCTCACAAGAAAGAAAAGCAGAAAAACGATAAAACGCTTAAAAATCTCAGGCAAGGCAAAATTGATGTTATTGTCCATGTTGGAATGCTTGGAGAAGGCTTTGATCATAACAAACTTGGTGTTGCAGCAATCTTTCGTCCATTCAAATCTCTAAATCCCTATGTCCAATTTGTTGGCCGTGTTATAAGAAAAAATGGGAATTCAAAAGACTGCTGGGTTGTCTCGCATATGGGTCTTAACCAAACCCGTAGATTTGAAGAATTTAAAATGTTTGATCAAGAGGACCAACAATTTATTAAAATGTTGGATGAAAATAATCAAGAACCATCTGTTGATGAAGAAAAAAGTTTTGTAGAAGACGACAATTGCACAACGGATAGTTCTTCTACAAATGATGCAAAAATAAGAGAAATTGGCAATGAGCAGATTGATTTTTCATCTACATACATAAAGGATGAAACATTACAAATAAAAAAGATCAAAAAGGCTGTTAACAAGTTATCAGAAGAAGGCAAAAAAGAAATTTACAACAATCTTAATTTAGATTTTGATAATGTATCATCAGACAAAAAGAAAAAAACTAAACCAATAAATGAAAGAAAAGCTTCGCGCTCTCTTTTGAATGAGAAAGAAAAAAGCATTACCAATGACATATTAAAAGAATTAGGGGTTAAATATTCAGGTCGCGATTTTAATAAACGGTATAATAATTTTGCTTGGATTAAACGCAAAGTTAGTTCTGAAATTAATAAAAAGATAGGAATTACCCAAAAAAAAAGAAAGGAAATTACCAACAATCAGTTTAAAGAGATTGAAGATGAAGAAATTATAGAACAGATAAAAAAGGATTGTTTAAAATATTTTAAAAATAAAATAAAAAATAAAAACCCATTAAACAGCTATCGAGGTTAAGCATTTAACGGTGTCCAATGCAATTAACGTGTTCCACGATAATTGCAATTGATGCTAATGCCTTTACGTTATCTGCCGAGCGGCGAGCACTATACTTTGTAGTATAGCCCTCACTCGCAGCGACGATCTGGCCGTTCCCGGCAATCAGACGCCACCGATATTCTCCAGCACGATCCCGAAAAATTTCAAATTTTGACATTTTTCTTCGATTTACTCAATTTATTATAGAAGAAGTCGACCTTTATGCTTCTCCCCATTAAAATCCAGTAAAGATTCTAATGGAGGAAGATAAAGACGACTAACAACTAAAACCTAAAAAGAGGCCCGAAGTTTCCTCGATAGCTTTTCAATGAGTTTTGTAATTATTTTACTACTTTCAATGCCACAGTCAATATAACCGTTGTGCTTTTAAATATAGACTTTGAAATAAAATAATGATATTATCCAATTAAATTGATAATAATCTATTTTCCTTATGAAAAAACTCCTCAACAAAAAAATATTGATTCCCGCATTAATTTTAGTTGTTTTAGCCCTAACAGCAACGTTTACCGTTGCATATTTCCAAGAAAAAAAGCAACATAATGAGAAAATATCACAAATAAAAAATCAGCTTGAAAAACAACAATCAGAAGTAGACGATTTGAAAAAAAATGAGGAAGTTGCACAATTAAAAGAAGAAAATCAAAAATTAAAAGAAAGAATAGAGCAAGAAGAGCAAGAAAAACAAGATTCTTTGGAATCGCAGGGGAATCAAGAAAGTAAAAGAACTGAAAAGGAGGTTTGGTGTCAACTCAATGAAGACAAGTATTCTAAAAGTGTTAAAGACAAGGAAGAGGATCTTGAAAAAATGGCCGAAAAAAGCGTAGAAACATGTGAAGAAGTAAATGAAAGTAGAATTGAACATTGCAAGGATAGCCCACTGAAACAAGAAGATGACTGCGAAGAAGAGGTTAACGATTGCGATAAAAACTACAAAGAGGCAGAAGAAAGGCTTGCAGAATATGAAGAAAAATACAATAATTATCACTCCCAATGCAATTAATATTTCCTCTTGTAAAATTGCAGCCTTTATATCACAAAAATCTTCCATAAATCCTTGCTTTTCATAGTTATTAGTGGTATTTTAAAACTATCTTAAATTTCTTAAAATGAATTCAATGAAAATCACCAATCATAAATTTTTTTATTTACTTCCGTCAGCAGTCTTGTTTTTGGTTGTCTTTTTATTTTTTTCAGTTTTTCTAAATAATTCCTGCAAAGGATATTACTATGATAGCAATCTTGGTGATTCTGTTAGTAGCAACACAACTTATTACTCCGGGGACATAACCGGAAGTGCTTGGCATAGTGATGTTACTGATACTACTCATTATGATATTGGCGGTGAAAGATTCTCCGCTTGGCATAGTGATGTTACTGATACCACTTATTACTCTGGAGATATAAATGGAAGTGCTTGGCATAGTGATATTACTGGAACGAGTTATTTTAAAGTTAACCAAAATTCTCTTAATGGAAATAATAATCGCTTCAATCGGTTTAACAATGATTACAGCCTTGATAGCTTTGACAACGATTATGGAATAGATTCTTATGACAGCAACGATTATGACCTTGATAGTTATGACAACGATTATGGAATAGATAGCTCTGATAGCTTTGACAACGAT
>CAZDHE010000029.1:0-7900 GCA_964505305.1 uncultured Bdellovibrionales bacterium
GCTAAAAAACAAAATATCATCGTGGGGCCCGGAAGAGGCAGCGCAGCCGGAAGTATTGTGGCTTATTTAACCGGAATAACCAACGTGGATCCCATTAAGTATAGCCTGCTTTTTGAAAGATTTCTAAATCCGGACCGAGTTTCTATGCCGGATATTGATCTTGATTTTGCCGATCATCGCAGAGATGAAGTTTTAACTTATGTTAGAAAGAAATACGGCTACGACCATGTGGCTCAAATTATTACCTTTGGAACCATGGCCGCCCGCGCCGCCATTCGAGACGCCGGGAGAGTCCTGGGAGTGGAATACAATTATTGCGATAAGCTTTCCAAAATGGTTCCAGCTTTCAATACTTTAAATGAAGCCCTGGAAAATTCTCGGGAAATATTGGAAGAATACAACTCCAATGCCGACGCTAAAAAAATTATAGACGCAGCTCTTAGCTTGGAAGGAATCGCCCGCCACGCTTCAGTTCATGCTTGCGGAGTAGTTATTACGGATAAACCGGTTACTGAATACTCCCCCCTGCAATACATTACCGGCAAAGAAGGCACCGACGAGGGAATAGTAACCCAATACAGCGCCTCTTCCAAATCTTCCTACGTAGAAAAAATCGGCTTGCTCAAAATGGACTTTTTAGGGCTTAGAAACTTAACTATTATCGAAAACGCCTTAAGGGTTATCAACAAAACCACCGGTGATTTTATTGACATAGAAAAAATTTTCCTGGAAGATGAAAAAACTTTTGAGTTACTCCAAAAAGGTAACACTACGGGAGTATTTCAGCTGGAATCCTCCGGAATGAAGAGTTATTTACAAAAACTCAAACCCAACCAATTTGAAGATGTGATAGCCATGGTAGCTCTTTATCGACCCGGTCCCATGGACTGGATTCCGGATTTCATAGACAGAAAACACGGCAGAAAAGCGGTGGAATATCTTCATCCCAAACTGGAACCGATTCTCAACAACACTTACGGAGTAGCTATTTATCAAGAACAAGTAATGCAAATAGCCAGGGATTTAGCCGGTTTTTCTCTGGGAGAAGCCGATATTCTGAGAAAAGCTATGGGTAAAAAAATCCATGAGCTTATTCAGGAACAAAAAGAAAAATTTATTCAAGGAGCCAAAAAAAACGGAATTTCAGAAAAAATGGCCACGGAAATTTTCTCTTTTATCGAACCTTTTGCCGGATACGGATTCAACCGCTCTCACGCGGCCTGCTACGGTCTGATCGGCTATCAAACCGCCTTTTTGAAAGCTCATTATCCGGCCCAATTTATGGCCGCTCTGTTAAACTCTGATAAAGACGATATAGACCGCATTGCCATTGAGATAGAGGAAGCGCGAGCCATGGGAATAGAAGTTTTGCCGCCGGACGTAAATGAAAGCTTAATTGAATTCGCTTTAATTCAAGACCCCACCATAACTAAAGATGAAAACACTCAGTCTCAAATTAGATTCGGACTGGAAGCTATCAAAGGAGTCGGGCACAATATTGCTGAAAAAATTATTAACGAAAGGAAAAGGAAAGGACCTTTTAAAGATATTATAGACTTGGTGGAAAGAGTAAACGACAAGGACTTAAACAAAAAATCCCTGGAGGCTCTGGCTATGTCGGGAGCGTTAGATAATTTAATAGAACGCAATAAAATGCTTCAAAACGTGGAAACTATTTTAAACTACGCCAAAAACTACCAAAAAAATATGGCCTCCGGGCAATCTTCCTTATTCTCCTTGGGAGGAGAAAGTAAAATTGAAACTCCGCAGATTAAGTTGGAAGAAACAAGACCGGCTCCCAAAGCGGAACGCCTGTCATGGGAAAGAGCTCTGCTGGGGCTTTATGTCTCCGATCACCCGTTAAGAGGCTACCAAGACTACTTTAAAGCCAAGGCTACAGCCATTTCCGATCTTTCCCCGGAAAAAGCCGGTCAAGTTTTAACTATCGGAGGAATCATAACTAAATTGCAAAAAATTTATACTCGCAACAATCAAATTATGTACTTTGCCACCTTGGAAGACGGACTGGGAAAAATTGAAGCTTTGATTTTTCCTAAAACCGTGGAAAGAAACAGAGATTTGTGGGAAGAGGAAAAAATAGTTCTTTTGAAGGGCAAGCTCTCTGACAAAGACAATGAATTAAAACTTTTATGCGAAGATGGAATCCTGGTTGACGGCAAAGAACTAAGAGAATTTAAGAAAAATCCGGAAGCTTACAAAGGATTAAACTCCAATGGCCAAGGGCGAGAAAGCTCCAATAGACCCAAAGAAAAAAGACAAAAAATCATTTTATACATAGACGATAATTTCCCTCAAGACGGTTTGAAGAAAATTTCCGAAATAGTCAGCAACGCTGAAAAAGGATCGGATTCGGTAGTTTTAGCTCTTGATGGAACCAAGAAAAGATTGGAAATACCGGGCAGAATCAAAAATTCTTCAAAAATTATAAATAAATTTGTTGAAATTCTGGGAAGTAAAGAAAAAGTCCTAACAAGAGAAGTTTAAGAAAGACTCTCCGCAAAATAGTTTCCTTTAAGCAGAAAACCCCTCAAAAAAAGGGGTTTTCTATTCGTCTAAGCTAAATAAGAAAACTATTTCTTAACTGCGTCTTTCAAAGCTTTTCCGGCTTTAAATTTAGGAACGGTAGTAGCGGGAATTTGAATTTTCTCCTTAGTAGCAGGATTAACACCTTCCCTGGCAGCTCTTTTGGAAACTGCAAAAGATCCAAATCCGGTAAAGACTACTTGCTCTCCTTTTTGCAAAGATTCGGTTACTGTGTCAAGCACTGCTTCCAAAGCGGCCTCGGAGTCTTTCTTGCTGAGTCCGGTTTTGGATGCTACTGCGTCAACCATTTGTTTCTTGTTCATAATTTCACCTCCCGTCTAGTGTTAATTTTAATTTGTTTCATCTTTAATATATTAATACCACATAACTTTTTACCTATTTTAATACACTTTCTGAAAAAAATGCAATAGTTTTTGGCTTGATTGAGGTGTTTCGTGAAAAAAACCGGTTCCTCAATCCATTTTTTTCCCTTAAAAAAGGCCTTTTAGCTACCTGGCATATTCTACAGAACGCAACTCTCGGAGAACATTTACTTTGATTTCGCCCGGGTAATTCAAGTCTTGCTCTATCTTTTGGGCGATTTTTTGAGCCAACTTAATGGATTTAAGGTCATCCACTTTTTCCGCATCCACAAAAATTCGAACCTCCCTACCGGCTTGAATAGCATAACACTTCTCCACTTCATTGAAAGATAACACCAGCTCTTCCAGCTCTTCCAATCTTCTTAAATATTTTTCCAAAGTGTCTTTCCTGGCCCCCGGCCTAGAAGCGCTTAAAGCATCGGCAGCCGCCACTATCAAGCCAATACTGTCCTTAAAGGGATAATCTTCATGATGGGACTTCATAGCATCTATGACCTCTTGGGGTTGATTAAACTTCTTCAAGATATTAATTCCCAATTCCACATGAGTGCCCTGGACTTCGTGATCCACAGCTTTTCCTATATCATGAAAAAGTCCGGCTCTTTTGGCCGTAGCCACATCCAAGCCCAATTCAGCAGCCAAAGCTCCGGAAAGATGAGCCACTTCAAGAGAGTGCAGTAAGACATTCTGGCCATAGCTTGTCCTGTATCTTAACTTGCCCAGCAGGTGGGTCAAATTAGCATCCACTCCGGTCAATCCCACATCATAAACAGTCGCTTCACCGGTTTCTCTGATTTTCTTGTTAATTTCCTCTTTAGCCTTCTCTACCACCTCTTCAATCTTGGTCGGATGAATGCGGCCATCTTCAATTAAATTTTCAATGGAGTTTTTAGCAATCTCTCTCCTCATAGGATCAAAACTGGAAACCACTATTGCCTCCGGAGTATCATCCACAATAATTTCCGCGCCGATCAAATTCTCCAAAGCCTTAATGTTTCTGCCTTCTCTTCCAATAATTCTTCCCTTAACATCATCATTGGGAAGCGTAATGGTGGTAGCTGTGGTGTCGGCTACCTGGGAACCGGCGTATCTCTGCATTGCCAAAGCCATTAAATCATTGGCCTTGGATTCTAATTGCTCTTTCTTTTCTTTTTCCAGCTGAGCCACTTTTTTAACAATTTCATCTTTATTTTCCTTCTCAGCCACCTGAAGAATTTCTTTTTTGGCGTCCTCCTTTTTCATTTGCGCCACCTTTTCCAGTTCTTTTTCCTTTTCTTGTTTCACTCGATTAACTTCTTCCCTGATTTTTTTGATCTCCTGAGCTTTTTGCTGAAGATCCTTGCGATCTTTTTCCAGACCCTTGTTTTTGTTTTCCAGCTCCTTTTCTCTTCGCTCCAACTTGCTCTCCAAGTTGCGAAGCTCCTCTCTTCGCTTTTTTTCTTCTTTTTTAGCCTCCTCTAAAACCTTAACCGACTCATCCTTGGCATTCAGCAAGGTTTCTTTGGATTTGATTTTGGCTTCCTCCAAAATCTTATCCACTTTTGATTCGGCTGTTTTTAAGCGGTTTTTGGCATAAAACTTTCTACCAACAAACCCTGCCCCGGCTCCCGCCAAGAAAACCGCTACGCTAATTGTTATCGGATCCATACTTTTCAATCACCGAGTAACGCAAAAAAGAGGCAATTTATTAATTATAAATTCCCGTTTATAACTGTAAACTTTTGCTTTTTAAATTTATCTAAAGTCATTGAAGTTCTTTTTTGCAATTACCGGCTTTTTCGTTAAAATCTTAAATTATTACCTCCCTCGCCTGCTTCATCCCAAAACAGTTTTTCTTTGCTTTTGAAAAATTTTTGAAAAATCTGTTCCTGCAACCTTTTTGCATCCTTATTACAATTTAATGGCTTTTTATAAAAATGTCAAACTAAATAAAAAAGAAGTCCATAAAAATCTTTGAAAAAATCTGCGAATTGAATAAAAAAGGGCTTTATTCGCTAAAAAACAAGAAGATTTGATTAGCAGAAACAAAAATCAAAAGCCTGAAACAGAAAATGGAGGCGGGAAGAAAAGCTCTGTTATTCTTGAAAAATTATTTTTGCCAAAACTACATGGGAGGTGAAAGTGAGATATGAGAAGTGGGAAAGGGGATATAAAGAAGAGAGTTCTAAGTTTATAAAGTTCTAAGTTTGGCGTGTGGGAGGATGTTGGAAATAAAAGATAAGAAACGAGAGGAGGTAGAAAATATATTTGTTTTTATCACAAAAAAACATAGAAAAAGAGCGTTCTCTAGTTTGAGAACGCTCTTGTTTGTTTGAATAGACTTGCCCATCTATTCGGCCCGGCTTTTCTTGAAAGCAAGGCGGGGATCTTAAAAGTTATTTGCAATGTGCTAAAAAACTTTGCCTCTATCCATTTATCCGTCCAAGACGGATTAAATTTTAAGGTCCGTCAATAGCTCTTTCATTATAGAAAGGAGACCTTTTTTCCTTTCTTTCAGAGCTTGCCACCATGGATTTTTCCGATTTCTCGGAAGAATCGTAATCTTTGATTTGTGAGGCCCAGAGGGTTCTCGCCAAATCGTCGACTTTCAGGGTGGCTGTGATCCAATACAGCCTACTGGCATCCCGCGCTTCTTCTTCAAAGAAGTAGCGAGGATTGAGAATGCTTACATCCAGAATCCCATTATTCAAGTTCCCCAATTCAAATCGGGGGCCGCCTTGAATGTATAAAGATTCCTTACCATATAGATATCCCAAACCTGCATTCAACCCGGAGGTCAAACGCCAGTTGGAAGAAAACCACCAATCGTATATCCAGGCCACGCCGGAGATATCCCAGCGAGCCTCATCATAAACCTCGCCCTTTCCGTCAGAACTTTCAAAGTCCTCGGAAATGGGATGGAGGTATTTGGCGCCGATTCCCCACTTGGGAAACCAGACCTTGGCGTTTTTCCTTCGCGCATCGGACTCTAACCAAGCTCGAAACTCCAAGAGTTCCGTGGTCTGCTTTTGAGTCCTCTCCGAATGAGAATAACTCCCTTCCGTTACCTGGCGGGCAAAAGCCGCTTCCAGGGCAAGAGAGAGATTATCCTTCTCCCACTCGGCCGAGGGACCGAATCCAAACCGAGAATATTCATATCGATCTCTCCGGCCGTCGGAGCGCTCGGACTTGGACACACCATCATTAATGTACCCCCAAAGTCCGACGTCCCAGTTTCCGATCCTAAACGGCCGGAAACGGGCCCGGATATCCCAATTATAGCCTCGGCGCGTCCGGTCTTCCCCGGAGACGTCCAGATCGCCGTAATTGGAATGGGTCACGTTCAGAGTATCAAGAGCTTCTCCAAAACCCTTAACCTCAACCAATTTTTTATCGGACTTAGAACCTGAAGATTTTTCAGCCCGAGAATGAGGCTGAGATTCTTCCTCCTTCTCAGAGTCATCCTCTACCTGACTTAGAGCGGAGTAGAAACTATCGGTTTTCTTTTCTTCAGATTTCTTGCCTTCGGTTTCTTCGGTTTCTTTCTCCTCTGAAGCTTTAGACACTTCTCCTTCCATCTCTTCCTCTTTCCCGTCAACAGAAGATGAAGAAGTTGAAGAAAGTGAAGATGAGCTTGAGGAGATTAACAACTTTTCTCCCGGATAAATTAAGGACTTATTCTTAATTTCCTGAGGTTCTCCGTTTTTAAGCCGAAAAATTTCCGACTTATAATCTACTCCAAACCTTTCACCTATCTTGCGAAGAGTGTCACCGCTTTTCACAACATAGGTTTTCGAGATGGCATCCGCTTTCTCCCTTTTCTCTGCCCGGGATTGAGCTTTATAGGGAATATAAAGCTTCCATCCCGGTCTGATCAAATTCTTGTTTTGAATTTCCAACGTCCGACCATTAACCACCCTCTTGATTTCCCGATAATCGCAATCATATCGATTACCAATAGAACCAAGGGTTTCTCCGGAAGAAACGGTGTGCACCGCTCCTTCGGACTTAATAGCCCACAGGAGAACTGCGGCTATTACTAATGCCAACAGAAAAAGATTCTTGCTCCTCATCTTCCTATCCTCCCTCCCATATCAAGGAAAAAATTGTTTTCTTCGAGTCTCAAATTCAGACAGGAATTTAAATTGCCGAGCCAAATCCTTCCTTTTACAGGAAGAGTTGGCCGTGTGTCCGTGCCACTCTTCTCCGGGTATCATCTCTTGAATCCCGGAGTTTACCAAACTGGAGGCCGTGCCAAAGGCTACCGCTTCCGGGCTTGGAACAACCGGAATTCTCAAACCGGCAAAAAATCTTTGCCAGCCGGATATCTCCGGATTTTGAGAAGCGATTTTACGGAAATCCTCCGTCTTGAAATGCCCGGCCCGAATTTCTCCATTAGGCATTTCATATCCCTCGGAGAAATTGGCAAGTAATCTCTTGCGAAATTCTTGCCACTCCGAACTACCGATTTTGATTTCCCGGACAATTTTTTCCACTGCAATTCCTTCTTTTTGAAACATCGATTTCCAGCGAGCTTCAATCTCAGAAAAACTCATTCCAAAAGCTTGAAAAGCTTCTTGTCTATATTCGCTTTCTTCCTCTAGTTTTTCCGAATCATATCCATCCGACTCGGAAAAAATTTCACCAAATGGCGAGATCATCCAGACTACGCCGTCCCGATTAAAAACCGCAATTCGGTGGTCTTTCATTTCAGACTTAGCACCCAAAAAGACCGCTTTCATAATGGCAAAGCCAAAAGGATTTTGCGAATATTCTTTGTTAATATAAGCAAATCCTTGCTTCAGCGGTTCTCCTTGTTTGTGAGCTACCACCGGCCACACTCCTTGGTAGCCGTCGTAGCATTCAACATTTAAAAATGGATGAAATATCACTGGAAAGGTGGTAATTCTGTTCGCATCCTTAGCCATTTGATCAGGGTGATCTATTGACACCCCCTGGTGAGAATCTACAAGGGCAAACTTCGGCGGCTGCTT
>CAZDHE010000030.1:0-7068 GCA_964505305.1 uncultured Bdellovibrionales bacterium
CGAGGCCGGTCAAATAGAACAAGCTAAACAAACCGCCGAAAGCATAACAAATGAACGGCATAAATCCGGAGCCCTTTCCGAAATAGCTCAAGCCCAAGCCGAGGCCGGGAGTAAATATCTTCTCCGAGCCGCCTCGGAAAGAAAACAAACCTCTCCGGAGCAGGTCAGGGAACTCCTCCAAAAGGCCTCCGAATACAAGTCCAAAGAGAATAAAGACCTCATCAAAGCCATAGGCGCTGTTTTAGATGAATCGCAAAGAAAGGAACTATCTGAGAAATTCGGAGAAAAAGCAAGAGATTTACTTTATGCCGGCTATACTGATCTAAGAAAAGCGGGACAAGAGGAAGAAAAAGAAATAACTAAGCGCTATGGCCGGAAAATGAAAGAAATCGCCCAAAGCCCGCAAACGCAGAAAGAAACCCAAAAGCTGGCAAGCGAGATTTTGATCAACCTCAACAACGAGCAGGCCGTCCAGGCAATCATGGAAGCGGCGCGCGGGCTCCCGGCCGAGAGCTGGCAATTGCCCCGCCTCATCAAAACCCTCTGCGAGACCGGCAATACCAAGGCGGCAGATCTGGCGGTGCAATTCTGCGGAACAGAGGAGCTGCCGGAGAGGATCAAGTGGTATACTCTGCATAAACTGGTAGAGCAAGAATATCTCCCTTCTTCTTTGGGCGAATACCTAAAAGAGAAAGGCATTCAAGACAAAAGAACCCTGGACTGCGTCCGCCAGGTTATCTCCCGCCTCCGCCTAAACCCCGACAAAGAGGTGTTGGAATATATCTTGGACAGAGAATATTATGATGAAACAACCGGAGAGAAAATAGAAGACATAGGAAAAAGAATCGACAGCCTGCAGGAGAAAAAAGAAAGATTTGAGAGCATAGACGATCGATTTGAACTGATAGAAACTCTTCACAACGACAAAGAAAGCGCTACCTTGTATTATCTTCTAAACGGAGGCAAAACCAGATTCAGCCTGGTCAACAGCTACAACAGCGAAAAGTTTGCCACTATTTTAGAGGTTTTAAATGAACAATTGGGCGATATAGATCAAGGAATATTGAATCAATGGCAAGGAGCTCTTGAAAACAGCTCCAACTATACACCGGAAGAACAAGAAAAGATCAAGGATAACTTGATCCAAGGCAAATGGCCTTTTGACGGCATGGAAGCTAAAGACCAAGAAGGAGTGATGAAAAACCAACCCCGCTCTGTTTTGGAAGTCAATCTGGATGTTTCCGATTCGGCGCAATTGGAAAACATCAACAAACAGGCTGCCTCAGCTTTTGGAAAAAACCAGTTGGGCGTTATTTTGAAAACTAAAGCATACCGCGAATTTCTGGATCAAGAAGGAGACGAAGAGCTTCTGCAGGAAACCTCCCAAGCGCAAGGGCTGGCTGGCATGGAGGAAATTATTAGGCAAATCGAAGAGAAATACCCTCAAGCCATAAAAGAAGCGGAAGAGAAATTAAACAAGAATTGGAAAAAATTGGGAGATAAGAAAGTTTTGGAAAGCAGCTTGACCGGAGTATTGCAAGAAGAAGAAAACCCGATTGATTTAAAAGAGCTCCTGAAAAATCTGGAAAGCCAAAGAAAATCCCTCAAATCCTCTATGAACAAAAAGTTTAAATATCTCATTAATAACAATAGGGACAGAAAAGAAGAATTAATGCAAGAAAAAAGATCGGTTTTGGAAAGACTGGAAGCCAAAGACCCCGCTAAGCTGCTGGGGTATATTATGGGGGAAACCGTCGGATTGACGGAAAAAGAGGAAGATGCAACCACAGAAAAGCTGATCACTGAATGGGAGGGCCATCTGAAAAGCATTTTTGACGATTTCCAAAAAATAGATCAATCCGGGGAAAAGCAAAAGAGCAAGCAGCAGAAAGTCACGCTGAGGTATCTGGACAAAAAAGACGATCTTATCCCTTGCTTGAGGTTCGCCGACAGCGCCCAGTGCTGTTTCACTTCCAGCCAATATCGAATTGAAGGCCACAACGTCGGTAACGCTGAGTGGATCGCCCGCATTTGGAAAGATCCTCTTAGCTATGTTTATCAGATTGAGGACAATGAGCCGGATGCCAAGCAAAGAGAAGCTGTCGGCTTTGTCTTCGGTTTTTACGGAGAAAAACAAGAAGAGTTGGCGGTAATGTTAAACGGCGTCTATATGCAGAACAAGACCGATAAAGCCGCCGCAAGCATTCTCAACACCATAGAAAATAACCTGACCAAGCCCATGCAAGCCGATTACCAGATCTTTGCCTCCAGGCATGGCGGAGCAATTAAACCTCCCCAAGAATACGGAAATATTGAAGAAGAAATTACCAGATTCAGAGCCCTGGAAGGAAGAGGTGGCGGGCCGGAGGAAAAGATATATGACGATATCGGAAACAAAGTCAATCAACCCGTCCAGCTTGATAACAGTGTGTTTGGGAAGAAACTGAGATAGCTTGTAGGTGGTTAGCTTGGCAACTGTTGTTTAGAATTGTGTTTAACTTGAGATAAATTGAGGTTAAAATATTTCTTTGCATGATACACGATTCATAATTCATGATATGTGCTTAATACATACCCGGCTATGCTATACAAAAAGGCGATCAAGGTTATAGTATTGTATTAATGTATTAGTTGGCGATTTTAGCGTATCTCCTGAGTCTTAATATTTTATTATGAAAAAAATCGCAACGGGGGGATTGGTACTTTTTTTCGCTATTCTTCCCTCGGTTGTTCAGGCACATGCTTGGTGGGGAGAGGGCGCCAGAGACAAAGATTGGATTCTCAGGCATGGAGGATCTCTGGTTAACTATACCATTAAAGGCAAGGCGAGTTCGGATGCTTACAAAGTCAGGATGTATCTGATGGGAGCCAAGGGCGCCGGAGGGGGAGCGGCCGAGACGGCCGAGAGAGGAGATGTGGTTGAAATAGAATACGGAAGCGAGGCAACGTTTGACGATGCTATTAATAATTTGTACAAGGTTATTGTTTTTAAGGGAACGGACAAAAAAATTTCCGCGGAATTTTTTGCCAGGCCGGGGAAAGTTATAGATGTTCATTTTGATTTATATGAAGATGAAGTGTATCAATCTAAAAAAATTGTTTACAGAGGAGATCAGATTCTTCTTATACCTGAATCTTCCAAATATGTTAAGCCCGAGGATTTAGAGTTTTCCAAGATAGAAAAGAAACCGGAGCCGGATGAAAAAGAGGAGACAAGCCAAGGCAAGAAAGAAGACGCAAAGGAAAGTGCTGAGCAAGAAAAAATCAAAGATGATTCAAAAGAAGAGGACCGGGAGAGCGAAGAGGAGAATGAAAAAAAGGCGGAGGCGGTCAAAGAGGAAGATGAAAACCGGAGGGACGGGAAAGCTGAGGATTTTCAAAATGAATTCGAAGTCAGAAAAGAGAAAATTGCATCCCTGGAAAGAGGATTTGAGGAGGAATGGAACAAGGAGAAACAAACAAACAAACTGATTTATTTACTCAGAGGCCCGAGCCAAGCGAGAATTGAGAGTCTTAAGGATAAATTGAGAAAATTGAAGAGCGAATTTTCCGAGGCCAAGAAATTGGAAGACTCGGCGTTTAATGAAAAGACCGAAAAAGAAGTCGATAGCTTGATTGTTGATACGGAAGAAAAAATAAAACAAAAACTGGCTCAATTAAAGGAAATTAACAGGGAAACTTCTTTTCGGGAGAGGGTTAAATCTTTTTTAAATTTCAGGAAATAATGTTTAAGGTTTTAATTTTAAATAATATCGATGAAAAACTTTAACTTGAAAAAGATTCGGAGGGTTTATATGATAGGTATCAAAGGCGCGGGAATGGCCGGATTAGCTGAGATTTTTCAGGGGATGGGCAAAGACGTGGTTGGTTCGGATACCCGGGAGAAGTTTTTTACGGATGAGATTTTAAAAAGAAAAGGAATTAAGTATTTTGAAGGTTTTTCCAAGAAAAATATTGAAAGTGAGGGGAAGCCCGATTTAGTGGTTTATTCAACGGCTTATAGTTCCAAGAGCAATGAAGAATTAAAATATGCTCAAAAAAAGAAGATGGCCATTGCCTCTTATCCGGAAGCGGTAGGGAGGTTGATGCAGGAAAAATATGCGGTGGCGGTTTGTGGGACGCACGGGAAAACTACTACTTCGGCTATGCTGGGACTTGCTTTGAAAGAAGGCGACATTGACCCAACCGCCTTGATAGGTTCTCAAGTAAAGCAATTTGAGTCAAATGTATTATTAGGTGAGTCAAGATTTATGGTGGTGGAGGCGGATGAATACCAGGATAAGTTTTCTCATTATTTTCCTACGGGAGCGGTGTTAACCAGCGTAGATTTTGATCATCCGGATTATTTTGAAAATTTTGATGAGTATAAAGAGGCTTTTAAAAGGTTTATTCGCAAAATCCCCAAGCATGGATTTCTGGTGGCTTGGGGAGAAAGCGCTTCTGTGGTGGAAATCGCCAAAGAAGCTCAATGCAAAATTATCCTTTATGGACTCTTTAGGAGTATTTCTTCCGGCGGATCTTTTCTTCCGGCAGAAGCGGAGGTTAAAAAATACCAAGAAATGAACATCAACGAGAGGGTGATGGAGCAGGTTAAAGAGGAATTTTTAAGGGAAGGGAAGATAAATGTAGAATGCTTGGCTGTACCCGCGGAAATGGAATTATGCGTCCCCGGCAAGCACAATTTGCTTAACGCTACGGCGGCCTTGGCAGTTTCTATGGAAATAGGTGTTTCCCGGGAGCGCGCTATCAAGGCCTTAGAAAGTTATAAGGGGGTTTCCAGACGGTTTGAATTTTTAGGAAGAAGAAATGGCGCGATAATTATTGATGATTACGCTCATCACCCGGAAGAAATTCAAGCCACGTTGGAAGCGGCAAAACAACAGTATCCGAATAAAAATATAATTTGCGTGTTTCATCCCCATACTTTTTCTAGAACCAAGGCCTTGTTAGACGAATTTTCTCAAAGTTTCGATTTGGCGGATGAAGTTTATATTTTAGACATTTACGGATCCGCCAGAGAAGAGCAAGGAGGAGTTCACGCTGAAGATTTGGTTTACAAAATGAGTTTTTTTAGAAATAATGTGGAATATGTTGCCGGAATGGAAGAGGCTTATGAAAACTTGGAGAATAAAATTGGAGAAGGAGATTTGGTAATTACCATGGGAGCCGGCAACGTTTTTGAATTAGGAGAGAGACTGGCAAAAGAGGAAATTTGAGAGACTGGAATTTTAGTAAAGGGTAAATAGTTTATGTTTTTGCATAAGATAATTAAAGCAGTGATAAAAGTTTTTTAATGAAAAAAGAGTTTGTTTCTAAAAATTGCGCGGAAACCGAAAAAATAGCCCAAGACCTAATAAAAGATTTTCCGGAAGATCGCAATGTTATATTACTGGAAGGAGATTTAGGGGCGGGAAAAACCACTTTTTCTCAGTTTGTTTTAAAAACTCTCGGAGCGGAAGGTCCGTTTACTTCTCCCACTTTTGTTATTATGAAGGAATACAAGATCAAGTTAAAAGTGGAAAGTAAAAAGTGGAAAGTTGATAGTGATTCGAAATTCGAATCACAAATCACAAATCACAAACTTGATTTGAAAGTGGATAATAATTCAAAATTCAAAATTCAAAATTCAAAATTCCACGTAGTGTTTCATATTGATTGTTATAGGATGGAGAGCGAGGAGGAAATGCTGGATCTTGGCTGGGAGGAAATAGTTTCCGATAAGTCTAATTTGGTCCTGGTAGAGTGGCCGGAAAAAATCGAAGGGATTTTGCCAAAAAAATATGTTAAAATAAAATTTGACATAAAAAATAGGGAAGAAAGAAAAATAAGAATCATTAAAAAATAGAAACGATTTACTACCATATTACGTTATTACGTTATATGATAGTATTTTAAAAAGTGGGGTATTGAGCTTAGAATTAAAATAATTTTATGGAAAAGATTAATGAGGAAATATTCAAGGCTTATGATATTAGGGGAATTTATCCCGAGGAAATTGATGAAAAGACAGTTTATAACATTGGCCGGGCATTGGTTGATTATTTAAAAGCTAAGAAAATTGTGGTTGGCAGGGATATTAGAAATTCTTCCGAGAGCCTGGAAAAGGCTTTGGTAGAAGGAATAACAGATGGCGGGTGCGATGCTGTCTTGCTTGGATTGTCTACTACTCCTATGATTTATTTTGCTTCCGGTAAATTAGAGGTGGATGCCGGCGTAATTATTACGGCTTCTCATAATCCGGCTGAGTATAATGGATTAAAACTTTGCAAGAAAGAAGCAGTTCCGATCGGAGAAGGAAGCGGAATGGAGGAGATAAAAGAAATTGCCGTTAAAGGAAAATTTCAAGAAGTTGAAGAGAAGGGATTTGCCCGTAAAAATGACGAGATAAGACGAAGATACATAGGCTATATGACCGGCTTTTTTGAAACAGGAAAAGATCGGAAAAAAATTGTAGTTGATTACGCCAATGCTATGGGGATTTTGGATAGAGAAGTTTTCGAACAATTTCCCGAAGAGCTGGAAGCGTCCTATCTTTATGAAGATTTTAACGGCAATTTTCCCCATCATGAAGCTAATCCTCTAAAAACGGAAACGCTGGAAAAATTACAAAAAAAAGTAATTCAAAAAAAAGCCGATTTGGGAATCTCCTATGACGGAGACGCCGATAGAGTTGGCTTTGTTGATGAAGAAGGCGAAATTGTTCCTATGGATTTCACCACGGCTTTAATTGGAAAAGAAATTCTTAAGAAACACCCCGGGGGACTAGTTTTGGTAGATTTGAGGAGTTCCAACGCAGTTAAGGAATTTTTGGAAGAAGCCGGGGGGCGAGTCGAGTATTGTAGAGTGGGACACTCTTTAATTAAGGCTCAGATGAGAAAACAAAGAGCCGTTTTTGCCGGGGAGTTGTCGGGGCATTATTTTTTTGAGGAAAATTTTAAAGCCGAGATGAGTACCTTGGCGGTAATTATGATTTTGAATCTTCTGAGCGAGACTGGTAAAACCATGTCAGAGTCAGTTAAAGAGCTTAGGAAATATTCTCATTCAGGTGAAATTAACTCGGAAGTAAAA
>CAZDHE010000031.1:0-6946 GCA_964505305.1 uncultured Bdellovibrionales bacterium
GGCGCTGTTTACTCTTAAAGGAGTAAAATAGACGCTGAAAGTTAATTGTTCAGTGTTTTCAGTAAAATATGCAACAATCTTAACTAAATTCGCATTAAATGTCAAATTAATATTTTATACGAATTTTTATTCGCATAAAAACGAGTTATATGATATAATCGGGCGAACACTTCCGTCAAAAGAATTCATTTATAATTTTACAACTATGAAAAAATATAAGCCGTTACATTGCCTAAATTTTAAACCACTTATTGAGGAAACGATAAAAAAATTGAAAAATGGTGAAAATCGCCTCGCTGTTTCTGACTATCCGCTTAAATACGCCTGCCTTAATGGTTTTAACACTCCGGATATCTCTGAAAGACTATCTTCTGATTACAGTATGCCGTCCGAAAATAAAGACATTGAGGCAGACTATTTTGAATAAATAACTTTACTAGAAAAAATGATGGCAGACGCAAATGTTCCCATAAATCTTGCGGACTGGCAGAAAGGAACAAAAATTGAATCAGCGGAAAAAATGTATAAAGGATTAAATCGTCGCGCTTTCGCTATACAGTTATGGGATTGGTATGCAATTCCATGGAGATATAAAAATAATGCGATTCATATTATTTGGTCGCCGCAAGATGTTATGGGAAAACCGATCATACATAGTTATCCAGTTGATTTTTTTCTATCAAATTTTTCATCTATTCTTGAGAATCAAGCGGAAAGTCAATTAAAAACATCGAAACAGCTCGGCTTTTGGAAAAATTTTGGGATAATTGCAATTATAATTTTCGCCATTTTTCTATACGTAAAATTCTTGTAATAGTAAGTGTTCGCCCGATTACATCACATAACAGCGTGTATGAGGTTCGGCAGTTAATATTATCTCTATGAAAAAGAAAATTCAGACAATAACGATTGTAAAAATTATTGCTATCATAATGCTCTTTTGGGCGCTCGCTGATAATCCTTATGGTTATTATCAAATTTTGCGCTGGGTAATTGCGGGTGTAGCTGGATATTCAGCGTATCTCACTTATGAGCAAGGCAAAAATGCTTGGACTTGGATTTTGGCAATCACTGTAATTCTTTTTAATCCAATCGCGCCCATTCATCTTGATAGAGAAACGTGGTCGGTGCTAAATATAATTGTCGCCGCAATAATTTTTACAAGTATCTTTAAATTGAAAGTCGTTGCGAAAAAAGAGGAATAACATCAAATGCCTCACCCAAATTGCTCGTTCGCTTAGGCGGTAGGGCTTCGCCTAATTATACCGCCACACTCACTTCGCAACTTCTCATACACGCGAACGTTAGCTGAAATATTCCTTTTCTTGTTCGAGCTATCGCCCAATTGTTTTAAAAAATTTTCAATTTTTTTTATTTATTTAAAAGGGGAAATAAGGTGTCTTCTCCGCTCCGCTACGGAAAAGATTTATTTATAATCTAAATCACGCTATAATTAAAGCAGAAAACATTAAATTTAATACTATGAGTAATAAAATCTTTAAAGATTTAAAATTACCAAAAGAATCAAAAAATTATCCTAAAATGTCGGATGGCGTCTGTGGTTCTATTAGAGATATCATGAAAGAGGCAATAGATAAAGGAGACAATAAAATCTTTATCCGCACAAACCTTAAATATGGTTTGCCACTTGAAAATATAAATAAAGTAGCTGGACCATTTGTAGAGGGTTGGGCTTTTGAAAAATTTGAAGAAATATCTGACAAAGTCGGCAATAAATATGGACTAATTAATGTTGAACCAGGCAAAAGACTTGACGCTTATGATATGGTTTTACAATTTAAACTAAATGGGGTTGATGATTATGTTTCCGCAAACGTTGATTCAAAATCAACCGCTGAAGACATAGTTACTTCGGGTAAAAGTCCAAACATAACATCCTTTGCTATAATAAGAAATGAATACATTGAGGACCCAAATTATATTTTTCTAATCCTGTCATTAAAGCACAAAGTATTTAGCGAAAAGGCTGATGATAACGGAATAACAAACGGCATAATGCAAGTGAATGATTATCGTGTTTATGATATTAAATATGTTTCCGCTAAAGATTTAAATTACAATCCGGCTCTTGGTACTGGTCAACTACAAATTAGGGATATACACTATGTTGATGAGGAGAGAAAAACAACGGCTGATTTTATAAAGATGATTGATAAAAAATATGTAAAATCAAAGGGTGTTCCAGCATGGTTAAAACTAGCTAAGCAACACAAATGGATTAAAAGTGAAGAATAAATATGAAGACAAACCAATTTATTACAGGCGATTCTATTGAAATTTTAAAGACGCTTCCTGATGAAAGCGTAGATTTGATTTGCACAGACCCCCCTTATAATTTAAGTAAAAATTACGGAAATAATATTGATTGGAAACAATGGCATGAGTATGAAGATTTTACACTTAATTGGCTTAAGGAGGCAAAAAGGCTTTTAAAGCCAACAGGCAGTATTTATGTTTTTATGGGTGTTAAATTTATCTCAAAATTATTTTTAATGTTGAACGAATTAGAGTTCCATTTTAATAGTTGGATAACTTGGCACTATACACAAGGCATGGGTAGAACAAAAGGATTTTCGCCACGACATGAAGATATTTTATTTTTCACAAAATCGGATAAATATACTTTTAATATTGATGATATTAGAATACCTCAAAAATATTTTCGTAAACGAAACAATATGAAAGGAGCTAACCCTGGGGATGTTTGGCAATTCTCTCATATTCATTATTCAAACCCCGAAAGACTTCCTCATCCAACACAAAAACCCGAAGCGTTAATGAAAAGAATAATTTCAGCTAGTAGCAATAAGGGGGATGTAATTATCGATCCTTTTGTTGGCAGTGGAACTACTTGTGTAGTTGCTAATATATTAAAAAGAAAATGGATTGGAATTGACATTAACCCGAAATATATAAAAATGTCAGAAGATAGAATTACCGAGGAGAAAGATTTTTTTGATTCCTGTGACCCAAGAGAACAAAGAACACCCAAGGACTTAAAAGAAAAGAATAAAAAACAATCAAACTTATTAAATTTAATTTAAATATCATGTCATATTCCAATACACTATCGTTAAACTGCCCTCATTGTGACACAAAATGTCAGTTTGCAGTTGTTGAACATGGACATAAAATATGTGTTAGTGACAATAAACATCATATTCCTTATATTTGTACTAACTGCCAAGGTCTAATTGCCACAAAATGGACAGCAAATCGTTGTAATCCTGATCAATTTCGTAGTAGCCCCACAGGATATCTACAAAAACTAGATATTTATTATCCAATTATTGGTGATTGGAAGCCAAGAGTAAATTTACAACTTATTACAAATGAAAAAGTAAGAACTGATTTTAAGGAAGCAATAAATTGTTACAATAATGGATTTTATAATGCTTGTATGTTGATGGCTCGTCGCTCGATACAGCAGGAAATGATTGATAAAAATGCAACTGGAAAAAATTTATACCAACAAATTGAATCCACAGGGATATCAGAAAAATTAAAAGCTCTTTTGCATAAAGTAAAAAATTTTGGAAACAATGGGGCACACCCAGATTTTTGTTTATTTGACGAAGAAGGAAATGAAATAACTGATAAACATGGATTTGCAAAATTAAGTTTAGAGTTTTTAGATAGATACTTTGCAGACGAGTATGAAATAGATTCACTTGTAGAATCTGCACCAAGAAGTCAAAAAGAACTTGAAAGCAAAAAAGAAGAATAAGGAGTTTTGGGCTCGGGCATTCACCCCTTTAATTCCCCTCTTCCCGAAGCCCAAAACGAAAAAGAAATTTGAAAATTTTTAAAACAAATTTTTCTGGAAAAGAAAGAAGCCACCAGTAAGCTTCTTTCAGCTTTATAAGCAGACATCTTATCGTCTACTTATCTGCGGGCAGTGTGTACAAGACCTTTCGCTCGCAGCTACTTGGTCCCCGCAACTAGTGGCACAGCCAGATCTTTGCGCTCGTAGCGCCAGAACAGCCTTTGGCTAGTTAGCTGTTCAGTTGAGAACATACTAACAAATTTGTTTTTAAAATGCAATTCAAGGGGGGGTGTTGAGCTTTGGTCGCCATCGCTCCTTACCCTCATATAATGTTCGCGTTTATCAACGCCGTTACGCTTCGTAGGGATTCGCGCAACAGCATTTCCCCAAAATTTCCCAAAATACCTTTTTTGTGATAAACTTGAGATCAAACACGGACATTGTACACGGACATTGTACGAAATTTTGTTCAAAAATATTTTTCATTTTTACTAGCCCTCTTGAAATTTTTTGAAAAATAAAAGGGAGGATCTCATTCTTCGAGAACCTCCCGGGACTTATTCGATGACCGTTGTTACGGTCACTTTCTTGGTTTTTTTGATGGCGACGGCACGACACCTGCGGCATTTCATTTCGGTTTTAGGCGTAAATCCGTAATCGTCATCACCTTCCAATTTTTCGCCTTCCTCCGAAAAATGTCGCGTTATTTCACACGTACCATCTTGATAAAAAGTTGTGCCCTCACAGCCGTTTGAACAAATAAAGAATGGAGTTTCTTTTGTGTCAACATTCATCTTATTACCTCCTTTTCATATAGTTTCATTGACTTTTTAGCATAGCAGAAAATCGTATTTTTGTCCAGTCATTTTTCAAAAATGTCATTTTTCAAAAAAATTTTATAAAAATCAAAAAGAGCTTAAATTAAAGAAAAAATTTGTGTTTTTATTTTCTGTTGCCCCCAAATTGCACTTTAATAAGGCAAAGTTTGGTGATATAATCAAAATAGATGAATACTTGAAGTTTTACCCAATAAGCACGGGGGTAACTACAGATATTTGGATACATTATGCAAAATCGCTCGGGCAACGGCTCAATAAAATCTATATAATTCAATCTTTTTCTTTAATGTATGGAACTAAGTAAATTTCTTGTCAAAGCCAAGACCGCCACTTACGCCAGTGAGGGAGAAGCCAGCGAAAGGGTTTTGGAAGATGGAGCAAAAGAATTAACTTTTGAAAGTGGCAATTTCAAGTATCGTGATAGATATTATGGGTTCAATCCATTTTTCGGCGAAGAAATTGTTTGGCAAAGCGGTGAAATTGTTTGGGCCATGAATTATTTTGGAAAAATTTATCCTGATGAGGTTCCCTGTGAAGAGGTTTACAAGTTTCTCCAGAGCGCAATGAGGCAAGTCAAAGAAGACCGGCCGTTTAGAGGGCCCAATAATTTTAAAAGCGGCGGCTTTGAATACATTGATGAATCAACCGGCGATATCCATGACTTCACCGGAGCTGAAAGAATTATCCATAAAGGACAAGAAATCTACAGATTGAATTATCACGGCGGCTCAATGCAGCGCCGCCGTATTGATTCATAAAATCTGCTGCCCTACCCCAAACCCGAAACCTTTGCTCAAAACTAAACCCGACAACCTATAGTGTGTCGGGTTTAGAGAATATCTTAATTGATGCTTGCGGATGATTAATATCAAAACTTTTGTTTATTTTTTCATTCTTTGATGTTAAGCTTCAATTAATTAAACGTTGAACAAATATTTTTAGGAAGCTCGTTTTAAAAATGAGGAGGTAAAAAATGAAAGCTTTTTTCTTCAGTTCAAGAAAAGCCAGAATGGATCATCGTCGTCGTGCATCCAGGGGAAGAAAGGAATCAGCGGTTAGCGTTGTGAATAAAGTCCTGATGGAAAACCCGGAGGATTCTTTTCAAAAAATAATTGAGCGCCTTAAAACGGCAAATTCCAACTGAGCTTCCCAGGGGGAGACATCCGTCTCCCCGCTTCCTAAAAGTATTTGTTTTGACGGCTTATTAATCAACAGATTACAGGCTGAGAATGGCACGCTCGATACTGTTTCATATCCGAATCAGACCTTTTCGAAAGTTTTTTGTCTTCTCCCCCCCCCCTTTCTTTTTGGTAATCCCGGCAGAAGAAGTAATTTTGCTGATAGGATATAAAGGGAAGGTTGTCCGGCTGATTTTCGCAAACTTCTTATAACTCTAATATTACTCTCTCTTTTATGGAAAAAATTAACAAAATTGGGGATATATACGATAGGAAAACCACTAGTAATTACTATGAAACCGTCGGCCGAAACTTTGAGGAAAAGCTCGAGAATGATGAAGACAAGCTTCTCAACAATTTAATCCCGCAAAATTTAGAAGGTAAAATTGTTCTTGATCTCGGCTGCGGAAATGGCAGACACTCGGAAATATTCTGCAAAAGAGGAGCCGAGAAAGTGGTCGCCATTGATTTGAGCGAGTCCATGCTGGAGGAGGCCAAAGCAAGAAAAGAAGAAAAGGGGCTGAGCCGGCTGGAATTGGCGCAAGCGGACATGGACGATCTGCCGGTCGGAAAAGATAAATTCGATTTCATTTTTTCCCGTTTTAGCTTGATGTATTCCGGAAACATGAAGCAGGTTGTAAAAACTCTCAGCGAATCGCTTTCCGATAACGGCAAACTTCTGGCGGAAGTAAGCATTGCTTCAAAACAAGAACACCGCGCCGGCGACCGGAAAAAGCCCGTGCCTTTGATTTTGACTATTGGCGACAAAAAAGTTGAATTAAAAAATTTCCCTTATTCCATGGAGGAATATACAGAAGCATTCAAAGAAGCAGGATTGGAAATTGAAGTTGCCAAACAGTTCCCCGCCGATAATTTAACTATCAAAGAAGGCTTTCCAGACAAAGACAAAATTAAATTTTCCTACGCCGTTTTTCAGGCAAGGAAAGACAAAAGAAAGAAGATATAAAATTTGGGAAATCTTTTAATTTTGGCTTATTGTTTTGCGCCCGCTCTCGTCTATCAAGGAGAGAATCGCTTTGGAAAATGGAAGATACAATACATTTTAGGATTTTCTTTAATTTTTCTATATGCCGCTCAAAAAAATTCAAAAGGATGTTGACCAGTGGACAAGCCAATTCAAG
>CAZDHE010000032.1:0-6647 GCA_964505305.1 uncultured Bdellovibrionales bacterium
ACTTTAGAATTAAATTAAATATTATGAGTGTTAAAAATAAAGAAGTTGAAAAACTCAGGCCTGCTTTTGAGAGGGCTATTGAGGATTACAAGAAAAATATTCAAAAGATTAAAACCGGTCGGGCCAATGCGGGCTTTGTAGAGGACGTGAAAGTGGATTATTTTGGCTCCAAAACACCTTTAATGCATATGGCCTCCATTAACACGCCGGATGCTTCCACTATTGAAATAGAGCCTTGGGATAAGAGTCAATTATCCAGCGTAGAGAAAGCTATTCAAGAATCCGATTTGGGTTTGAACCCAAGTAATGACGGAAGAGTAGTAAGATTAAAAATGCCTGAAATGACCGAGGAAAGGCGTAATGAAATGGTGAAGGTGCTAAGTAAGAGAACTGAGGAGGCGAGGATTAGGGTGAGGAGAATTAGGGAAGATTTTTGGGACGAAGCTCAGAAGAAAGAAAAAGAAGGGGAGATATCGGAAGATGAAAAATTTTCCATCAAAGAAAGCCTTCAAGAGATAGTGGATGAGTATAACCAAAAAATAGAAGAAATTGAAGAGAAAAAAGAAGAAGAGATTAAGAAGGTCTGAGGTTTTTGCGAAAGCCTTTTGTTATTAAGTTTTATCTTGTTTTAAAATAAATTTATGCTTACTGCTATTGTTTTTATTCTTATTTTGGGTTTGCTTATCTTGGTTCACGAAGCGGGACACTTTTTGGTGGCTCGCAGAAATGGAGTTCCTTCCGAGGAGTTTGGCTTTGGCTTTCCTCCTCGATTAGTTGGGATTTACAAGGACAAAAAAGGTAAGAGGCGTTTTGTATTTGGTAATAAGCAAGTTGATGAAACCGTCAAGGAAAAAGATGAAACGGTTTATTCTTTGAATCTTATTCCGCTGGGAGGTTTTGTGAAAATAAGAGGGGAAGATAAGGAAGAAGCTCAAGGCGATCCTCGAAGTTTTGTTAATCAATCTATTTGGAAAAGATTCAAGATTTTGTTTGCCGGAGTGGGGATGAATTTTGTTTTGGCTATGGTGTTGTTTATGGGAGCTTTTTGGCTGGGATTGCCGGAATCAATTACGGATGAAATGGAAGCTCGCGATCCCAAGGTTCAAGTTGCTCAAATTTCCCCCGATTCTCCTGCTGATAAAGCTGGCATTGAAATGGGAGATGAGATTGTCTCCGTTACTGTTGCTGAAGGCGAGATTTTTCAAATTAGCAAGGTGGGAAAACTTCAGGAAGTAATCAAGCAAAATGCTGGCGGAGAACTGCAACTAAAGCTGGAAAGGCCGGGCGAAGGTCAGTTAACCATTCCTGTTTCAATCAGGGAAGAAGCGCCGGAAGGGCAAGGTCTTATGGGGGTGCAGTTAGTCAGAACGGACTTTGTCAGACATGGCTTTTTGGAATCTGCTTGGATGGGAGTTAAGACTGTTTTTTCAATGGTGGCTATGATTGTTATTTTCTTAGCTGATTTGATAGGCAAATTATTTACTTCCCAACCGGTGGGAGCGGAGGTGGCCGGTCCGGTCGGAATCGCTGTTTTAACGGGCAAAATGACTCAGCTGGGACTGGCTCATATTTTGCAATTTGCCGCTCTTTTGTCTGTTAATTTGGGAGTGATCAATCTTTTACCTATTCCGGCTCTGGACGGAGGTAGAATCTTGTTTTTGGCAATTGAGAAAATAAAGGGAAGTCCCGTTAGTCAAAAAGCTGAAGGCTTGGTGCATACTATAGGATTTTTTCTTTTAATAGGTTTGATGGTTCTGGTGACTGCGCGGGACTTTATTAATTTTGAAATTATAAACAAAATCCAGGGATTATTTTCTTAATTTAAGCAAGTTTTAATTAATAAGAAAGAGTATTTATGAAAAACAAAATTGCATCTTTTGCCAAGCCCGCCTCTTTTGTAGGGTTTAAGAACGCCGATTTGGCCTGGACGGGGGCATTATTAATTGTGGCGATTTTAGCTCCGGCGATTTTAGCTCACACTCCCGGCAATCAGTGGATAACGGGAACTTTGGTAAACTTTACCCTTTTTGCCGCTGCCTACAAAACTCCTCTTCTAAATGCTTTTTTGGTTGGAGCGCTTCCTTCTTCAATAGCTTTGATGAGAGGGTTGCTTCCGGCTTCCATGGTGCTTTTAATTCCTTATATTATGTTTTCCAACGCTATTTTAGCCGCTATCTTCGCAAGTTTTAAAAAGGCTCCGTTGCCGGGAGTGATTATTGCCTCTCTGGGTAAATTTTTGTTTTTATATGGAGTCGTTTTCTTTTTAGCTCAGTCATTGAACAATAGTTTGATTTTTATGTTCAGCTGGCCTCAGCTGGCCACTGCTTTGGCGGGAGGTTTTATTTTTTTGGGAACTTTAAAGGCAAAAGAGCTTTATGATAAAAAATAAACAACCTTCTTTAAACTTCTCGCATTAAATTTCTCAAGAAGGAAACATAAAAATACCTTCTTCTTAAAAAAAGGAGACCGGGAAGGATTTCTCGAATTAAATTAACAGTTTTAAGAAAATTTTAATCTTGTAATTCAAAGAAAGTCAGTTTGGTTTCAATTTTATCCAATTTCTCCAAAGAGGCTGCCATTTTTTGCAACTCCTCCTCTTCCCCCTCAGCCACTATGCTTATCAGAGCTTTGCACTTTTCTATGCATTGCCTTTGTAGGTTGACGCCCAGTCGAGAGAGTATTAAATGGCCGTGAGCACTTAAAATTTTATTTACCGGTTCGGACCAATTTTGTCTATCGTGAACCAGGATAGACAGGATAGCGAGCTTCTTTTTCATCTTATTTAGTTTTACAAATTAGTTGTTGGAATTCATTTTTTAAGGGATTATTATCCAAAAAACAATCACTGTTACTTAAAAGAATACCACAATCTTTTTAATTTCAAAATTTTTTTTAAATCTGATATAATAAAACTCATAAAAAGGGACTGTCTCCAAAACAAAGCGGGCTGGGAGATTTTTCAGAATTTACGGAAAAAACTTGCAGGATTATCAACCTTAATAAAAATTAAAATCTAAACAAAGTGACAATTCAAAAAATTCTTCTTCGTTACGAGCCGAGGAGGGAAAATTTGTTAAGAGCGATAAAAGAGATAAATTTTCAATTTGGATGGTTTTCTCCGGAAGCTTTAAAAATGACGGCAAAGCATTTTGATCTAAAAGAGTCCGAAGTTTACAGTACAGCCGGTTTTTATGATGAAATTAATACTCAAGAACCTCCATTTGTGGTGGTGCGAGTCTGCAACAGCGCTAATTGTCAAACCAAAAATACGGAAAAAATAATTAGCGATTTAGAAGGATTTTTTAAAAGAAAATTTGGAGATAAGATAGATCATAGGCTGCAGTTTGAAAAAATAAGCTGTATGGCCAGATGCTTGGATGGGCCGGTGATGAAAATCAATGAAACTGTTTATACCAAAATGGACTCGGCTAAAGCAATTCAAATTATCCGCGATTATTTGGGTTTTTAAGCTGATAAAAACTAAAATTAAAAGGCAAAAAATATTATGAAAAAAATAATTACTCAAAATTGGGATAAGATAGATTCTTTTTCTATGGAAAGCTATTTAAAATATAGCGGCTATCAAGCGCTGCAAAAAGCTTTAAAACAAAATAAGCCTGAAGAAATAGTTAAAGAAATCAAAGAATCCCGGCTTCAAGGCAGAGGAGGAGCCGGTTTTCCAGCCGGAGAAAAGTGGGAGACGGTGGCGGGCTATTCTTCTTCTGTAAAGTATTTGGTTTGCAATTTAGATGAGTCTGAACCGGGAAACTTTAAAGACAAAACTTTGGCTGAGAAAAATCCGCATCAAATTTTGGAGGGCTGTATTTTGGCCGCTTACGCTACGGGAGCGGAAAAGGGATATATCTATCTCAATGGTAATTTTAAAGAGGCTGGCAGAACGCTTGAAAAAGCCTTGGAACAGGCTCTTGAAAATAATTTTTTAGGAAAAGAGATTTGCGGTTCCGATTTTAATTTTGATTTGGAAATTTTCCAAGGAGCCGGAGCTTATATCTGTGGAGAAGAATCGGCTATGATTAATTCTATTGAAGGAAAAAGGGGCGAGCCGAGAGCAAAGCCTCCTTACCCTTGCGAAGTAGGACTTTTCGGGAAGCCGACACTTGTTAATAATGCCGAGACGTTGGCTAATATTCCTTGGATTATTAATAACGGAGCTCAGAATTTTCAAAAATTAGGCATGGAAAAATCTCCCGGAACCAAGCTTTTTTCTATTGATGGAGCGGTGAGATTTCCCGGTTTATACGAAGAGGAAATAGGAAAAACGGTGGGGGATTTGATAAGCTGTGCCGGGGGGATTAAACCGGGATGCGAGATTAATTTTGTTCAAGTGGGCGGAAGCTCCGGCAGAATTGTTCCGGCATATTTTTTGGATCGCGCTCCAAGTTATTCCAAAGAGGCGGAAGTTAGGATGGGTTCCGGCTCTCTCTTAATTATAGATAAGAGTGAAGACTTAAAGAAAATAATTCAGGGTTGGATTGATTTTTTTCAGCGGGAATCTTGCGGAAAATGCGTTCCTTGCAGGGAAGGAACTTTTCGCCTTAAGGGAATTATCGAAAGATTAAATAATGGCAATTTCGATCAAAACGACAAAGAAGATTTGAAGAAATTGGTTTGGCTTTTGGATAAAACCACCTTCTGCCCCTTGGGAAGATTTTCCGTTACCGGCTTGAAGGATGTAATTGAATATAAAATGATAGAAGAATTGCAGTGAGTTCAATATAATTTTATGCCTTTTCGCCTTCTTCTTTTTTTAAGGAGGAATTGTGGAGACCTTATAGAAATATAAAAACCCTGTCTAATTTTCAAAGAGCTATCTGTTTTTTTGAAAAGAATGAAAAAAAGCATTTCTGAATTTAAGAAAAATTTGGTTTTGCAAATTTAAGTGTTTTAATTTCAAAATTTGTATTTATGGAAATTATTATAAACAAGAAAAAATATTCAGCCAAAAAAGAACAATCCGTGCTTGATATTTGCCGAGAGAATGATATTTTTATTCCTTCCTTGTGCCATCATCCGGATCTGCTTCCGGCCGAGGGGGTTTGCCGGCTTTGCTTGGTTAAAACCAACCGCCATAAAGGTTTAACGCCTTCTTGCCAAATATATCCGGAAGAGGGCCTGGAAGTTGTAACTGAAGACGAGGAAATCAATAAAGCCAGGAAATACATTCTGGAGCTTTTGTGGGCAGATCACGCCGGAAAGTGCCCGCAGTGTTACAGAAACGGCAATTGCGAACTTCAGAAATTAGCTCGGAAAGTTAAGATAGAAATTGATGATTTTATTCCCGAATTTAGCAGTTTTGACAAAGAAGAGCAACTAAAAATTTTAAAAAACAATCTAAAAAATCGAGTAGTAGACGATAAAAATCCTTCCATTTACAGAGACAATCAATATTGCATAGAATGCCGGCGATGTATCAGAGTTTGCAAAAATATTCAAACCATTGCTTCTTACGGAATGAATTATCGCTCTATTGAATCCAATGTCGGTACTCCGGGAGAGAGTCCTCTGGATTGTATTTATTGCGGCCAATGTTCAGCTTATTGTCCCACCGCGGCCATTCAAGAGAAGAGGAATATTGAGCAAGTTGAAGAATATTTGCGAAATAATAAAAAGTTAACGGTTTTTCAGGTAGCCCCGTCAGTGCGCTTTTCCTTAGGAGAAGAATTCGATCTTGAACCCGGAGAATTGGTAGAGGGCAAAATAGCTTCCGCTCTTCGGCGTTTGGGCGCCGATTTGGTTTTTGACACTACTTTTGCCGCCGATTTGACCATTGTAGAGGAAGCGCAAGAACTCTTAGAGAGAATCAAAAAAAGATCCAAAGGAGAAAAGACTTATTTGCCTATGTTTACCAGTTGTTGTCCGGCATGGGTTTTGTATTTGGAAAAATTCAGACCGGAGTTTATTCCTCATTTATCTACTTGCAAGTCCCCTCAGCAAATGCTGGGAGCTATGGTGAAAAATTATTACGCCGATTGGAAAAAAATATCTCGGCGGAATATTGCCGTGATTTCAATAATGCCCTGCACGGCTAAAAAATATGAAGCGGCCAGGGAGGAGCTGGCCAAAAACGGTGATCCGGATGTTGACGCGGTTATTACTACGAGAGAATTGGCTTTTCTTATTAAACAAAATAAAATGGACTTTTCTCAATTGGAAGATGAAAAGTTTGATCAAGCTTTGGGAGCGTATTCCGGTGCGGGGATTATTTTCGGTTCAACCGGAGGAGTTATGGAGGCGGCCTTGAGAACCGCTTACGAAAAGTTGACTTCTCAGGAAATGGAAAGTCTTGATTATGAACAAGTCAGAGGAGAGAAAGGAATTAAGGAAGCAGAAATTGTTATTCCGGAAGCGGTTGGCGGTGTTGCCGGCGGCATTGCCGTTAAGACAGCGGTGGCTCACGAGATTAGGAATGCGGAAAAGGTTTTGCAAGATATTCAGGAAAAAAATAAAAATTATGATTTTGTGGAGGTGATGGCTTGCCCGGGGGGATGTTTAGGGGGAGGCGGGCAGCCCCGGCCGGCCGGCGAAGAAATTCGCCGAAAAAGACGCAAAGCAATCTATGAAAGAGATAAAAATTCGCCCATTAGAAAATCTCATCAAAATCCGGCCATTCAAAAAGTTTATAAAGA
>CAZDHE010000033.1:0-6266 GCA_964505305.1 uncultured Bdellovibrionales bacterium
AAATTTTTAGAGATGACGAATTAATCGGACAAGGCAAATTGATTCAGCTTCAACATAACAAGGAGGATGTTCAGGAGGTTAAAGAGGGCCTGGAGTGCGGAGTAAGTTTTGAAGGAAAAGCCAAAATTCAAGAGGGAGATGTTTTGGTTTGCTATAAAGAAGAGGAAATCAAAAGGAAAATAAAATAATAGACTCTTTAGGTGTTTTCATAAGAAGTAAGAAGCAAGGACTTGAAATGTTAAATGATTATCTCGAGCACTCGGAATAAATGACGAAACAATGGGTTGTCTTTTGAAATAATTTCTATGGAGAGATAAATTAAAAAATGCGATAAATAAAGCAAAATGAAACAAAAAATTATATGTTTTGACGTCGGTGGAACCAATATTTCCAAAGCGGTTGTGGAAATAGACTCAAAAAAAACGGAGTTTGAATTTTTGGAAATGGAAACCGTAAAAAACCCGATAGAAACAAAAAAAGTAGAAAAACTTTTTCTGGATTACTGTCGAGATAAAAAAGTTTTTTACAAAACTGATTTAGTGGCTATTTCCACGGCAAGGCCGGTTAAGAGGGATGAATTGATGGTTTATAATGCCGAGGGTTACTACGGGAAAGAGTTTTTTTATTTTAATTTTCTTCAGGAAGAGGGTTTTAAGGTGGCCATTGAAAACGACGGCAAATCTTTTGCTTTGGGAGAGTATTATTTTGGTCAAAGCAGGCAGGCCGAATCTTTGCTGGCTTTGGTTGTCGGAACGGGAATAGGCTGTGGATACGTGGGGAAAAACGGAAAAGTTTTAGAAGGCCGGAAAGGTTTTGCTACAGAAGCGGGCCACCAAAAGTTTTTCTATAATGGAAAATGGCGGGAATGGGAGTTTTTTTGCGGAGGAAAAGGGATAGAAAATAGATATTATGCCAAGACGGGCTCAAGAAAAGAGGCGCAAGAAATATTTTTCAGTGTTGATACTGATGAGAACTCCAAAGAAATTATAAATCAAGCCAAGGAATTTTTGGGAATTGGTATTGCTAATTTGTTAACGGTTTTTGACCCGGAAAGGGTTGTTATCGGCGGAGGAATATCCAATCACCGGGAATTTATAGAAGAGTCTTTCCAAATCGCTCAAAAAAACTTATATTTTAAAAAATATGTTGACTACTCTTGGGAATTTACTCGCCTTAATCGCCAAGCCAATCTTTTGGGATCGTCTACTAAGCATTTTGAAACTTTTTAATTTTAGAAATTGAATAAAACGCAAATTTAAACTTGTTTTAGTTGTTTTTTGATATTTGGAATTGGGTGCTGAAGTTGCGCGCATATATTTATTATAGTTTAATATGAACGTATTTTCCAATTACGCAACAGCTTGAAGTTCGAATTCTGCGAATGCAGAAGTCGAACTTCAGGGATTTTTTAAAAAGACTGCTTTAAGAAGCGCGTAACATCAGTTAAGTATTTTGGATTTTTTTGGAGAAATTCATTTTATGACGTTTGCTATTGTCCCTGTTTTTCGGATGCTCCGGCCTTGTTATTCTACTCATCATAGAATGTAATTTTAAATGCCTTATTGACATTCACAATAGTTACATTTTTGGCATCTCAAAACGGATTTTTTGCAAAATAAAAATTTAATGTTATAATTCTCAAAAGCTTCGCCTTAAAGGTTTATTAAAAAATAAAATAAATAGAATGAAAAAAAAGCAGATCAATAAAATCCATCTTTTAATTTTACCCGGAGTTTCAGTTTTTTTGGTAGCGGTCTCTTTTTTGGCAGCCGGAAAAATTTTGGCCAATAGGGGTGTTGAATTAAATCAAAATGCAAGCGACAAAGCTGTCGAGGCGGTAGAAAAAGAAAAAAAACAATCAGAAAGCAATGCTGATAAACAAAAAGAAAGCAAAAAACCTGAAGAATTAAAACCGGAATTTAAATTTGATTTAAAAGAAAGAACGATTAAAGAGGGCTTTGAGGTTAAGGGAGAAGTTGATTCAGCCCAGAAGGTGGAGTTTTATTTAATCAAAGAAGGAAGCACCTCCCCGAAAATTTATCTGGGAAAGGCCAAAGGCGATAAAGATGAATGGGAGGCTGAATTTGATTCCTCTAATATCCCCAACGGAAAATACGATCTTTATGCTGAAATAAAGAATGTTTACGGAACTTACGTTAGCGATCCGGAAAAAATAGAGATTGAAAACCTTGAAGAAGAAACGGATGATGAGGAAAAGAGCGGTTCTGAGAAAGGCGGAGCAGAACAGTTAAACTCTTCGAATGGACAAGAGGTCGCTTCCGAGAATAGAAATGTTGATAACAATAGAGATTTGTCGAATCAACCTGCTCAAAACCAAGATAGTGAAAAAAAAGAGAGTCAGTCCGAAAAAGATGACTCTAAAAATGACTCAAGTAAAGAAGGTGCCGGTAAAGAGAAAGACAATGAAAACTCGGATAGAGGATTGGATAGAGCTGAAGAAGCAACAAAAAAGAAAGACGGACTAACCGATCAAGAAACCTCCAACTTTATTCAAGAAGTAGAGAAACGGTTCAGCAAAGACGGGAAAGATTTAACTAAAGAAGAGAAAAAGGAAATAAATCAAATCAAGGAACAGCTCAAGAAGGATAGCGACGGAGATGGATTGCCCGATCATGAGGAGAAAAGATTGGGAACAGATCCTTATTCAGCGGACACTGACGGAGATGGATATTTGGATGGAGATGAAGTTAAAAATGGATTTGATCCCCTGGGTTACTCTTCGGGCAATAAAGAAGATAAAATAGTTTTTGAAGACCCCAGGGAAAAAGGTCAAGAAAATCGACTTTATAAAGTAGAGAGAGCGGAAATGGAGGAGGAAATCGAGAGCGGGCAAGAGTCGGAAGAAAGAATAAAAATAGAAGGAAGCGCTTTGCCCAATTCTTTCGTAACGTTGTATATTTACTCGGATCCGGTAGTAGTATCGATTAAAGCTGACAAAGACGGGAGCTGGTCTTATATTTTAGATAAAGAACTGGAAGACGGGGAGCATGAAGCTTATGCGGCCGTGACAGATAACACCGGAAAAGTAACTTATAAGAGTAAGCCTTTTGATTTTGTTAAAACCGCTAAAGCTATCACTTCTCCTGCGCAGGCCGCTGAAAACCCTGAACAGCAACAAGCTGTGAAATCGCCCGTAGAAAAAGGTCAAGAAAAATTAGTCGCCTTTGTTTTACTGATTTCCTTTTCCGCTTTAATTTTGGCCTTAATTTCCATTGTTTTGCTTTTTAAACAGCACAAGGAAAACTCTAAGGAGTAGTTTCATTATTGAATTGTTTTGTCTAATCTCGGGTAGCTCAATCTTTTGCTCCTCGTTTACTGCTTACCTGTTGGCAGGCAGACTTTTTGTGTCTTGCTTCTAATCTTATGTTTGCCTATTCTTCAGCAGAGAGGATGTTTAATATTGTATTTTTTATCGCTTGTTTTCATTTTCCTGCTTCAACTGAAATCATATGAAAAAATTTTTAATAAACTCTTTGGAGATTTTAAAGAAAAACAAAGGGATACTTTATTCCGCTGTTTTGATTTTGGCTATTCCTTTAATTCTTTTTGCGGCTAATTATTACACTCTCTCTCAGTTTGAAAAAAATTTTAATCATCTTTTGCAAACCAAGGCCTTGATGCTGGAAAAGATTTTTTCCACCGCTATAATAGGAAGCGATTTCAGCCGGGAGGAAATTCAGCAAAAAATTGATCAAATAACCTTGGAAAATCAGGATATTGAGAAAATTAAAGTTGTAAAAGTCGGGGAGGGAAGCGCAGAAAATAAAATCATAGCTTCTTCTGACGAGAAGGAAGTGGGAGAGGATTCTAAAGATATTAAAGAAAATTTAGCCGAGGGGATTCCCGAAGGAGTGGCCGGAGTGGAGGCGGGTAAAGACGGAGAAAGATTTTGGGAGGTGGTAAAAAAAGCTGAAGGTCCTCAAGGAAAAACTTTTTTAATCAAAACCAGCGTATCTTTAAAAAGAGTGGATCAAGCTTTCCAGCAAAGCATAGAAAGAACTTATTGGGCAATTATTTTAGCTTCTTTAGTTTTGATTCTTTTGGTTACCAATTACATAAGGTTAAACAAGTATGTTTTTATGTACAACAAAATTAAAGAAGTAGATAAAATGAAAGATGATTTTGTTTCCATGGCAAGCCATGAATTAAAAACTCCTTTAACGGCTATTAACGGCTACCTGGAAATTTTGGAAGATTCTTTATCAAGTAAGATTGATCAAGAAGAGAAAAAATATTTTAAAAATATCAAAAATTCCTCCAATCGGCTTAGGACTTTGGTTAATGATATTTTGGAAGTTTCCAGGCTGGAACAGGGAAGGATATCTTTTGAATATTCAGAGACTTCGGTGAGTGAGGTTGCTCAAAAAGTGGTAGACACTCTACTCCCCAAAGCCCAAGAAAAAAACCTAAAGTTTTATTTGGAGAATAAAATCAAAGAAGGGGAGGATAAAGTCAAAGTGGATCCGGATCGGCTGGAGCAGATCTTGATTAATTTAGTCGGGAACTCTATCAAGTACACCGAAAAGGGGGAGGTCAAGGTCGTAGTTTCAAAAGAGTCTAAGAGAGTGGTAGTAGCTGTGGAAGATACCGGCATTGGAATGAGCCAAGAACAAGTGAGTAATTTATTCGGCAAATTTTACAGAGTTAAAAGCAAGGAGACTAAAAAAGTTAGCGGCACCGGTTTGGGATTGTGGATTACTAAGCAACTTACCGAGCAAATGAAAGGTAAAATTTTTGTGGAAAGCATAAAAGGAAAAGGCTCTCGGTTCAGTGTTTCTTTCCCCGAAGTGTCCAAATAACAACTTTTTAATATCGATTTTTTCGCAATTTATTTCAGTTTATTTTTTTAGATAAGTTTGTTAAAGTGGAGGTTGATAGAAAAGGACTGTCTCCCAAAGGCTTTAGTTTTAACGAAAATTAATGAAAACAGCCAAAAGAAAGGATTATATTGATTGGGATGAAGCTTTTATGCTGATGACTCATTTAATCTCAAACAGATCTAAAGACCCCAACACTCAGACCGGCGCTTGCATTGTTGATGAAAATAATATAGTAGTCGGACTTGGCTATAACGGTTTTCCGCGGGGGTGTAGCGATAATAATCTTCCTTGGGGCAGGGAAGGCGAAGTTATGGAAACTAAATATGCTTACGTGGTGCATGCAGAAGCCAATGCCATAATGAACTCCAATGTAAAAGTGGAGGGTTGCCGTTTATACGTGAATTTGTTTCCTTGTAATGAGTGCGCCAAAATGATTATTCAAAACGGAATAAAAGAAGTTATTTATGAATCGGATAAATATAAAGATGTTGATATTTTTAAGGCTTCCAGAAGGATGCTGGAAATGGCCGGAGTTAAGCTTCGCCAATACAGCGCTTCAAAAGAATTAATCCTTAAAGAGAAAAAAGATAAATGAAAAAAATAATCGGTTTAGCCGGGGAAATTGCCAGCGGGAAAGGCACCGCGGCCGAATATATCAGAAATGTGTACGGAGGGAGGGTTCATCGTTTTTCAGGGATGCTGAGAGATTTGGCGGAAAGGCTTTATCTGGAAGAAAATAGAGATAATTTACAAAAAATGTCTACTGCTGTTAGAGAATATTTTGGCCAGGATATTTTATGCAAAACTATTTACGAAGATGTTAAGAGGGATGACAGCCGGTATATAGTGATTGATGGAGTGAGAAGATTTCAAGACGTGGAAAAATTGAAAAATTTGGAAGAATTTTCCTTGGTTTACATAAAAGCGGATATGGAAAAAAGATATCAAAGAATAACCAAAAGAGGGGAAAACGTAGACGATAACAGTAAGACGCTGGAAGAATTTAAAAAAGATAATCAAAAAGAAGCGGAAAAACAAATTCAAGAGTTAGAAAAAGAGGCTGATTTTGTGATCGACAACAATGGAAGCTTGGAGGATTTATACAGGCAGATTGACGATATTCTTAAAAAATAGAGTTTTTCATCTTCTTGGAGCACTCTCTTTTTTAAAAAGGTTGGCTATCTATGTTTTTTTACAGAAAAACCCGTTTGTTCTATAAGCAGGGATTAAGGGTCTGCGCCTCTCTCTTCAAAAAAGCCAACCCCCACCTCCTTCCTTTAGAGAGTCAGCTCCTTACCCCCCCTTTTTTTTAAATCCAACTTCTCACCTCCCTCTTTTTAAAAGAGGGATTGAGGGGGATTTAAAGAAAACTTAAAATCCTCCCTAACCCTCCTATTATAGAAACATACCCGGAAATATTATATA
>CAZDHE010000034.1:0-5156 GCA_964505305.1 uncultured Bdellovibrionales bacterium
GGAAAATTCAAAGCAAATCCTAACTGAAAAGCTGTCCATTCAGCAATTTCAATAAAAAGCAAAGCAAGCAACAAACCAATTATTCCTCCCATAGTCGTTAAAAACAAAGCTTCCAATAAAAACTGTTTGACAATATCCCCTTTCCCGGCGCCCACCGCCTTGCGAAGTCCGATTTCAAAAGTTCTCTCGGTAACGGCTACATACATAACGTTCATAATCCCAACGCCGCCGACTATCAAGGAAACAGAAGTTAAACCTATCAACAAAATATTAAGAACAACAAAAACTTCATTGATAATTTCTCTGGCTTCCTTCATAGAAGTTACGGAAAAATCATCTTTTTCCGGATTATCAATATTATGACGGTTTCTTAAGACGTCTTCTATTTTAGTAATAAGCAAATCCAGATCGCTCTTTTCTTCATACTTAAATATGGCAAATTGAATATGGTCTGTTCCCGTAATTTTCTTTTGCAAAACCTCAACCGGCAAAAAAGCCAATTGATCAAAATCAAACATTCCGCCAAAACCTCTCTCTTCCAAAACTCCCTTGACAACAAATCGGGAATTGCCAACTTTCACCCTCTTTCCCACGGGATCCTCTTGTCCAAAAATATCATCGGCCAACCCATCTCCCAAAATTATAAAATTTTTCAAACTTTCGCTTTCTTTTTCGGTAAACATTTCACCCCGGGCAATATTAAATTGGCCGTCAACCTCTTCCGCCCCGGCTGTGACTCCCATAATCATAGAGTTTTTATTCTGATTCCGGTAGCTAATCACTTCCCGCTCCATCAATCCCGCATACCACTCTTTTAATTCCTCAATTTTGCTTAACCGTTCCATATCTTCTACGGTTAAGCTGGTAATCTCAACCCCGGTAGCCATTCCTCCGGCATTCTCGACTGACGTTTTGCTTTTACCGGGAACTTTGACTTCTATGGCAATAACATCTTTTCCGAAAGTTTCCACCTGTTTAACCACATAATCTTTCAAACCCGCTCCGAGAGCCAAAACAATAATAACCAAAAAAACTCCTATAATAATCCCGGATAAAGAAAGCAGAGTTCGGGTTTTGTTTCGAGATAAATTCTTCAAGGCTAACTGAGTTGCTGTAATATAAGAAAAAAACATTTTAGAAAAAGAATTACTATTAATATACTTATCGCAAGTGATGGAATCATAATTTAAAGCCATTCCCCCCCGCCTTGACTTTTGTCCCGAGTGCTCGGGATTGAGCTTTGAGTTTCTCTTCCCTTACTTCTTCCCACTTGCACTTATTGATAAATATCTTCCCGTTCACCCCTAAACCCGACAAACAGTGATTGTCGGATTTAGCTATAAAAGAGTCAAGAAGCAAGGAACAAGGGACAAGGGTTTAGAATGTCAAAAGTCAAAACTCAAAAGTCAAAATTTGTCATTTGGGCAGGTTTGTCATTTGACATTTATTCATTAGGATTTGATTTGACATTAGGGTTTTGTCATTTGACATTTATTTGAATTTGGGCTTTTTCACTCTTACTCCTTGCTTCTTAATTTTCACTCGCACCGCAGCGCCTCCATAGGGCTAATTTTGGAGGCTTTTTTTGCCGGATACATCCCAAAAATAATTCCGGTCAAAAAAGAAATTGCCGCCGCGGTTAAAATCGACCAAAAAGAAACAATAAAAGGCCAATCATAACCCAAAAATTGAACCACTAAAGCAATCAAGAAAGAAAACAAAACTCCCAATAAAATACCGGCCAAGCCTCCTATGGTTGAAATAGTGGCGGCTTCCAATAAAAATTGAACCAAAACGTCTGAGTTCTTGGCGCCCACCGCCTTGCGAAGTCCGACTTCTTTCACTCTCTGGTTAATGGAAATAAGCATAATATTCATAATTCCCACTCCCCCGACCGCCAAAGCCACCGAGCCAATAGTAAGTAAAAAATATCTAACCGCATCAGTTATATCTCCAACTATCTCTAAAGCGGCGGCTTGATCTCTAATTGAAAAATCTTTCTCTTCTTCTTTTTTTACATTGTGCCTGCTCATCAGAATATCCTCTGTCTGATTTTTGACATCGGAAACCCATTCAGGTCCCCGGGCTTTGAGTCGAATAAAATTTAAATAATCCCTACCCAGTATCATTTTTTGAGCAGTTTTTAAGGGAACAAAAACACTATTGTCTTGATTGGAAACACCGAAAGCGGCCGCTCCTCTCTCTTCCAAAACGCCGATAATCTTGTAATTTTGTTTTTTTATTTTAATTTTTTTATTTAAAGGGTCTCTTTCTCCAAAAAAATCTTTGGCGACACTGCTGCCCAAAATAATAACTCTGGAAAGATCCTCCTCTTCTTCAGGTAAAATAAATCTGCCTCTTTTCATTTCTGCTTCTTCAACCTCAAGATAATCGCCGGTAGTGCCTGTAATATTCAAATTTTTACTGACTCCGTTTCCCGAGACCGCTTCATTACCGTTAACATAAGCGGCGCCGGCGCTTAAACCGACCAACCCGCCCGGATTTTTCAAGGCCTTGAAGTCATCATATTCAAGCGTTTTCTCAACAATCCCAAAAGCGGATGCCGGGGGCTCATTTTCTTCGGAAGCTCCCGGAAGAACCGCCACTAAATTAGAGCCTATATCCTCCACTTGCTTAACAATTAAATCTTGAGCCGAACGGCCAATGGACATAATAATAACAACTGAAGCAACTCCAATAACAATTCCCAAAATAGTCAAAAAAGAACGAACTTTTTCCGCCATTAAATTCTTATAAGCTATTTTTATCGGATTTAAAATATTCATATTTTTTTCCATTCAATAGCACACCTTTTTTTATTAAGCTTGTTTCGCGTAGTCGCTCACCACTTTTCTGTCCATTATTTCAATGATTCTGCGAGCATATTTAACCAATTCTTGATCATGGGTTACCAAAATTACAGTTTTCCCTTTTTTGTTTAAATCAGCCAAAATATCCATAACTTGAGTGCCCGATTTAGAATCCAAATTTCCGGTCGGCTCATCGGCAAAAATAATTTCCGGGTCATTGACCAAAGCCCGGGCTATTGCCACTCTTTGTTTTTCTCCCCCCGAAATCTGATTGGAATAATAATCAAGACGATGTTCCAAATTAACAGCTTTCAAGGCTTTTTGAACATTTAATTTCCTTTTTTGAGCGTTTATTCTTCTCTTATCATAAAGCAGGGGCAGTTCCACATTTTCAAAAACTGTTGTTCCGGGCAAAAGGTTGAAAGATTGAAAAACAAAGCCCGCTTCTTTGTTTCTTATTTTTGCCAAATCATCATCACTGTATTTTTGCGCGCTTTTTCCTTTAAACAGATACTCTCCCACAGTCGGTCTCTCCAAAAAACCCAGCATTTGCATTAGGGTCGACTTGCCGGAACCGCTGGGACCGGTAATGGCCACAAACTCTCCTTTTTTTATTTCAAAACTCGCCCCGGAAACAGCCGGCGTTTCTACTTCCCCGCTGTGGTAAGTTTTCCCCAGATTCTTAACTTGAATTATTTTTTGTTTCATAAGGATGTTTTTTAAGAAATAGGAAGCATTCTTTAGCTCCTTTTTTTATTGAAATGCGCCTTATATTTTGAATTTCTTTCTTTTTGTCTTTTTTAACTGATGTTACGCGCTTCTTAAAGCAGTATTCCTTTAAAAACCCCTGAAGTTCGACTTCTGCATCCGCAGAATTCGAACTTCAAAATTGGAAAATACGTTCATATTAAATTATAATGAGAATATGCGTAATATCGATTTTAAAAATAAGAAGAATCGTCTTTCCTCTTCAAATAGATTATTTCCAAGCGCCATTAAAATTATTATACCACTAAGCTGAAAGTCATCCAAACAAAAATATTTGAAATATAAATATTTGCTTTTTGTAATTACTTAAGAACGATGCAAGTTTAAGTGATGCTAAAAATTAAATCAAATTTATGGAAAAAGAAATACCGGATTTTTATGATGATTATATTCCAAGTTGCGGCTCGCCTTTAATCGGAGATAAGTTTCCTCCCATAGAGGCTCAAACCACTCATGGAAAAATGAAAATTCCGGAGGATTTCTCCGGCAAGTGGATGGTGCTTTTTAGCCATCCGGCGGATTATACTCCGGTTTGCACAACTGAGTTTGTAGCTTTTGCCAAAAGAAATGAAGCCTTTAAAAAATTAAATACTGAGCTAATCGGTCTTTCCATTGATCAGATCTTCTCTCATATTAAATGGATAGAATGGATAAAAGAAAATTTAAAAGTGGAAATTCCTTTTCCCGTGATTGCCGATGACAGAGGTCAAATAGCTGAAATGCTGGGAATGATCCATCCCGGTAAAGGAAATAACACGGTCCGAGCGGTCTTTATTGTAGATCCGGAAGGAAGGCTTCGAGCCATGCTCTACTACCCCCAAGAATTGGGAAGAAATATGGAAGAAATTTTAAGAATGATCAAAGGATTACAAAAAGTCGATAAAGAAAATGTAGCTATTCCAGCCGGCTGGCCGGAAAATGAGTTAATCGGCGATAAGGTTATCATACCTCCCGCCACAGACGAAAAGGAGGCCGCCAAAAGAAAAAATAAAGAAAATTGCTACGACTGGTGGTTTTGTTACAAGAAGTAAAAAAATTTGATTTCCCCGCCTTCTTTGAATTAAAAACTGATTTTACGCGCATATACTCATCATAGTTTAGTATGGACGTATTTTCCAATTACAGCAACAGACTGAAGTTCGACTTCCGCACCCGCAGAAGTCGAACTTCAGGGATTTTTAAGAAAGACTGACTTAAGAAGTGCGTAACATCAGTTACAAAAATAAATTTTCCTGATCACACTCTCCAAGCTACCGGCTACACCCTCTCTTTTAAAAAGTTAGCCACCCTTGTCACCTTCCCTAAAAAAAATTGACCGCTTTTACCCCTCCCAAGAAAAGCTAATTGCTTTTTTTGTCTCCCCCTTTAAGAAAATTTAACCGCTTTCATCTCCCCCTTTCTTAAAGGGGGACAAAGGGGGATTTATATAAAGGAGAGAACCTATAAATCCTCTCCAGCTCTCCTTTGCGAAAGGAGAGGACTCGCAAATCCTCTCTAACTATCCTTTAAAAAAGGAGAGAATTATTGCTTTTGCAATTTTAAGGTCTGTTTTTAAAACAAACTTAGGGTTTTGCCGAT
>CAZDHE010000035.1:0-4969 GCA_964505305.1 uncultured Bdellovibrionales bacterium
TATTTTATTATGTTTACAGTTCTTTAAGAAGGAGGGGTTTATGAATACATCAGATTTTTTTGGCGAGGTTTTATTCTTCTCCTTTTGTTTGATCTTTTGGGTTGTGAGACTGTTGGCTGAACTATCGGGCGATATTGGCGACGATTTTGGCCGGATATGGAATTCTACTCTCTCCGGCGGTCGGAGCGGTCTTAATGTCTTTGAGTACCGTGGTGGTTGCCATAAACGCTAAAATGCTGAAAGCTTAAACAAGTTATTTTATCTCAGAGCTAAAGATTCAAGAATTTAGAGCCCCCTATAATTGACTTTTCTGTTAATTTATGGTATAAGAATAAGCTGTTCTTTTCAGCAAGTCTTTGCTAATCTTCAGCAAGGAGGCAGGGTATGTCTGAAGAAGTTGGGATATTAACCAAGATGGACAAGTTTTTTGCTTTTAATCTTAGCGGATACCAGTTGTTTTTCCCCAAGGTTTTAGGAGTTAGGTGCGCATTTTATAAGAATTTTCCGGAAAAAAACCTTTCCATTGTGGTTTTTGCTCCGTGCGTTGTTGTCCGGGGAGGTCTGTTTGAAAAGGGCAAAGAGATCAAAGCTTTATTGAAAACCACCAAAGGTCCCATTCGGGTGGTTTTGAAAAACACGCGGGTTCAGGAGGGTTGGAGAGAAGTTTTATTTAATAAAATTCAGTCTCTGGAAGCATTAGCTGGGGAAATAAGAAGATGCAATGCTTGCGGGGATTATTATACTCCCTTAACTTGCAAGAGAGGCAAATTTGTCTCTATGAAGTGTTTTTCTTGCGGCCGGTGGTCAAGCACCACCTACGGCACCGGTCTTAAAACCCGACTTCATAAATATCTCATAAAAGAAGTCGGGAATATTAAGGCATAAAATATAAAAAGCCGTCTTGGTAAATCTCCGGACGGCTTTTATATTGTTTTTTGATAAGACAGGGTTTTAGCGATTGGATAAAATGGATATTAGCCAATTCCAAATGTTTTTCTTTTCTTTTACTATCTTCCCCTGTTCGTCCAACTCAACCTCAGACTCAATCTCTACGGGAAATAGGAAGAACAGCTTTTCTTTGTGTTTGACAATGGCTATATCTTCTTCAGTGGACACTACTTTGTCGTAATCATCCAATGTTTTTTCTTCTTTTTCTTCATCTTCTTTTGTTGTAGATTCAGCTGAATCTTCTTCCGAGCTTTCCTCATTATCTTTCGAGACCTCGCTTTTTGCGTTCTCTTCTGATTCTACACTTTCTGCACTATCTTCAGACCTGCTTTCAATGCTTTTTTCACTCGTCGTTTCTTTATATAAATATTCGCTTTCTTCCGATTTCTCACTTTCCTCGCTCTCCTCAGATTCCTCACTTTCTTCCGATTCTTCACTATCCTCGCTCTCCTCAGATTCTTCGCTTTCTTCAGACTCTTCACTATCTATTGATTCTTCACTACTCTCCTCAGACTTTTCAGAACTTTGTTCATCGGCTTCAATCTTTTCCAAGAGAGAAGGGTTCTGAGTAACAATGTTTACGACTAATACTAAAAAGAGAACTACCGTTAGCGATAACAGAATTTTTTCAGTTTTTGATTTCAATTTAAGCATATGTTTTTTTAATTTTTAAATACTTTTTAATTCAACTCCACTTGTTTTTATATTAGCATACTTTTTTATCATCTCCAATATATTTTTATATTTTCAGTTTCTTATTTTTTTGAAGGCAATGCTTTTTCAGATTTATGTAGCCCAGCAAACCGAGGGCAAAAACTTCCAGAATTTCTTCAGTCAGCCTTATCAAATGGAGGAAAACTTCTTGTCCATAAGCGGTTAAAGAAAAAACAACGGAGGAATTTTTCTGAGTAATTCCGTCGATAAAATCCAAAAAAACAGCTATTCCCAAAGCGGCCAGGCTCAATAATACAAGCCGGCGGTTTTGCCGGGAGGAATTCCTCCAAAGAAGCCAAAGAAAAGCGCCGAGAGAGAAAAGCAAAAGAGGAAAGTATAAGACAATCCAGCTGTAAGAGGGAAAAGAGCTTAATTGTTCAATGTTGTTGAGCAAATAGCCGGAGAATCTTTCGTGAAAATATGTGGCGTCATCCATACTGAAAAAGAAGAATATGACGGAAAGAAAATACCAAAGCTTGTTTCCGGTTTCAAGATAAGCGCTTAAGCCGGACAGGGCAATAAAAAGAAAAGTTAGAGCGCTTATCCAAGTAAGAGGGGTTTGTTCTCTGGTGGCCAAAAAAATATCGCCCAGAGAGCTTTCCGGATAATAGAAAAAAAATAACAAATCCAAAAGTATTAAAACCAAAACCAGCCAGAAGCCTGTTTTGTAAATTCTTTGAATAAATTCAAGAGTTAAAAACATTTTTTTACTTACTAATGTTAAAGTAGTCTTTCTTAAAAAATCCCTGAAGTTCGACTTCTGCATCCACAGAATTTGAACTTCAAGCTGTTACTGTAACTGGAAAATACGTTTATATTAAACTATGATGAGTATATGCGCGTAACATCAGTTGCTTATTTACTTATTTTTCGGTTAGGACTAAGGTGAAGATATGCTTGAAAAAAATAAAACCCCTTTTTTCTTCGTTTGGATTTTCTGCGGTGGGAATAGCGTTTGGAAGCAGTTCTTTATAGAAAACATAGCCAGAAACAAAGAGTTTCTTTAAATATTACTGTAAGGCATTTTGGGATTAAAAGCAACAGTTTTTCAAAAGATTATTGAAAAAAAAATAATAATAAAATAAGATGGGGGAAAGGTTGTAATAATGAATGTTGCAGTAAATTATTTGCAAGAAAGCGGTGATTGTCTTCCGTGGTCAAGTTAAAACAAATTTCTTGGAAACCGGAGGTTTTATAAAAACAAATAAATAAATTTCTAAGAAAGCTTTTTTAAATTAATTCTTTTTATATGAACAAAAAAACAAAAGTATTTTTCTTGGCGGGTTTTTTACTGTCTGCAATTTTGATTTTTGTATTTTACAATCAGTTTTGGCTTGAAGAGGAGGGCCGGGAAGCTGAGTCTGAAATTGCCGAAAAAGTCAAGAAAGAAAGTATTCAGAAAGAAATTAAAATTCCAAAAAAAGAGGAGGAGAAGAGTCTTTCCTCAATGGCTATAGAGGAGCTTCAAGAGAGGAATTTTCCCGGTGGAGATTTTGTTGTAGAAGAGAAGCTTGAAAACGGGAGCAATTATGAGCGTTTTATAGTCTCTTATCAATCGGAAGGATTAAAAATAAACGGACTTCTGACAAGGCCTTTATCTCCTCGTCCGGAGGGCGGCTACCCGGCTATTTTGTTTGTTCATGGCTATATCCCTCCGAAGCAATATTCAACCGTGGATAGTTACCCCACGTATCAAGCGTCTCTTGCTCGCCAAGGGTTTGTTACTTTTAAGCCGGACATGAGAGGGCATGGTGATTCGGAGGGAGAGCCTGTAAACGCTCATTTTTCAGAGAAATATGTAGTTGACACTTTGCATGCCCTTGCTTATTTAAAAGACTATGAAGACGCGAATTCTGAAAGAATCGGTTATTGGGGGCATTCCAACGGGGGAGAGATTGGTTTGCGCTCGGCGGTGATAACAGATGAAATTAAAGCTTACTCTTTTTGGGCCGGCGTAGTGGGAAGTTATAAGGATATGTTGGAAACTTACAACCAAGATATTCCTTTTTTAAACTTAGAAGAAAAAGAGTTTTCTTTTGTTCAAGAGAATGGCTTGCCCAGTGAGAACCCGGATTTTTGGAATAAAATAGATCCCCACCGTTATTTGGAAGAGATTTCCGCTCCCATTGAGCTTCATCATGGCACAGATGATGATAGCGTCCCCATAGAATTGTCTGTTAGTCTAAAAGAAGCTATGGAAGAAGAAGACAAAAAGGTTGATTTATATGAATATGCGGACGATGACCATGACATTAGCCAAAATTCCAATCGAGCATTTGAGAGGACGATTAAATTTTACGAGGAAAATTTGTAATTATTTTTCTGATTTGAAATATTGTTTCATATATTTATGTATAAATTTGAGTGAGTGAAAGTCAGCGTCACTTTGCTCAAAATATCAAACTAACTTTTGTTCTTTATTATCAGTTCTTTGTTAAGAAAAAGCGGACTAAATCCGCTTTTTCTTTTTAACAATTAGATTTCTCGCCACTTTCAATTCAAAGTCTTGCCAGACATTGAGAAAGTAATTGTAAAGCAAATTTGCAATGGTATAAATTTTTAAAAAATAAAAATCGTTTGAAATTATGAAAAAGTTAGTTTATTTTGTTCCGGTTTTAATTGTTTTAATTTTGACTGCAATAGCGCTTTTTGACTTCCGAATCGAAAACTGCGGATTTTTTTGTTCGGATAGGTCGAATGATTCAAACCGGGAGATTGAACCCAAGAAAGAAAAAGCCGAAAACATCAATCAAGAAAACTCGGACAAAGAAAAGAAGCATTTAGCGCCAAGAAGTGATAATTTAAAACCGGAAGAAGGGGAATTTTTAGCTTTGCCCCTGGAAAAACCGAAAGAAAGGGTAACTAAAAAAGATTTCGGGATATATATTACTCCGCAAAATTCTCCTGTTGAAGGGGAAAGGTTTAGAGGTTATCACACAGGGGTAGATTGGGAGGTTTTTCCGGAGGAGATAGATCTAGAGGTCCCAGTAGAGGCTATTTGCACGGGCGACTTATTTGTGAAAAAATTTGTTTCCGGCTATGGAGGGGTTGCGGTTCAAAAATGCGATTTAGAAAAACGTCCGGTTAGTGTTATTTATGGCCATTTAGATATTTCAAGCGTTTCAAAGAATTTAGGAGAGGAATTGAAAGCGGGAGAAGAATTGGGAAACTTGGGAGGGCATAAAAGCTCGGAAACAGATGGAGAGCGTAAGCACTTACATCTGGGTATCTATCGGGGATCTAATTTTAGTTATAGAGGCTATGTTGATTCTGAGGAGGAATTGTCTGACTGGATTGATCCTTGTAG
>CAZDHE010000036.1:0-4931 GCA_964505305.1 uncultured Bdellovibrionales bacterium
ATTGACTTCCGACTCCAGCTTTAAGCCTAATTACAGAAATCTTAATCAAATTATAAATTAATTTATGGTTTTACTTAATTCCATTTTCGCCGCTTTGATAGTTAGCTTGCTTTCTTTGGTCGGTATTAGTTTGTTGATTCTTAAAAAAGAGAAATTGGAAAAAATCCTCTTTTTCTTGGTCAGTTTCTCAGCCGGTTCTTTGCTGGGAGGCGCTTTTTTTCATCTTTTAGCCGAGTCTTTGGAAAAGTCTTCAAGCTTTACCGTGTTTAAGTATGCTTTTATAGGATTTTCAGTTTTTTTTATTTTGGAAAAAATTTTGCACTGGCATCATTGTCATAATAGAAATGAAAACAGCTGCGGAAACAAGAAAATCTTGGGACTTCAAAATTTGATCGGCGATGGTGTTCATAATTTTATTGATGGATTGATAATTGTTTCGGCTTTTGCGGTTAATCCCGGTTTGGGAGTGGCGGTTACTATCTCGGTGGCTTTGCACGAACTTCCCCAAGAGCTGAGTGATTTCGGGGTGTTGCTTTATAGCGGATTTTCCAGAGGAAAAGCGCTTTTTTATAATTTATTTTCAGCTTTATTTGCTGTTTTGGGAGCTTTGATGGGCTACTTTTTTATTCAGCAATCTCAAGAGTTGATTCTTTTTCTGATTCCTTTTGCGGCCGGGGGATTTATTTACATTGCCGCTTCGGATTTAATTCCGGAAATAAACAAAGAAAAATCTCTTAGAAAAAGTTTATTATCTTTCGCCTTCTTTATTTTAGCGGTTTTAATGATGATTGCTTTGAGGCATTAAAGTTGATTAAACAGAGCGCATATCCGGAATAAGGAATTTTTAATAAAGAGGGAGGTTTATTGAAATTGAGAAATTGTACTTCTTGATGGTTGCAAGGCGATGCAGATTTGCTTGTTGATAATGGTGGAAATAAAGGAAGTTAAAAATCCGGTTTTTCTCCCGTGGTGAATGGATAAATGTATCATACTATGTTTGATACATTTAAAACGCCTTAGATTGTTTGATTATCAGATTTAAACTTATCTTAACCTCTCTTTACAATTATTTTACAATGTGATAAATTAATGATTATAAAAAGGTTTGTGCGAATAATTTTTTCGTAATTCACATATTTGATTTTCAACTCTCCTGCCGGTTTCGCCGGTTTGAGTTGGTTGCGGGTTCGAGCCTAAAGTCAAATAGAGGTTAATAAGGTAAAAAGTAAGCACAATAAATGACTGAAGAAAAAAAAGGAGCAGTGAAAGCTCCGAAGGAGGAGGAAAATAATCAAGCCGGCCAAGAGCAAGAAAAGGATCCGGCTAAGATTAGCAAGGTTAATAAGTATGAAGTTTCCGTAGAGGAGATGCTGAAGGCCGGTGTTCATTTCGGACACAAGAAATCGGCTAGGAATCCCCAGATGGATCCGTATGTATTTGGCATCAGAAAAGGTATAAGCATTATCAATTTAGAAAAAACTCTTGATCTATTTAAAGAGGCTTTGAATTATATAGAGAAAGAGATAATAGAGAAAAATGAGCAAATTTTAATTGTGGGGACTAAAAAACAGGCCAAAGAATTTGTTCGAAAGGTGGCTGAAAAAGCTGAAATGCCTTATGTTAATGAAAGGTGGCTGGGAGGAACTTTTACTAACTTTGAAGTCATATCCAAAAGACTGAGGTATCTGAGGGAAAATAAACAGAACTTGGAAAAAGGCGGTTTCGATTATATGACCAAATTGGAAAAGGTTAAACTCAAGAAGGAGTTGGAAAAATTGGAGGAGAAGATGGGAGGACTGCAAAACTTAAAAAAGGTTCCCAAGGCTGTTTTTGTTTTAGATATAGAAAAAGACAACTTAACGGTGGAGGAAGCTAAAAAAGAAGGGGTGAAGGTAATTGCTTTGGTTGACAGTAATGACAATCCCAAGAAAATAGATTATCCTATTCCGGCTAACAATGATGCTTTGTCTTCATTGAAATATTTTTTAGGTGTTTTACTTAAAAGGATTTTAGAAGCTCAAAGTAAAATTAAAAAATAATCTTAACCATTTTTCGTATTAATTTAATGCGGGAAACAGGTGTTTGCTATTATTATGATGGAAAAAATTAAAGAAATTAGGGAAATGACCGGAGCCGGAGTGGTGGACGTTAAGAAAGCCTTAGACGAGGCTGGTGGAAACAAGGAAGAAGCCTTAAAAATATTAAAGCAAAAAGGATTGGAAAAGGCTGGTAAGAAAAAAGATCGCCAAACCGGTGAAGGTTTGATTGGTTTTTATGTTCATACTGACGGAAAGCAGGCTGCTATGATCAAGGTTTTTTGTGAAACTGATTTTGTGGCCAAAAATGATGAGTTTAAAAAACTTGCCGAAGACTTAGCGATGCAGGTGGTGGCTATGAAGCCGGAAGCTCTTAGACCGGAGAATATTTCCGAGGAAGCGATTCAGGAAAAAAAAGAATACTGGAAAAAAGAGCTGGAGAAAGAAACTAAACCTCAAGAGATTAAAGATAAAATCGTTCAAGGCAAGGAGGATAAGTTTAGAAAAGAGGCGGCCTTGATGAGTCAAGTTTTTGTGAAAGATCAAGAAAAAATCGTGGAGGAATATATCAAAGAGAAAATCGCCGTCCTTGGAGAAAATATTGAGGTGGGAGAGTTTGTTAAAATGGAAATATAATTCTTGCAAATTTTATGATAGCGAGGTTTTTTGAATGGGATCAACCCAAGAATATTTATTGTAGCTTAGAGGGTCTGAGCGCGGGTGATTTGGTGGTGGTTGATCATGAATGGGGCGGCTCTTTTCCAGCTGAGGTTTTGGTGGTTGATAAAAACATCGAAGGACAGGAGCCGGTAGGAAGAGTTAGCAGAAAAGCAACTGCCGGAGATAGAGAGATTATTTTAAACAATCAAGAAAAAGAGAAAGAAATTTTAAAAGAAATTAAAGCGGAAGCCAGAGAAATGGAGCTTCCCATGAAAATATCCGAAGCTAAGGTGAGTCTAAACGAGAAATGTTTAGTTGTAGCTTTTGTTTCCGATAGCAGAGTGGATTTTAGAGAATTAGTCAGATCTTTGTCAAGCCGGTTGCAAAAAACGGTCAGGTTTCAACAAATAGGATCTCGAGATGAAGCTAGAAAAATAGGAGGCTATGGCATTTGCGGAAGAGAAGTTTGTTGTAAGAAATTTCCGGGGTGTTTGAAGAGTATTTCCACCGAGATGGCTCGTTGTCAAATGGTGTCTCATCGGGGAACGGAAAGAATATCCGGAGCTTGCGGAAGGCTAATGTGTTGTCTGGGTTTTGAAGCCGAACAATACCAGGAAATGCTTAAAGAAATGCCTAAAAAAGGGATAAGAGTTTTAGTGGACGATAAAAAGGGTAGAATAATTGAAACCTTTCCTCTTACTGAAGAAGTGAGAGTGGAAATGGAGGACGGAACCTTGATTAAGGTAAATAAAGATAGAATAAAAAAGCGAAAGTGAGTGAAGCGGGCTTGAAAGTGAAGACAAATAGCAAGAAATTAGAAGCAAAGGCTATGTTCAGGTATTAAATAACCAGATGACAGGGAGCGCCGTTTAAGCTTTTGAGTTTAAATTTAATTTGCCATTTATTGGCTTATCAGTTATCTGCCGGGCAGGCAGAGGCGGGCGGGGGACTTAATGAACATTGATTTAACTGTGTTTTTATTGCAAGGTAATTTTACGAAAACATTTGAGTTTTGACGTTTAGATTTTGTTTTCGGAAAAAATTGAGTTTGATTGGACTATGCTCTGCTTTTATGGATAGAATTATGAAGTGTGGCAATAGATAATAATTAAGAAACTTGTGTGCTGGATATTATATTTCCCATAGTAATATTTGCCAGTTTAGCTGTTATAATTTTCATTGTGGGCAAGCACTTGCCTGATTTTAAGCATATCAAAAAAGAGCAACGCTCTTTGCAAACAAAGAGCGGCAATCCTATAAAAAATTTTTTTAAAAAAATAGCTGGTTTTTTAAAAGACTTTTTTATTGTATCAGCTGAATGGATAGTAAAACAAAGCAAAGATGCGCTTGGATTGATTCACTCCCAGCTTTTGAAATTAAAAAAGAAGAAAAACGAAAAATTTTCAACAGAAAGAAAAGCCGGCAGTAGTAGTTTTCCGGAAAAAGACATTCTTGATAAAGAGGGGCAGAAAAATGATATAGGAAAAACGAAGAGCTTTGGTGCAGAAAAGGCAGAAGACGATAAAAGTTATCCAGAAAATTCTGAGAAAGATAAGTCTTTTGCTGACAGCTTCTTCAGTAAAGGAGTTGGTGATACTGGAAACTCGGGAAACGAAAAGACGATAGAAAAAGAAGAGTCTTCAAGAAAAATAAGTATTTGGTTGAAAATAAAAAATAAAATAGATCAAATGAAGGACTCTATAAAGGAATATTTTTTGAAGAGGCGTAGAAGAAGATTGGATGAAGTTTTTAGCAGCGAAGAGGAACCAGAAGGAGCAGAGAATTTTTCTGATGGAGGGGTGGAAGTTTCGGAGAAGGAAAAAAGCGAAGAATCCGGTAATGGAAATTTAATAAAAGAGGTGGTGGCGGTGGAGAAAAAAAGAAAGCCTTCACCGGAAAGTGATGATGAACTGGGGGTGGATAGAAAAATTTTAGAAAAAAAACTTATCAATAAAATAGCTCAAAACCCCAAGGATGCGGAAAATTACAGGCAATTGGGAGAATTGTATTTGAAAATGGAAAATTATAGCGACTCCCTGGATTGTTATAAGCAAGTTTTGAGATTTAAAACCAGAGACGTGGATGCCAAGAGGAAAATAGAAAGAATAAACCTCTTGAAAAGATTTAAATAATATGTTTTAATGGCTTCGTTTCTTGATAATATCAGGAAAGGTTGGTTGAGGTTTGCCCATGTAGCTCAGTTGGTAGAGCGCATCCATGGTAAGGATGAGGTCT
>CAZDHE010000037.1:0-4759 GCA_964505305.1 uncultured Bdellovibrionales bacterium
TATATAATATTTCCGGGTATGTTTCTATAATAGGAGGGTTAGGGAGGATTTTAAGCTTTCTACAAATCTCCCTCAATCCCTCTTTAAGAAAGAGGGAGGTGGCGGCATTCACATTCCCCCTTAATCCTAATCTGCAATGCAAGCAGAGTCATTTTAAAAAGAAGATATCTTTAAAGAGACTGTTTTAAAACACCATTTCGTTATAAAATTTCTAACTTTTTAAATAAATTTTTGGAAAATTAGCAAAAAAGATAGAATTGCAGTGGGAATGGTTTTTAGAATTTTCAGAAAAAGCCCCTGAAAACAATTTTTTAGATACAATAGCCTCTAAGTTATATAATCAACTGAGCAATTAACCTACATCGAAAAATAAAAACTCGACAAGCTTCATCCAAAAAATTGTAAATTTAAAATAAAGTCTTTATTCCTCGTCTTCATCTTCATCTTCATCTTCTATCTCCTCATCTTGCTCCTCTTCAAAATCTTCCTCGTCTTGCTCCTCTTCAAAATTTTCCTCTTCTTGTTCATTCCCGGTAGCTTCTTCTGGGTCTCGATCCTCGCTCTCTTGGGGTGTAATCTGCTCCCCTCCTTCCTCGGGAGTTAAAGACTCGTTAGTTCCCGGCAACTCTTCCTGAGCAGGCTCATCCACTTGAGGCTGCAAGGCTTCCTGGTTTTCTTGCCCCAAACCGCTCAACGCTTCTTCTCCATTTTCCAAATTTTCAATTATCTGATTCACCCTTTCATCATTTTGATTAAGTTCTGAAATTTTTCTGAATTGCTCTAAGGATTTTTCCGTTTCTCCCAGCTTGTCATAAACAAGACCCAGCACATAACTGGCATTGGAGTAATTTTCATTAGATTCAACAACCTGCAAAAGGATATCGCGAGCCTCTTCATATCTTTCTTCATCATAGTAAATAGAGCCTAAATTAAGATAATTCTCCGGAACCGACGGAAACTGCTGAATATTTTGCTCAGCTTTTTCTATTGCTTGATCCATTTTTCCATACCTTTGATAAACATTTACCAACAATAAATGAGAAGATAAATGATTCGGTTGAACCTCAATGGCTTTATTTAGATTCTCTTCGGCCATAGCCAGATATTCCTTGCTTTCTTGGGGCAATTCAGCCTCCCCTCCTTGGACTCCTTGTCCGGCCGAAGCTTGTTGCTTCTGCGCGGCTACATCTGCAAGTGTCGTATAAACTCTGGAGATTCCTAAATATAAATCCGGGTTCTTGGGGTCAAGCTCAATTGCTTTTCTGTAATTTTCCAAGGCCTTATCCCCGGAATCTTCCTGAATAACTATAAATTCCTTGTAGAGATTGGCAATATAAGCAAAGTTCAAAGAATCTTTGGGGTCCAAATTTTTAGCTTGATTCAAAGCATCCAAGGCCGCTCTAAATCTAGAACTTACCCGATTAGAATCTTCCGGACCAAGATTTTGCAAGCCTTTTTCAGTAATGGTTTTCCGAGCCGCGGCTAAATTAGCCATGGCTAAATTTCTATAATAAATATCTTTGTTGGGATCAAGACTCACCACCTTATTTAGTTCTTCAGCCGTATCCTTGGGCTCTGCGCCACTTTGACTTTCTTGCAGAACACTCTGAAACTTGGCCGCGGCAATGTATTTCTGGCTATGCAGGTAAACGGAAGCTATAAAACCTATTATAACCAAAACAAATCCGAAGGATAGAATAAAAGAAGTTTTCGGGTTTTTGGAGGATGTCACCGCTTCATTATTTTCTTTCTTGTTGCCTGCAATGTGATAAACAGACAAAAACAACGCAAAGAAAAGCCACCACAAGAACAAAGTGGTCATATTAGCAAAATAGAAAAACTGAATTAATGTAACATAAAACCAGGTCATCCCCGTCGCTATCAATAAATAATTTTCAAAGTTACCATTATCCGCATCCCACTGCTTGGCTGAAGATACAATTTTAACAATACTTTTTCCCAAAAAAAGCACTCCGGTAACTACCAGAAACAAATATGCCAAAGTGCCTAATAATCCAATCGTGGAAGCTAAGGTAAAAAAATAGCTATTAGAATCTTCGAAGTTAACCGAAGAAAAATTTCCCAAATTATCCGGCCTATTGATTTTATACACATTAGTAAAGGTGGCCGGACCGCTTCCCAGCATAGGACTGCTTTTGATAGCACTAAGAGCTATAGAGACAGAAGCTTGGTGATTAAGAGAGACTTCCGTGGGAAGATCAAATGGCTTCATTAAAGGCTGCCCTCTTAGAATCATTACTAAGGTAAAAATCAAGAAAAGCATAACAGCCAGTCTACCTGCATTATTTTTTCCGTTGATTACTACAACACCTAATATTAAAGACAAGATGATCAATAAAACAAACCAAATCAAAGAAAAGGAAATAATAGATAAGACAAAAAAGGAAAATATAGAGAAAGAAAGCAGAATAACTTTAAAAATTTTTGACAAATCGCCCAAAAAAAGAGACAAAGAAGTTATTAATAACCCGGCTGTATAGACTCCTAAAATATAAACGGAACCAACTGAGTTAAAAGCCCGCTCTTCAGTTCCGTCCATAGGAATAATATGAATTCCCAGCATTTGCAAGAAACCATACAAAACCATACAAAAACCCCCAAACAAGAAAACGAACAAAAGCTTTAGAGCGTCCTTTTTTTCCTTTATGTTATTGAAAACCAACAGAAATAAAGCTACCAGGAATAAAATAGTTATAAAAGACTTACTCTCTCCCCCGAAATAACCCCACATACTCTGATCAAAATAACCGGAAAAAAAAGCGCTTAAGCCATAAACAGCCAAGAAAGTAACCATGGGAATAAGCACAAAACTTTTTCTAAATTTAATCTCATTTCTCCAGGCCATTTTACTAACCCACAACAAAAAACCAATCCCGATCAAACTCACCAGGACAATTTGCTTATTCAATTCAAGAGGAGACGGAACATTGTTCCAAAAAAACAAAGGCAGTAAAAAAACCGTCAAGTAAATACAGGTTTTTATGACCCAATTAACAAATCTTAAAAAGAAAGTTTCTTCTTCCTTTCCCTTGTGAAAACTCATACCCCTCCCCTCGCCGGAGGAAAAAGATTCTTTCTTTTCTCTCTCTTTAGAAGTAAAGATTCTATCATTTTGGCGCAAAGGCTCCTTTCTTTTTCTTTGATCTTCTGACGCTTTTTTGAACCAATCTTCATTTCTTTTTTGATTGTCTTTCATAATTTTAACTTACTTTTATTTTTAAAAACCTTTAATGCCCTAAACAATATTACAAAAATATTTTTCACGCAAGAGTATAAACAAATCAAGCCTAAGCTATTTTCTATCAAATTCAATAAATGTGAACAAATTTCTGTTGATTTTAAGAAAACTGACAAACAAGCTTTAAAAAATTATTCTCTATTCCAGCCAAAAATTTCATCAAAAGACTCTTTGTGAACATCAACATCCTTCAATTGTAAGCTCTTTAGATAATTTTATGGGTAAACTTTTTTCTTGGCCGTTCTTAAATAAATTGCATCTGTCATAAAATGAAAAGACCACCAGGTGGAACTATACTGTTCCATTTAGGATCACCCGGTGGAATAAGATTTTGAAGAATCTTATTCCACCGAAACTAAGCCCGAGTGTCAATTCAAATCCCTGTCTGCGCCAGGCAAGCAAAACCCGAATATTTAAATTATTAACCAATTAAGTTTTTCTCAAACCAGTTTCAAAAAATTTCCCAAAATAGGCAAAAATCTATTTTTTCGGCTTTTCGGCTTATTGAAAGAAGAATTCGAAAGCTTTTCCGTTTTGGGACCAAAAAAAGAAAGGGCGGAGTTCCATCTCCTAAATATTTTTAATTTTATCTCTCGACTTTTAAGCCTCCAATAAAGTTTTTATACACCAAAAAAAGCTTGCTGTAAAGCCTTTTTGGCTGATTAGAAAAAAAGAAGAAAGCCAAGCCGAAAAAATCGAGAGATAAAAACCAAATCGCTGAAGATATTGAAAACAACACGGAAAAAATCAAAGTTATCAATAGCCGATTGGATGATTATCAAGAAGAGGTGGATGATAGATTAACTAATTACGAATCACAAATTGCAAATTACGAAAATGAAGTAAATTCCAGATTCGAAAAACAAGACTCAAAATTAGAGCAACAAGACAAAAGACTGGAAGAGCTGACCGCTACCGTAGACAATCTCAACGAAACCGACTCCTATCTCATCGACCTGGCCGCCAGCAACGAAACCAGAATCAGCGATCTGGAAACCTCCATTCTCGAGGACAGCCTGGATTCAGAAACCGCCATCTCCGCCCGAATCACTCAAATCCTGCAATCCCTGGGTGAATCCTTAGAAGAAGAAATCATTGATGAAAGAGGAAATAAACTTTTTGCTCTGACGGCGGATTTAGAACTGATAAACCTCAAGGCGGAAAAAGTGGAAGCGGAAACAGTAAGCGGAGAAAAAATAGAAACCAGCAAAGCCTCTGCCGGGCAGGGACTTATAAAGGCCGGGAATATTGAGACCCTCATAGAGACCTCCGAAGCTGGTGAGAATGCCAGAATTATTGTTACGGCAATAGGAAATAATCAGGACAAGTCTCTTTTTGTGGATGATGTTAAAGAAGAGGAATCCTTTAAAGTTAAATTCAATAAGCCTGCATTAGAAAAAGACATCGAATTTAATTGGATTATTATAAGCGAAAAGAAGTAAGTTTTTGAAACCACTGAACAATTAACTTTCAGCGTCTATTTTACTCCTTTAAGAGTAA
>CAZDHE010000038.1:0-4388 GCA_964505305.1 uncultured Bdellovibrionales bacterium
ATTCTTATGACAGCAACGATTATGACCTTGATAGTTATGACAACGATTATGGAATTGATAGCTCTGATAGCTTTGACAACGATAGCTTTGACAACGATTATGGAATAGATAGCTCTGATAGCTTTGATGATGATTATGGTTTTTGATAATCCATTTAAAAATTAACAAAAAAAGCATGGAAGATTATACAAAAAATAAAGGTTCAAAAAAACTAGGTTTTTTAGTCTTTCTCGTTTTTTTAATCGTTTTGGCCTTATCCTGGATTGCTTTTGCGCTTGTTTACCAAAATGTTTTAAGATCGGAAAGGTTATCCGTAGAGCAAGAAAGGCTTGAGATTGAAAAAGAACAACATATTGATAATTTATACTCTATCTATAAACAAAATTTGCTTAACTGTAAAAAAGAAGCTATTAGCTCGAAAAAGGATGAGACTTACATAAAAGAAAATTGTATCGAACCCATAAATAACTCAATCATTGCAAATTGGCTTAAAAATCGTGGCTACGAGCACTTAATAAAAACTGAGTAGCTTAAACTTAACCCTCAACCAGTTGTATAGCATAAATTGCTATGTAACTATTTTACTCAAAGTAATTTTTATTATCCGTAAATTGCTTTTGTCTTTCTCATAACAAAACCAATTTCCTTCTTATTTCCAATCAAATTTGTTCGAAGATTATCCCAGTTGGCCAGCCATCTTTTATTTTCTAACTGGTCATGTCAATCGCAATAATAGCATATCAGAAACAAGTGTGTTGCTTTTGATTTTTTTGGCCATTTAAAAAACCGGCGATTGAATGGCAATGCCGGTTTAAAATAAACTAAAAGATTTCTTGAGGTCTTCTATGTTTTTTTGCCAAGCACATCTTTGATGTCTTCCGGTTTCATAAATTCCTCCCTTGAATTTTAATTATCTCTGACCGGTTGTGATTAATCTCCAGTTTTCATCGGTGGCTTTGGGTTTAATGGAAATAGAGCCGTATTTCTTGCAAAGAGGGCATTGATGTTCGGGCCAAGAATTGATTTCATATCTTGCCAGCGGAAGAATGGAGAACATCCCGGTTTCTTCCGTATCTAAATTTTTAATGCCGCCGCGGTCAATTATAACAGGAACAACGTATAAGAAATTTAAATCCGGCTGTTTTTGAGTAATGTTTTTTACAGCTTCTTTTATTCCGCTTCCCGTAGTGCAAAAATCCTCCCCAAGCATTAACGTCTTGCCTGCCGGGATGGGACTTAAAAGCTCTATTTTGCCATTAACTTTTTTCAATTTGGCTTTTCTGATTTCCATCAATTCGGCAATTTTTTCTCCGAGCTTTGTTGCTCCTTCGGGAATGCCTGCGAAATAATCGGGTTCTGGGCAACAAGACAGAATCTTCATTTTCATTTGATTTGCTATCAGGGTTAAAATTTGAGGATATTCCAACATCGCGTAAGAAGAGAAAAAACCATCACTATGTTTTCCGGATCTGAGCCGAGCATGATAGCCGGCTCTTCCTTCTTCAGCCGCTTGATAATCATATCTCCAAAACGCATCGAGCGCTTTGGCGATATGGATTATCTCTTGTGGTTGCAGAACTTGAGTAACCTGAAAAGGGTTGATTGCCAACAACTCTTCTTTGGAAAAAGATTCAAGCGAAATGGTGATGTCCATATTTCCTCCTTGTTTTGAAGGTGCAAAAAAAGCCGGGAAGACTCCCAACTTTATTATCCTGCCTGTATTTTGGCAGATTTACTTTGTGTTGGCAAGGTTTTGAGTTGATTGCGCGGAACTGGCAAGGGGGTTTTTAGTTTTTAAGTTTGTTTGACTCTGACTAAAATTGATGATATTTTATAGGCTATAAAATTGAAGTATTTTTAAATTAGAAGGAGGCGGGCTATGTCTTTATCCGAAGATTGGGTAGGCATTTTCTTTGATAAAAATAATAGAAGAGATTTATTGCTTGATAAAGAGGCAAGAGAACTAATTTCTTTGTTTAAACAAAAAACTGAGAAGCCGCGATTATCTATAGCGTTAGCCTGCTTCGACCTGCTGGCTAACGTTAGAGCGGATGATTATGAATTCTTGATGCGAGCCGCTAAACAAGAATGGCCTGACCATGAGTGGAACTGTATTATTCATTATGCTGTAATATTTTTCTTGTCAATGATAGATGAAGGTGTTGATACGGAAAAATCCAAAGAAGTGGCCTTTAAATCATTGACTTACTTTTTTAATTGAGACAATGGAGAGAAAAAAATCTAAGCGAACTTAATTTTAAGTTCGCTTTTAAATTTTTTAGCATTGATCTGCTAAATAGCGTTTGGATAATTTTTTGGATGGCTTAATTGCGTTATCTGGTTTTTGAGAATATTGTGTTATAATAAAAATATGTTTAGTTTACTTTTATGCTTTTTCAGTTTTTAGTGAATAAATTTTAGTGTTTTGTGATGAAGAAAATAATTTTATTTTTAATAAAAACTTATCAAAGAACTCTTTCCAGAGAAAATGGGCTGGCCGGGAAGGTATTTCCGGGAAGGAGTTGCCGTTTTTTTCCGACTTGTTCTCAATATACCTATGAAGCTGTTGAAGAGTTTGGTATTTTTTCCGGGGGGTGGATGGGCATAAAAAGAATTGCCAGGTGCCATCCTTGGAATGAAGGGGGTTTTGATCCGGTTGACAGAAGCGGAAAGTAAATTGATCATTTGTTCGGAGAAGCGTGGAAATTGAATTTGAAAAACTACCTAAGAACGCAGAACGGCTTATTTTTGGCTTTTATAAGGGGATTGGATACATTCTATTGACAAATAAATTGATTATGATAAGATGCTTCTTGTCTTAATTATAATTAACTTAAGAGGGCAATTGATTGATGTGAACCTTTTTGAAAAGATTCTCTATATATCAATAGCCAACTAGGGATTTAAACTTATTAAACGTATTCTTACACAAGGTAAGCAAAGGTCTGCAGAGAGAAAGTTGATTGGAAACGAGAAAAGAGAAAAGTTTAATTCGAAATACGGAGGGATGATTTTAAAAACAAAAGAATTAGAAAAGAAAATAGCCGGCTTTATTAAAAAAGGCCGAGGGTTTGTTTTGTTAGAATTTTTTAGAAAAAATTCCGCTTTGTGCGTGGTTTGCGCTGTTGCTCCCATAGTGATGGCGGGGAATCTAAATAATGATAAGAACGGGCAGGGTTTTCTGGTTAATTATTTTGACAAAGAAGTTGACAATAAAGATAAAATTATCAGCAGAGTGAAAAGCCACACAACTGAAGAAAACCTCGTTACCGCTCCTCTGGCGATTGCTTCTTCTCTGGATGAGAATGAGGAAATAGAGGATTTGGTTTTATCTGATGAGCAATTAAGCGCCAATCAGATGCAGAGACAAGTTTTAACAGCTTCGGCTCCGAGCAACACCAAAGAGTTATTAGACGAAGGGGCGGACGTAGCTGTTTATAAAGTAAAGGATGGCGATTCGGTTAGCAGTATTGCTGATGATTTTGACATTACTACTAATACCATCCTCTGGGCTAATGATATCGAAGATGCCGATATGATCAAACCGGGAGATAAAATATTTATTTTACCGGTAGCCGGAGTGAAACATGTGGTCAAAGAAGGAGATTCTATTGAAGATATAGCCAAGGAGTATGAGGCTGAAGAAGAAGAGATTATAGACTTTAACGAGCTTCCCGCAGATGGTTCTGTTGAAGATGGAGATGAATTGATTATTCCCGGAGGAGAAAAAGAAGCCCCCGCTGCTCTGCAAAAAAGAGATTATTACAGTTCCGGGGTAGCCGGTTCAGGCAGGGATCCTTCTATTATTGATAGAAATCCCGCCGGAGGGCATAGCTTTCCTTATGGTCAATGTACTTGGTATGTGGCTCAGCATAAGTATGTCCCCTGGGGCGGAAATGCCGGTACTTGGCTTTATAATGCTCGAGCTTATGGAGTAGAAACAGGCAAAACTCCCAAAGCTGGTTCCATTATAGTGACCAGTGAAAGTTGGTACGGCCATGTGGGAATAGTTGAAGCGGTAAGCGGAGACAGCGTTACTATATCGGAAATGAACTATAAGGGTGTCGGAATTACCAATAAAAGAACTTTAAATGTTGGCAACAGAGTTATTAAAGGCTATATTTATTAACAAAATCGAGTTAGTAATAGCAGAAATCGAATCGAATTGTTAATCAATTGACTTTCGATTGTAGAAAAACTAAAATGCAAGCAGGGCGAGAGCCTTGCTTGCTTTTTTATAAATTCCTTGAATTGCGAAATACCCTTTTATCCACCCTTTTTCAAGGGGAGGGGGAAGGGATTTGCTGATTAGTAGAACAACCCCTCCTTTTACAAAAGTCCCGCTATAACAATTTGTCAAGTCTTTGGTTCAAACAGAGGAATATTTT
>CAZDHE010000039.1:0-4187 GCA_964505305.1 uncultured Bdellovibrionales bacterium
ATTCCTCTGTTTGAACCAAAGACTTGACAAATTGTTATAGCGGGACTTTGGAAAAAGAGAAAATAAAAAGGTATTTCTTAATTCAAAGAAAGCGCTTAGTCAATAATACCTCCGCCTACCACTCTATCTTGATCATAAACCACCAGTGATTGACCGGAAGCCGGAGCAAACTGCGGCTCTTCCAAAGAGACTTCCCAAGTTTGTTCCCCTTTTTTTTGAACATAACCGGCCGAGGGCTTGCTTCTGTATCTGGAATTAACAGCATATAGTTTACCCTTCTCGGGCTCTTTGCAAATCCAATTAGTTTTAGAAAAGGTTATTTTATTATCAAATAACTCCTTTTTGATTAAATTATCGGCTACCACCAGCCTATTTTTTTCAAAGTCTTTATCCACCACATAATAAGGCCCGCCGCCGCCTATTCCAAGACCTTTACGCTGCCCTCGAGTATAATAAATCAATCCCTTGTGCTTGCCTAAAACATTCCCCTCTCTGTCGATGATTTCGCCTTCTGATTGCCGCGAAGAAATTCTTTTGGAAATAAAATCTTCCAAGCCCTCCTCCCGAGCAAAGAAGCAAACATCCTGAGACTCCTCTTTTACCGGAAAAATTCTTTTCTTTTCCAATTCTTCTTTAACTTGATTTTTTTTCTTATCTCCTAAAGGGAAAATAGCTCTGGAAAGCTCTTTTTGAGTAAGGCGATATAAAAAATAAGACTGGTCCTTGCCTTGATCAATTCCTCTTTTAAGCTCAAAACACTGATTCTCTTTATTTTTTTCCACTCTGGCATAATGGCCGGTGGCTATTTTTTGAACACCCATCTTGTCAGCCGCCTCCAAAAGAAATTGAAATTTCATTTCCAAGTTGCATTTTACGCAAGGGTTGGGAGTTTTGTTATTTAAATATTCTTGAGAAAAGTAATCAATTATCTTTGCCTCAAACTCTCTGGAAACATCCTTTTCCTTATATTCAAAACCAAATTTCCGGGCAAATTCCCTCAGTCCCGCAGTCTCCTCTTCAGGTAAAAATTTCAAATGCAAAAGCATTGGTTCAAAACCCTTCTCTTTCAAAATTAAAGCCGCCGCCGCAGAATCAACGCCGCCGGAGAAACCCACTAAAACTCTTTTATTATTTCCAAACATTTTCATTCGCCATTTTGAATTACAAATTGATGCCAAACGCTTCTGTTATCTTGAAAAACCCCTGAAGTTCGACTTCCGCGGATGCTTAGTCCGCCAACGTGATTGGAAAATAAGATTCTATTAAACGATAAGAAATCTGGGCAACCTCAGCTACAAAATTAGATTTCCCTTAAACCCTTCCCTGCTTGAGTTAAAAGCTTGGCAGCAAAAATTTGCAAACAATACCCGCCTTGCCAACGCCCGTCCATCTTCTGCAAAATTTATTTTAAAACATTCCAAACAAAAATAAAAGCCGGAAAAAACCGGCTCTCTTCACAAAAATCATTCTCTTAAGACAGCATCGCCGGCCGTTCTTCCGGAAAAGCCGGAGGAGGTATAACCGACTTCCGAGAAAAACAGCTCACTCCAAATAATTGAAGGGCGATACTGTCTTAAAAAAACAATCTTGAAAAATAAAAATTTCTATAAATCAATTCCGCGAGCCTTCGTCTTTTAAGAAGTCCACTGAATCCAACCTTGATAAGCAATTCTATCACAAATTTACTTATTTGTCAATGCTTTCATTGTGTAAAAAAACAAAAATAAATCCCGCTAAAAATCCCCTTTAATGTTTTGACAAAAATGGCCTTCCGGGAGAATAAATTTACCACAAAAAAACTCCAAAAAATAAAAGGGAGAAGTGTTACCTCTCCCTTTTTTAAAATGTTATTTAAAAGGCTTGAAAGATCTTCCGCAGTTAATACAACGGGCATGACAAAATTCGGTTGAATGCCCGATAATACGGACCTCTCCAAATTTCCCGCAATAAGGGCAAAGAGCATATATTTTTCTCATAAAGCCTCCTTTTAAATTATAATCATTTTGAGAATAATAATATTCGCATTTTTTCAAACGCAAATTATTTCTTTTTACATTTTTTGCCTCGCCATGCAGGGCATACCCTAATTTATTCTATCCCGAGCTCCGAAGCTCTTTTAATCTGCGGGAACTCTCGGGGACGGATATCTGCCAGAGAATTGCTCGGATAACGTTGGATTATCTTGATCCCTTCTATATCCAAGGCGGTTCTGCAAGCAGAAGCAAGAATAAGCCCGGGATGCTCCCGATGCCCCTTCGTAGGACCTTTGCTTATAAAACAAGTTCTGGCGTCCATAATACACAAGTCCGGCTTCACGGCCAAATTAACCTCGGCCACCTTTTCTTGAAGATGCCCGGCGTGAAGAGACAATCTTTCCCGAGGACGCATCAGTCCCACCGCCAACTTCAAAGCTCCGGTATATTGAGCCAAAAAATGAGTCTTTAAACAAGGCAGAAATATTATTTTATCCATCTGTCCCAAAACCTCCGGCACGGAAACCTTGCCGAGGTATTGCCCTTGCGGCAATGGCTGTTTCACCCAGTTGCCCTTATCAAAATTAACCACTTCCACCCTTTCATCAATTTTTTCCAAGTCATAAACCCCTTTTTCTTGAAGAATGTTTTCTGTGTTGGCCATCATAGTGGAAGACTCTCCCACCAAGACCTTCCGAGGCTCTATCTCCAGAACTTGCTTTATCACCTCTTGCAAAAAAGCTATATCGGTAGAACCGGGATACTCATCAGCAGTGTTGCAATTAGGCTTTACAAGCACTCTGTCTCCCTTCTGAATAAATTTCTCCCATCCTCCCTGCGCCCGCGCCGCTTCCTTCACAGCGCCGGCCAACCCTTTTCCCTCCATCTTAATTTGAGAAACTTTTTCCATAATTGAATCAACTTTTAATTTTTATATTATTAAGCTGAGTCAGGCACGTATTCATATGTTAAATTAACAAAAACTCCTCCGGCCAACACGCCTGGAAGATGTGTTGGTTGAGCTTTTTAAAATCACATTCAGTGCAAGCGCGTAGCATTCTATTCTACTTTTTAAGCCCTCTAATTATCCAATAACCCCGCCATCCATAAAACAAACGGATAAACAAAAACCAAAAGCAACAAATGCGGCCAAAAGACTTTGATTTATTCCGAAAATTTTTCATAAAGTCCTCGAGCAAATTTTTCGGCTTTATCCATATCCTTGCTGTTGGGTCTGTTTTTATTAATTCCTCCCACTAATTTTAGCACACTATAAGTATCATATCCCGGGCAATTAAACTCGCCCGCTACTTGAAAACCTTTTTTCTTCAACTTTTTCTTAAAATGACTATGGGCTGTGTTGAGAATATTTTCCGCCTTCATTCCGCTGGTGGAAAAAATAAACGCTTTCTTGTTTTCCGACTCCGGCAAGCTGTCCACCAATTTGGATAATCCTTTGTGAAATCTGGAGAAATAAATTCCGGAACCGAATCCGACCAGATCCGCCTCTTCGATTTCCTTCCGATTTATTTCCGAAAAACTAACAACCTTAGCGTTCAGAACCTCTCCCATTTTATCGGCAACTTTTTTAGTATTGCCCTGATGTATGGAAGCGTAAATTATTAAAGTCTTCATGTTTATAAATTATTTTAATTATTTTTGCCTTTTTGCTTTGTTTCAGCCTTTTCCCATAGATAAATTCACTTTTTAATCTTTCTTTTTTCCTACCGGCATAATGTAATAAGGAGTGTGTTTTGAAGAAATTCCCAATATTTCTTTTATTTTATCTTCCTGAAAAGCGCCCACGGAAACCGTTCCCAAGCTTAAACTCTCGGCCTGCAAATACACATTCTGAGCAACATGGCCGGTTTCCATAAGAGTGTATTTTTCTCCTTTTTCTCCGTATTTAGCGGCAATTACGGAAGGATCGCCGGTAATAACTAAATTTACCGGCGCTTTTTCTATGTGCTCCTGATCTAACGCCGCCTCTGATAATTCTTGATTTACTCTTTCTTCTGATATTTTCTTTAAACTGTGTTTATCGGGAAGGTAGCGATACACGCCCGGCTCCAGTTTTTTTGCCTTATCAATTGCCACGTAAATTTCTACGGGATACAACGCTCCGGCCGAAGGAGCGGCTCGCTTGCCGGTCTCGGGTTCGGTAATACCTTGAGCCGCCCACATCAACTGTGAAATTTGCTCCAAGGTTAAGGG
>CAZDHE010000040.1:0-3853 GCA_964505305.1 uncultured Bdellovibrionales bacterium
ATTCCACCCGCCAAGGTGGTTTTGTTGGTTGTTTGGATTTATTTTTATAAAATGTTATAATTTTTAATAATCATTAGATGTTGTACGAAATTAATTATTTGGTTTTGCAGTCCAAAACCTCGGAATTGGCAAAAATACGCCAAGAAACAAAGGATTTTCTAAAATCTTTTGGAACGGAAATCGAGGAAGAAAAGGAATACTTAAAAAGAAAGCTGGCTTATGAAATTAAGCATGAAAGGTATGGCTTTTACACCGTTTTAAGGTTCCGGTTTAAGAAAAACAATGATTTAAAAGAGCTTAAAAGAAAGCTCAATCAAAATAGCTCCATATCCAGATATATTATTATCAGAGCTGATGAACTTCCCTCCTTAAAAGAGCAAGAAGAAAAAGAAAAGGAATCCGGCCAAAAGATAGAAGAGGATAAAAAAACTTTAAAAGAAGAAGATTTAAACAAGGTTTTATCCAAGCAAAAAAAGCCGGCCGAAGCAGAGCCTAAAAAAGAAGAAAAGGCTTCTTCAAAAGAAGAAAAGCCAGCGCCAGCAAAAGAAACAGCCTCTGAAGAAAAAGTCAAAGAGAGAGAACCCCGGGAAGACAAATCGGCCGAAGAAAATCAAAGTAAGACCGGCTCCGAAGACGAGGGCAAAGAAAAATCTGAAAAGGGTGGAGAAAAGAAAGACAAGGTTTCCCTGGATGAATTAGACAAAAAATTAGATGAAATTTTAAAGAGTTAATCAATTCTTTGCTTAAATTTTAAAAAAATAGTTATGGATCTTAATAAAGCTATGATTATTGGGAGGCTTACAGCCGACCCTCAGGTCAGAACCACTCAAGCCGGCCAAAATGTTGCCTCCTTTGGAGTTGCCACCGGTCGCCGCTGGAACGACCGTAGCACCGGAGAGCCAAGAGAGGAAACCGAGTTTCACAACACTGTAGCCTTTGGAAAATTAGCCGATGTTTGTTCTAATTACCTAAAAAAAGGTTCTCGGGTTTACGTAGAAGGAAGGCTTCAAACTAACTCCTGGGAAGATCAGCAGACAGGTAAAAAAATGTATCGCACCGAGCTAATTATGGAAAATATGATTATGCTTGATTCAAAGGGGCAAAACTCCGGAGATCAGTCGGGAGGAGGCTTTTCCGGGAATAATTACGGAAACAGCAATTTCCAAAATAGCCAGAATCAAGGTCAAGGTCAGGGTCAAAACCAGGGCGGTTACCAACAGAGTCAAAGTCAAGCCGGGCAAAACAAGAAAATGGACATACCGGCTGCTGAAGAGATTCCTACTATAAATGTAGACGACGAAAAAGAAGATATTAAAGTAGAGGATATACCTTTTTAGCGGAATCTTAAATTTATTCCCTAAAACAGGAATTGAGTTTTGAATTTGTTTAGAAAATAATCATTGCTTTATTTATAATTTTCAATGGTATAATTTTTAATTTAATTAATTTATGAATAACGTTAACAGCAACAGCAATAAATCGTGCTATTTTTGTTCCAATAAAATTGAAGTTGTGGATTACAAAGATGTAATCCTGCTCAGGAAACATATCAATACAGTAGGCAAGATTTTGCCCAGAAGAAGAACCGGAGTTTGCTCCAAACATCAAAGACTGGTTTCCCGATCCGTCAAAAGGGCCAGGATAATCGGCTTGTTGCCGTTTGTGGCGAGATAGGCAAGCTTCGCTTGTGTAATTGGTAATTAGTAATTTGTAGTTAGCTAATTGGGAAATTAAAGCTTTTCTTGATGACCGATGATTGATGACTTATTTTATAGTGACAGGTGACCAGTGATTCCTTTCACGCTTTCTACGCTACATGAACTTTCTTGCCCACATGTTTAAATGCTTGTATATTTAAATGATTAAATGAAACCATGCTTTCCATATCCGAGATTAAAAAAGGAGTTAAAATTGTTTTGAACGGAGAACCTTATTTAGTCCTTGCCGATCAACATTCCAAAACCGGCAGAGCCGGGGCGGTTTTGCGAACCAAATTAAAAAACTTAAAAGACGGCTCCATTATCAACAAAACCTTTCAAGGCTCAGAAAGGGCTGAAGAGGCTTCTATTGAAATTCGCAAAGCTCAATTTCTTTATGTAGAAGGCGACGTTTTCAATTTTATGAACAATGAAACCTATGAACAATTTGAATTAAATCGGGAAGTTATTTCTGAGCAAGCCAGCTATTTAAAAGAAGGTGCAGAGGTGGATGTTTACTATTTTAAAGAAGCTCCCATCAACATTCAACTGCCTATTAAGATGGACTTCAAAGTCGTTGACGCTCCCCCGGGATTAAAAGGCAACACCGCCGACGGAGGCTCCAAGCAAGTCACACTGGAAACCGGTCTAAAAATCTCCACTCCCTTATTTGTAGAAGAAGGAGACACGGTGAGAGTCAACACTGAAAAGGGAGAATACGTAGAAAGAGTATAATCTTGTTTGGTCTGTTTCCAAACACCCTTTCGTTGTGGAATTTCTGATTTTTTGGATAAATTTTAGCAATTCCATTCCCAGATACTCGAGGTGATTATTTAACACCTCAGCCCCTTATTGCTAAACTCTTGCTTCTTAATTCTATATTTTTACAGCATTTCAATCTCCGCGCTTCTCCATAGCTACTTCCGGTTTTTTGCTGGCCATAGTTTCTAAAACCGGGTCCAAAGAAGATTCTTTTGAATCTTCTTTTGTTTTTTCAGCGCTTACTTTTTTAACCCACCAAATCCATACATCAAGCTTCCACAAAGCTGTAAACGCTTTTAAGAATAAGGCCAATAAAATCATAAATAAACCGGAAATGCCCGCCGCTACCATCATAATTGCGATATTGGAAAAATTGGCAATCTTTGCCAATAATGCCAAGGGCGCTCCAACAATAAGCAAAATCATAAAAACAGCTATCGCAAGAGCAATCCCCGTAATAATATTGATCAAAAGAATTAAAAAAAGCAACTTAATAAACTCCAATTTGTTGGCAAAAATCGCCCCAAAGCCTTTTTTTATAGAATCTATTGAATTCAAGTCGACAAAAACTGTAAATATAACCGCTATACTTTTGGCCGCCAATAGCAATAGAAGCCCTATAAAAACAGCTACCCCAAAAACGACGCTAATGGATATTAACCCGGGATTGGGATTTTGGAAAACCCCAAAAATCATTAAGGCTATCCCGCCTCCCAGCAACAAAGTTATCGCGAAAACAATTAAATCGATTTTTAAAATATTAACAAAACGTAGTCTTCCCAGTTCCCAAATTTCTTTAAATTGCCCTTTTTCACCGGAAACATTCTGCATCTTGTCAATTTTTTTAATTAGTCCCGCTCTGGCAATGGAAGACAAGATCCATAAAAACAAAGAAACGGCCAAAATAATCAAAATCCCCATAATAATCCAGACCAGATTTTCGGAAATAAAGTTTCCGGCAGCCGCCAGCATATCTTCCGGAGAGTAGTCGCCGGCGGAGCCTTCGGGGGAATCACCTCCACCAAACTGATAAGCAAATCCGGAAGGAATTAGCAATCCCCAAAACCAAATTTGAGGATTCCTCCAAATTCTCCTAAAAGCTTGGCTGAAAATTTCAAAATAACCTTCCGGTAGCTTGTTGGCTTGAGGTTTTTGAGGTTTATCGTTTTGCTTCATAATCTTTTTGATTGTTTTGAAAAGTAAATTCTTACTATTCAAAACTTTTAAATATTTAAAAGTTTTTTCATCTTTTCTTTAACCTTTTCTCCAAAAATTTTTATTTCCAAATAATTTTTCTCCACTATATAGTCAACTCCGGCCTCCTTGGCCTCTTGGTTAGCTTGAGGCATACTGGAAATGGAGATAGTCTTCTTGGGATTGATTTTGCCCATAAC
>CAZDHE010000041.1:0-2565 GCA_964505305.1 uncultured Bdellovibrionales bacterium
TCATCAATGATGCTTACACTATCAATGGGGTTAAACCGGGTAGTTATACGTTGAGCTGTGAAAAAGAAGGCTATAGTGAATGGAAGAAGGATATATATATTCATTCCGGAGTCTCTACTGAATTTTGGAACGTTATCCTGTTTCCTAAAGAGTCAATTACCGAAACAGAAACTTTTGAAAACTCAGGCAATACAAGACAATTCTTCTTATCACCCAAAGATGATGAAGAGATTGTCCTTTTCTCAAAAAACAAACAAACGAATTCCTCGGATGTTTATCTGCTAAACACGGAAACTCAAGAAACAAATCCTTTATACTCCTCAGAAAAGCTTAGCTTCATTGACAATGAAAACCTTCGAGAAAACGTAGAGTGGAATTCCAATAATAAAAAAGTACTGATTCCATTCCTAAGTCAAGAAGAAGAAAAAAGGTACAAGTTGGTCGAAATTAAAAAAGAAGAAGCGGAGCAAATTTATGATTTAAACCAGCTCTTTAATCAGAAAGAAAAGGATAAAAAACAGATCAGAAAAGTCCGCTGGATGTTTGATAAAAAAGAAGAAATGGTGGTTTTAACCAAAGACCAAGAATTATATCATTTTGACTACAAGGCAATTGGCGAAAGAGAATTGATTGACGAAAACGTAAGCGGTTTTGATTTTGCCGGCAATGATCTTTTTTACTCTAAACTCCCCCACAACATCATTTGGAAAACCAAACAAAATAATCTAAAAAAGAAAGAGCAGATAACGGGAGAAAAATTCTCTTTTACAAGTCAAGATGCCGGCTTTGTTAATTTAAATGTTTATGATAAAAATCGCTTCTTTATTAAGAGTGAGACTGGCGAAGGATATTTATTCAATAAAAACCCGGAAAAAAATGAGGTCCAAAAAATACCGATGGAGTCTCCCGTAAAAGATATCCAGTTTTCCAATGATGGCAAAAAAGTTCTTTGCTGGAGCGAATACGAAATTTGGTATTATATGCTAAGAGACTGGAAAATTCAACCCAAAAGAGAAAGTGGCGAGAAAATCACTATCACTCGTTTTTCTACTCCGATAAAAAATATCCAATGGATGGAAAATTACGAAAATATCATCTTCTCCGTAAATAAAACAATTAAATCTTCCGGAGTGGATCCTCGAAACAAATTAAATATCACCGACCTCTACCAGTCTTCACAAGATCTTCCGGAGAAATCAGCGCTTTATGACAAAAGAAATCAGAGTTTATACTACTTGGATGAAGGAGATTTAAAATCAGTTGTTTTAATTGATAAGCTGGGCTTTTTGGGATTCTAATGAAAATTTAAAGCCGGGCATTATTAACTGCCCGGCATAGATACGCCTTATTTTCGGTCATTGTGGTCTGATGTGCTTGACGACCGGGGATGACCGAAAACATTGGGTCCGGATCACCTCCTTCCCACTCCCCGGCCTCTTAAATCAGCCGCCCCAACAAGAAAAAGAACATTAAAATTCATTATGCATACCTCCTTTGGTTGGAGTTGAAAATTCTCTTGGATTTTTCAATTTCAAAAAGCATTTTGATTTTGTTCAGAAATTTTTTCCTGGCCATAAACTCACCTCTAAACCCTTTTTGTCTTTTCAAAAAAACCTCCTTTGTTTTTTGCTTTAATCTATCAAAAAACAACTACTTTGATTTTATCATTTTACAATAAAATTGCAATATAATTTGAAATTTTTACTGGTAATCCTCGCAACAAGAAAACTTTAGAAACTTTCACTAATTAAATTTATGAATTAAATCTGACCGCAAAAAAATGAAAGCAAGGACAAAAAAGATAACAATAATTTCCGTCGCGCTTATTTTTGCCGCATTAGCAATCTTTATTTTAAAATTGTCTTTAAAACAGAAAAGTTCTGAAATAGTAGTCACCTCAAATATTGAAAACAGTCAAACTACGAAAGAAAATGATAAAATTGAAGATCAATGGCCGGTAGCCAAAAAAGAAGATCCTGAAAAAAAATTAATTGAATCTTCAAAAGAAAATTCCAAAGAAGACCAAGAAAAGGAGGCCTCTAACGAAAAAGAACCTTCTCGACAAAACGAAGCTAAAGAAAAAACTTCCACAAATGATACAAAAGAAAACGGAGCAAATTTTATTCAATCCAATTTAGTAGATTGGGGATACAGAGAAACAAGTAAAAGGCAAATTAACACCATCATAATCCACTCTTCCTACGATGCTTTACATGAAGACCCTTACGAACTGGAAGGGCTCTTAGAGGAATACCGGGAATATGAAGTGGCTCCTCATTTTGTGATAGACAGGGAGGGAGAAATTTTCCAGTTAGTCAATACCTCCCATATAGCCTACCACGCCGGAGAGGGCCAAATGCCGGACGGAAGAAGTAACATAAACGCTTTCTCGATTGGTATAGAATTGATGAATACCCAAGAAGACGAATATACCTCAAAGCAATACAAAAGCTTAAACAAGCTGGTTGACTTTTTAGAAGAAAAATATAATATCCGAGATATTTTGGGACATCAAGACATTGCCCCGCAACGAAAAACCGACCCATGGAATTTTGACTGGGAAAA
>CAZDHE010000041.1:2665-3744 GCA_964505305.1 uncultured Bdellovibrionales bacterium
TCGCCTTATTGGGGACTTTCTTATTAACCGTCTCGGCTTGGAGAATAGCTTCTTTTGATTTTTCTTCTATTGAGAGCTTGGCGCCCCTTTTTATTATTTGGGGATTTTACTTTTTATTTAAATGGCGAAAGAATGATTTCAATTTCAAACTCTTACCCGCCTTTGCGGGAGTGTTGCTCGGCGCGGGAGCTGTAGTTGCTTGGCAATCCGCTCTCTCAATTGTCTTGCTCCTGCTGTTATTTTTTACTTTAACAAAGAAAGAGACTTTTAGATCATTCTCGCAAACTCTTTTATTTGTTCTCTGCTTTTTATTCTCAATTGCATTCTTTTTCTCTTTCCAACATTTAAACCTGCTTTTACCGGCAGCTTTATATGATTCTTTTCCAACCTCTTGGCAATTTACCCCGGGGGAAACCGACGATTTATCCGCCTTTTACTTATTGGAAAAACACAACCCTGAAATTCCAATTATACCTCCCGCCTGGGCGGTTCTTTTGGTTTCGGGAATTCTTTTGAGCCTGCATAAAGCAATCAAAGACTTGGGTAAATTTAAAAAAACAAAGCAAGCTTTTTCCGGTTCTCTCTCTCCGGAATTATTCTCCTTTCTCCTGCTCTGGCCAACATTGCTTTTTGGTATCTTTCTGGTTCAACCGGCTCAAGAATTTATTCCCAAATATCTTCAAATGATCGCGACGGCGCCGGCAGCTTTAATTTTAATCCTTCTGCCTTTAGAATACTTAGTCAACCTTCAAAAAAGAATCAACTCTTCCGAATCAAAACCTCTAAAACCCAAGAGATTGCAATTTTTAAACTTCACTATCACCGGCTTAATTTTGCTGGCTCTCTTAAGCGGGTTACTGGATTTTTTGGCAATTATTAAAATTTAAAACTAAGAAACAAGGCTTTTATAAACAGCCGTTAATTCCTTGTAATACTTATCCTCATTATTAATTTTTTGGATATTCTCTCTGCCCGCCTCACCCATCTGCTTTCTTTGTTTTTGACTTAATTGAAGCATTTTAATTATTTTATCCGCTAAATCATCCACATCCCGCGCCTTAAAAATAAACCCGGTTTTT
>CAZDHE010000042.1:0-3133 GCA_964505305.1 uncultured Bdellovibrionales bacterium
TTAATAAGTTCTTTTAGCGCAAAGTGTCGGATGATGAGACCAAAAATTGTTAAAAGCCTGCATTTTCGGTCTATCGCCAGCCAACTGAATAATAGGATTATCCGGGAAGGATTCTCGAAAGATTTTCCCCAAAGCGGCATATTCGGCGCCTTGACTAATAACAATCTCCCTTAACTCGTTAAAAGTGAATTCGGATCCATACCATTGCTCATAAAAACGCCTACTGGCCTTAGCAGTAAAGTTGACTACCTCTGAGTCGGGCTTTTTGCCTGTAGCCTCTTCTATTAAGCCAAAGTCTCCGCTTTTCATTCTCTCAAAAGACATCCGCTTATACTCTTCCCAACCTCCGTTCATGAATTGATGTTTCATCAAATACAGATTGAGATTGGAGATATTCGGGAGACTTTCTCGAAAGTCTTGAAGCGATTGTTCACACCTCCGAATAAACTCTGGGTAGTCAACTCCAACTCTGTCCAATATCTCTTTGGAATCGGCCTCAAAATCGCCAATTCCCAAGTGCAGTTCATAAGGAATGCCATTCCTCTGGAAAAAATCAATCAAAATAGGCACCATCCTTTTGAATTGGAGTGCCACCAATCCAACCCCGCCATTTAAACCTTCAAAGGTGTACTTATACGGTATGGCCGGATCCCCCGTTTCTATGTATTCATAATCAGGACAAAAAGCTCCGGTAATTATTACTTTATCTCCCCGCAGACCACGGTTAACTGCATTAATTATGCTATCAACCTGTTTTTTGGGAGGAAAAATAATATCAGCGTCCATCATCGCTTTGGCAAGATCCAAGCCAAGCTCTCTACCAAGGCCGTTTTGGAGATTCAAGGACTTCTGCACGACATGCGCCGGCAAATCCTCCACTTCAACAGCCTCCAAGGCAGCTAAGCCAAAGGGGACGTTGTGGCCACTGTCGGTGGATATAAGATTAACAAATTCAATCCTATTATCTTTTTCCCCATCACCTTTCAATATAAATTCGAATACATCCTCACCGTAAATGTGACGGAGAATCCACCAAGCCAACACATTCTTGGGCCATATTCCTCCTTCTCGAATACTTGGAAACTGAAGAGAAAGTTTATCAAAAATCTCCGAGGAAGGCTTTCTTTGCCGGAAAGCTTCCACCGGACACACTTTCACGGGAGGCGATTGCGGATTATAATTCTCCGCAAATAATTTGGCTTCTTTCTCCGGAATGCCGATTTCAATAAAAAGCTTTTCCAATTCCTCTTTTCCTTCATCTTTCCAAGTGTTGTACACTTTCTGAGCCATTTTGCAAAATTCTGAACTTGACATAAAACACCTCCAAAATGTTCTGAGTTAAATATTCAATTGTCAAAAAACAAAAAACCGATCTTTCTTGAGACCGGCTTTTTGTTGAATTTATTAGAAGAATTTTTAGATTTTAATAAAGTCATCAAAAAACCGGCCTCGGAAAGCGGGATAAAAGCAAAACAACCAAATAAACAACATATGCTGGCGATCGATTTTTTGATTAGATTTATTCATAAAATTATTTAAAATCAAGTCTAAAAGTAAATATAACAGAAAAAAATTTGTTGTCAATAGCAGTTTTTAAAATGTTAAGATGTAAAGATAGGAATGGTGAATAAGAAATAAGGAACAAGAATTAAGAGACAAGAAGCAAGGGGTTGAAATAAAAAATGACCAAGCTCAAATGTCAAAGCAAGCTCAAATTTCAAAGGCTAAAATTTGACATTAGAATTTTATCCCGGTGGAATAATTCCGAGCCCTTGGGAATAAGATTTTTTTTAAAATCTTATTCCACCGGGTCGTCATTTGTCATTAATTTACACACCTCTAAAAGAAGAAGGGGAAGCCAAAGAAAAAATCGGCTATAATGACTTCCTATCGCTGGAACAAACCTCTCCCAAGTACTCGGAAAGTCTTCAAAACACTCTACGGGACATCGGGGGTCCTTGATTTTTTACTGGAAATGCAGGTAGGGAAGGTTTTACTTAGGGGCTGCTGATCCCGAGTCCTCGGGATCTGCTAGTCCCATTTTACGGGAAAAAAATATTTTAACCAAAATTCCATAAATAAAGTAAAATAATTCTTGTCCTGAGAATTTCAGGTTTCGCACCGCTTTGAATATATAAATTTATTACATTTTTTACTGTTCCGCCGGCAGACCCTACTTAGCAAACATCTTCAAAGCCAAATCTATCATTCTGGCAGAATAGCCCCATTCGTTGTCATACCAGCCCACCACTTTAACCAAATTCCCTCCAATCACTTTGGTCAAGTCGGTTTGCACGATGGCGGAATAATGGCTTCCTAAAATATCGTGAGAGACCAAAGGCTCTTGGCTTGTTTTTAAGACATCTTTCAATTCCCCGCTTTCAGCTTCCTGGAAAGCTTGATTAATTTCCTCTTCGGTTGCATCTTTTTTAAGTACTGCCACAATATCGCTAACCGAACCGGCCAAGGTCGGCACTCTATAAGCCATTCCGTCAAAAACATTGTCCAATTGAGGCATAGTTAAAGCCGCAGCTTTGGCCGCGCCGGTGGAGGTCGGCACCACATTGTAAGCCGCCGCCCGGCCTCTTCGCAAATCTTTTCCGGAAGGTCCATCCACAATTGACTGAGTGGAAGTGTAGCTATGTATAGTAGACATTAAAGACTTCTCTACGCCAAAAACTTGGTCTAAAACTTTCATTATGGGAGCGATGCAGTTGGTGGTACAGGAAGCATTGGAAATAATTTTGTCCTCCTCGGTTAGTTCATCTTCATTCACTCCGCAAACTATTGTCTTTATATCTTTATCTTTGGTGGGTGCAGAAATAAGAACCTTACCGGCTCCGGCCTCCAGATGAGCTCCGGCGGTTTCTTTGTCCTTAAAAATGCCGGTGGACTCAATTACCAAGTCCACGCCTAAATCTTCCCATGGCAGATTTTTGGGATCTTTTTCTTTAAAGCATTTAACTTCCTTTCCACTTACTAAAAGATTTTCGTTTTTAACTTCCACATCATGCTCATAAACTCCGTAAACAGTATCATACTTTAATAAATAAGCTAAGTTATCCAAGTCTGTTAAATCATTAATGGCCACCACTTCCACCTCGGGGTGATCCATGGCGATCTTAAAAACAGG
>CAZDHE010000043.1:0-3026 GCA_964505305.1 uncultured Bdellovibrionales bacterium
TAACCGGTACTTCCAAATCCGTTATTATTTCTATTAGTCTCTTCCAGCTCTTCCGCTAATTCAATCTCCGGCAGGCTTATTTTTTGGAACAAAACCTGGGCTATTTTTTGCCCTTTTTTAATTTCAAAAGACTCCTTACCTAAATTAACAATCCCAATAAACCACTCTCCCGTATAGTTGCTGTCAATAACCCCGCCTAAGGTTTTAATTCCTTGTTTGTGGGAAACGCCGCTTTTATCCCAGATTAGTCCGGCGTATCCTTGAGGGATTTTGATAGCAATACCGGTCTTCACAGAAGCTCTTTCTCCGGGATTTAAAAACTTGTCTTCCGCCGAGTATAAGTCCATACCGGCATCACCTGCAAGAGCCACTTTGGGTAATATTGCCTCTTTATCAATTTTCTTGATTTTGATTTGCATATATTTAGAGATGTTTGTCGATAATTTTTTTAATTTCCCGATGAACTTTATCAATTGACTGCTCGCCATCAATTACATAAAAATTTTTAAAATCCTCGTCTTTAGAAATTTGATCATACGCTTGTAAAACTTTGGAAAGTTTTTCTTCTTTCTCAAAAAACTCTTTGCGAAAACGAGACCCTTCAATTCTTTCAATGCATTTCTTAGCCGGAACTCTAAGAAAAAAAGTAATGTCCGGCTGAGGAAATTTCTCGTTTAAAGTTTTCAACCACTCTATGTTGTTATTAGGATCCAAAGAGCCAAAAGCCATAGTAGAAAAAAAATATCGGCTGGAAATTACATTGTTTCCTTTTTCCAAGGCCGGATAAATCTCCGACTCTAAATGATGAGCCCTGTCGGCGCAATAAAGCAATTGCATTCCGGCATTGCTTAATTTCCACTGCTTAGTCAATAATCCTCTTATTAGTCCGCCAATAATATTATTGGTAGGCTCGGCAGTTAAATGAACTTTCAAGCCCTTGTTTTTAAGATAATCTTCCAAAAGTTTGACCTGGGTGGATTGGCCGGAGCCGTCCAATCCCTCAAAAACAATAAACTTGCCTTTTTTATTATTTGTCATAAAATTACCAATTAAAAATTAAATTTCGTCTTTTCTTTTGCTAAATAGAGTTAGGGAGAATTTCCTGCTCCCTCTTTTTCCAAAGGAGGATTTTGACTCCCTTCTTTTTTAAAGGAAGATTGGAAAGAATTTAATAGTCGGCTGAACAAATCCCCCTTTAACTTCTCTTAAAAAAAAGATTACAGTAGAAATCTCCCTTAATCCCTCTTTTAAAAAAGAGAGAAATCCTCTCCTTTTAAAAGAATAGCTAGAAGGAGTTTGCGGCTTCTCTTCTTTGTTAGAGGAGGGTTGGGGAGGATTTACCGTTTCCGTATAAATCTCCCTCATTCCCTCTTTTAAAATTAAAAAGAAAGAGACAAAGAGGTAGGAATTCTTTAATCCCTGTATTCAGGACAAACAAGTTTTTCTGTAAAGAGGAGGATTATAGATAGTTAGCTTTTTCAAAAAGAAAATGAGGTGAATAACTCTTACAGGCAAAGCACAACAAAATGGAAGGAATTAATTCAAGTTAATCATATAACCGTAAATTATTTCTCTCTTATGTCCTGCAAGCCCCTCCTGGCGTCCCACTGATCTGGCTCCAAATCGGCGTGAATTTTTATTTCCGGATATTTTTCCGTTACCGCTTGATACATTTTATGAGCAATTTTTCGCAAAGTCGGATGCACCATATTGCCAGATCTAAGCTCAATTACATATACAGTAGCCGGCAAGCCATAAGAAACCCGGCAAGCCACATTAAAACCAAGCGCTGTATAGTATTGCCTTATTTCCGCTTTTGCCTCGAGTTGATCAATCTTTTCCTTTTGTTTTTCAATTAATTCTCGGGTTTTTTTTCTCAATTTTTCCGGCAATTGATCTAAATACCAACTATTAAATCCAAGTTCTGTCGTCAATAAGGGCATTCGGCAAACTCCGTTTCTGTGACGCTGAATATCTCTAAAAGATCCGTAGTCTAAAATAAAATCAAACCTTAAATTACCCAGTTCGCTCAAAAAATGAGGCAGTCCCACTTTCATAGGTCTTTTGTTGATCAAATCGGAATATTTTTTCAATTCCTCCCTGTCAATGCCGGAATCAAAACGAAAATCAACCGGTTTTTCAACCTGGTAATAGGAGTAATTTTTACCTACATATTCTCTGTATTCCTCTTGCTCCGCTACTAACTCATGGCTAAAGCTTTTCTCATATTTACTTTTAAGTTTTTTATGCATTTCTTCGGCAATTTCCCGCACTTCGGCAAGAGGATGAAACCGAAACCAAGCCAGCTTGTCCCAAGCTTGGCGCAAGTTGGTGTGCCAGCTTAATTGAGTGGTTATTCCCGCCGGTAAAAATCCCCGTAAAATATCAAAACTTCTGGCATTAATGGCTCTCTCATACATTCCATCTTCTTCATCAGGTTTTTGAGGGTATTTGTCTTTTAAATCTTTTTTAACCTCCTCCTGGGCGGAAACATAAAACTCCATCCATTTATCCAAGATTTCTTTGCTTTCCGGGGTGTTTATCGGATCTATAATCGGCTGTTTGGACATATCTATATAGCGAGTGCTCGTCTCCTGCCCTGAATAAAGAGGCCAGTCTTGAACAGCTTTATCAGCCAAAATGCTTATGCCCTCAATAAATAAAGTGGAGCTTCCGCAGTCGGCAATACTGGAATGACCATAGCCGACATAGAATTTTTCCATAAATTTACCGGAACCGGCCTTCCTAACCTTTTCCACATGATTTTCCACACTCTCCGGACTCCTGGAATAAAGCGCCTGCAACATAGCGTTATCCTCCGGAGTAAACTCGTCATAAATAAAAATTTTCATTGCATTTTTTTAATTTTTAAAAACTAAAATATAAAATCAACAAATTACGAAATACTTCTTTACTCTTTTTTTCAAAGGAAACACTCTTTTCGCTCCTCTCCTCCTCAAAGAAAGCTCTATCTCATTTTCTAAAAACTCTCTTTTCGTTCCCTTATTACTCAAAGGAAACTCTTT
>CAZDHE010000044.1:0-2896 GCA_964505305.1 uncultured Bdellovibrionales bacterium
ATAATGTTTCCCGAAGCGGATTTCTTATTGATTGATTCAATCGGTAAGAAAATTGACGCAGTGGAGAATATTGCTAATGAGCTGAATTTAAAAAACGTGAAAACGAAAAAAGCCAGAAGCGAAGAAATAAAGGACGAATTCGATTTTATTATCGGTCGAGCTGTTAGTCCGTTGGATATTTTTTACAAAAAAGTTGAAAATAACATTAGAAGCAAGAGTTTTAATGAAATTGAAAACGGTATTTTGTATTTAGGAGACACGGGTAATATCAAAAAGAAAGATTTTTTAGACAAAATTCAAGTAATCAATTTAGAAAGTTTTTTTGCGGAAGAATACTTCAAAGAAAGGAAATTATTGTATTATCCTTTTGTTAATTGAAATTAAAGAATTACTTAATTGCAGAATTTTTGATTTAAAATTCATATTTCATAACTTTTGATGCATAATTTACGTTGCATAATATTTAACACAAACCTATGTTAGACATAAATTTTATTAGAGAAAATAAAGAAAAAATCCAACACGCCATAGAACAAAAAAAGTGCGACGTAGACTTGGAAAAACTTCTTCAGATAGACAAAGAACGCAAAGAGGCGCAAAAAACGCTTGATGAGTTGCGCGGCAAAAGAAATGAACTGGCCGGGAAAATGGGGAATAAGAAGCCGGATCAAAAACAAATAAAAGAAGGCAAGCGGCTTAAGGAAAAAGCGTTTGAAAAAGAGGAGCAACTAAAACAAATTGAAAGCGAGTTTAAAGATTTGGCCAAAGAGATTCCCAATATTATTTCCCCCGATACGCCGGAAGGGAAAGACGAGGAGGAGAATGTTGTTTTGAGAAAATACGGCGAACCGAATAAATTTGATTTCAAGCCCAAGGATCATATGGAAATAGGAAGGGAGCTGGGCATTATTGACACGGAAAAGTCTGCCGAAATTTCCGGGGCAAGGTTTAATTATCTATTCGGGGAAGCGGTTTTATTGCAAATGGCTTTGTTACAATTTGTTTTTGAAACCCTCACCAGCAGAGAAATTATTTCCGAATTGGCTCAAAAAACGGGAAATCCTTCGGACAAGCCGTTTAAACCGGTTTTGCCTCCGGTAATGGTAAAGTCTGAAATTATGAAAAAGATGGATAGATTTGATCCGATTGAGGATAAATATTTTTTGGAAAAAGACGATATTTTATTAGCAGGAAGCGCCGAGCACTCTATGGGACCTTTGCATATGAATGAAACGCTAAAAGAGGAAGACTTGCCGATTAGGTATATTGGTTACTCTACGGCCTTTAGGCGAGAAGCCGGGTCTTACGGCAAGGATACTGCCGGAATTTTACGGCGGCACCAATTTGATAAAGCTGAAATGGAAACTTTTTCTTTGCCTGAACAAGGAGAAAAAGAGCAGGATCTGATTGTGGCTATTCAAGAGTATCTATGCCAAAAGTTGGAATTGCCTCATCAGGTGGTGGCGATTTGCACCGGAGATATGGGCAAGCCGGATTATCGTCAAATTGACATTGAATGCTTTTTACCCGGTCAAAACAAATACAGAGAAACTCATACTTCCGATTATATGACTGATTTCCAGTCCAGACGTTTGAATATTAAATATAAAAAGAATGATGGAGAAAAGGGCTTTGCGCATATGAATGACGCTACCGCTTTTGCTATGGGAAGAATATTGATAGCTGTTCTGGAAAATTATCAGCAAAAAGATGGCTCTGTTAAAGTTCCGAAAGTTTTGAAGAAATATATGCCGGGCAACATTTCCGAAATAGGCAAGCGGTAGATGTTTTCTTGGCGCGCTTTTTTAAATTGAAAACGTCAAACCAAATTAATTTTATAATTTTATTTGATTGCTTTCGGGTTTGATGATAAAATAAAAACTGAAGACGGCAAAGCGGAGGGATGTTTTAAAAATTTAAACCCAGTAAACACAAAATGAAGACGCTTAAAACGATTGCTCTGATTATCATTTTTACTATTTTACTTTTAGTAAACAGTTTTTTTATTTTAGCTAAAGGTTTTGATAAAACGTTCTTGCAAGTCGATTATTATGAGAATTTAATTAAAGAAAAAAAACTTGTGCCGGTTTTAACCAATGTTTTTTTGCAAGATTTGCAAAAAGAGATGGAGAAATTTTCGGCAAGCGGTTTGGCTAAAGGGGATAAAGAACAGGCTCGGGAAGTTTTGGTAGAAAGTTTTCACTCAACGATGGATGAAAAATGGATAGAAAATAATTTCTTAATGGTAATTGAAGATGTTTTGGCTTATGCCAAAGGGGAAAAAGAACAATTAACCGCCGTTATGGATTTGAAAGAGAGGAAAGAATTGTTTATAGAAAAAATTGGAGAGCAGGCGAGCCAAGAAATGTATGAAGAAAATAAACAATTAGAACAAGCTTTTGAGGATCAACAGGGGATTAAAATCAAGAATCAATTGCAGGAGCAGGCTGAAAAAGAAATGGAGGCAGATTTTTTAGAGGAAATTCCCGATCAAATTGTTTTAGCTGAAGTTTTGGAAGAACAAGAAAATTCCGAAAAAATAAAAAATGATATAGCTAAATTTCAACAAGCATATAAATATTTTGATATTGTTTTTTACGCCGCCTTTATTTTATTGGCGGGATTGATTATTGCAATGACCGGAATTTCAAGGGGATTAAAATGGGTTGGAGTTTCTGCGGCTTGTTCCGGAATGGTGGTTCTTTTAGCTTCTTTTATTCTAAGGCAAGTTTCTCCTTTACTGATAAGCAGTTCCTCTCTTTCATCAGAAGTAATTAGCGCAGAAACCTTGGTGAACCCCTTCTTTTCCATGGTCTATCCATTGTCTTTGATATTTATCGGTGGCGGTGTTTTATTCTTTATTGCGGGAATAATTTCTTCAAGGTTTTTAAAATCT
>CAZDHE010000045.1:0-2669 GCA_964505305.1 uncultured Bdellovibrionales bacterium
AAAGCAACAGTCTCCAGATCTCCCCCTTTGAAAAAGGGGGATTAAGGGGGATTTTCAGTCAATCGGTGGATCCTCCCTAACCCTCCTTTTAAAAAAGGAGGGAATGAAAGGAGTATTTCTTTTAAAAAAGCAACAGTCTCCAGATCTCCCCCTTTGAAAAAGGGGGATTAAGGGGGATTTTTCCAGTCGATCGGTAAATCCTCCCTAACCCTCCTTTTAAAAAAGGAGGGAACAAAAGGGGTATTTCTTTTAAAAAAGGAGGGGATGAAGGGGTTGATTATTTTAAAAAGAAGGGAGAAAAGGAATAATTATTAAAAAAAGAGGAGATGAGAGGATGTTTCTTTTGAAAAAAGAAGGAGGTTCAAGGTAGAAATCCCCCTCGGTCCCCCTTTAGGAAAGGGGGAGGTTAAAAACAGCTCTCGTAAATACGCCAAACTGTAGCTTGTCGGGTTTAGATGGCCATATAGATAATAATTGAGAGCCACAGATTCCGGGGATTCGAAGTCAGCAAGCTTTATAATAAAAAATAAAAAATGAAAAAAATATTTGAAATTATAATCCACGGACGGGGAGGCCAAGGGGCTAAAACGGCTTCGGAAATGATAGCCCAGGCCGCTCTTAAAGACGGTAAATTTGTGCAAGCTTTTCCGGAGTTTGGGCCGGAGAGAAGCGGCGCTCCCGTGAAGACGTTTGCCAGAATTTCCGACGATCCTATCAGAACCAGAGAGCCGATTTTGGAACCGGATTGCGTGATAGTTTTGGATGAAACTCTTTTGGAAACAATAAATGTGGCGCAGAATATCAAAGAAGACGGTTTTTTGATTATAAACACCAAAAAAGACAAGAAAGAAATTGCGGAAAAGGTTGGTTTTGGAGGCAGAGTGGTTTGCTTTGACGCTTCCGGGATGGCTATTGATATTATTGGAGAAAATCGTCCTAATACAGTCATTCTGGGAAAATTTGTTTTTGCTACGGAAATTGTTAAACTGGATAGTTTGCTGGAAGCTTTTAAGGAGAAATATCTTGAAAAAATCGGTAAAGAAAAAACCGAAAAAAACATAGAAGCTATTTCCTCGGCTTACGATATACATCATTAAAAAAATATTATGGCTGAAACAAAAAAATCTTTAATAGAAAAAAAAGGTAAAAATTCTAAGAATAACAAAAAGGATAATTCAAAATCGGGAGGTGAATGCGGAGGAGTTATTCAGAACAATCCTCAAAATTATCCTCAAACCGGAGACTGGGGTTATCTTAAGCCGGAGGTGAGTAATAAATGCATAGGTTGTGGAAGATGTGTAGAATTTTGCCCGGAAGGAGCGATTGAATTGGAAGTTCAAAAAAACGGCAAGAAAAAAGCCAAGGTTGATTTGAAATATTGCAAAGGGTGCGGTTTGTGCGCCGAGGTGTGCCCGGTGAAAGCGATTGAAATGAAAAGTAAGCGATAATTTATGGTTCTGAAAGCCAATTTAATTTTGGATTTTGACAGCACTCTCATAAAAAAAGAGACACTGGAAATGCTTGCCGGGGAGGCTTTATCCAGAAGCCCTCAAAAAAAAGCGATTGAAGACAAAGTTCAAGAAATTACCGATTTGGGAATGAGAGGAAAAATTGGTTTTTCCGAGTCTTTGGAGAGAAGATTAAAACTTTTCTCTCTCAGTGTTGAGGATATAGAAAGAATCAAGCAAATTGTTTTGAAAGAAATTTCCGCTTCTTTTCAAGCTAATAGAAGTTTTTTTCAAAAAAATGCCGATAGGATTTTTATTATTTCCGGGGGTTTTAGAAGATGCGTTTTGCCGGTAGCGGAATTTCTATCTATCCCGGAGAAGAATATTTTTGCCAATGATTTTGTGTTTAAGCCTAATGGAGAGGTTGCCGGAGTAGATGAGGAGAATTTTTTATCTCAAGATAAAGGCAAGGTCAATCAAATTAAGAGTTTAAATTTTCAAAGTCCCAGTTGCGTAATAGGAGATGGTTATACTGATTATGAGATCAAGAAAGAAGGGCTGGCTGATTTTTTTATTGCTTACACAGAGAACAAAAAAAGGGAAGAAGTTTGCTCCGAGGCTGATCGAGAAGCCAAGAATTTCAATGATGTATTAAAAGCCTTAGGGGAGTTTGGTTTGGTGAGTTAATGTGCTAATATACAGGATGTTGTTTGCGCTTAATAATGGTAAAGTAAAATCCTAAATTCTCTCCTTTTTCAGGAACAATACTTTTTACCCCTCCTAAGAAATGCTCTTTTAATCTATCCTTTTTCAAAGGAAATATTCCCGACTCTCTTTTTTGAAGAAATACCCACTACTCCTATCTTTTTTCAAAAGAAATACCCCTTTTATCCCCTCCTTTTTTAAAAGGAGGGTTAGGGAGGATTTACCGATCGACTGAAACATCCCCTTACCCCCCTGTTATAGAAATATATCCGAAAATATTATATAATAAGAATTAAAGAAAAGAAATTTTCTTTTGATTTCCGCCGGAGCTGGACTTGTTCCTTCCTTTTTAAAAAGAAACATCCTCCTTTTTTTCAATAAACATCCTCAAGTATTTCTCTCTTGTTTTAAAAGAAATTTCCCTTTGCTCCCTTCTTTTTTAAAATAATCAACTCCTTTTATCCCCTCCTTTTTTAAAAGTCCCGCTATAACAATTTGTCAAGTCTTTGGTTCAAA
>CAZDHE010000046.1:0-2621 GCA_964505305.1 uncultured Bdellovibrionales bacterium
TATCAGCCGAATCATTCTTTGGAGGAAAACTTGACATAGTTAGTCTAAACTTTTTCAGCCCGGGCGGGCCAAACTTTCCAGCTTGTTAAAATATTCTTGATTAACGTGAAGATTAATGTAATAATATGAATTAGAAGTAAAGTAATTTATTACTTATAGTTCAAGTTTATAAATATGGATAATTTTTTATTAAAGATTCACAATGCGCAACAAACAGTTTTCACGACTGACGAGATTGCTATTTTGACTGGAGAGAAGAATAAGGGCAATCTTAAATCCAAGTTGTCTTACTACGTTAAAAAAGAGAATCTTATTAGAATAAGAAGAGGTTTTTTTGCAAAAAACAGTAACTACGAAAGGAAAGAGTTGGTTACCAAGCTTTATAAGCCTTCTTATATAAGCTTTGAAACTGTCTTAAGAGAAGAAGGTGTTATTTTTCAGCATTATGAAGAAATTTTTAGCGCGAGTTACTTATCCAGATACATCGAAATTAACGAGAATAAAGTAACTTACAGAAAATTAAAGAACAATATTCTTTTAAACCAAAGCGGGGTTGCAAATAAAAAAAACTATTTTCAAGCCACCAAGGAAAGGGCTTTTCTTGATATGGTTTATTTATTTGGCGATTATTATTTTGATAATTTAAGCAGTATTAATTGGGATAAGTGTTTCGAAATAGTCAACATTTACAAAAACGAGCAATTAAAAAAAAGGCTTAAAAATTATTTTGAGAAATATGCTGAATAAGGAAAAACACAAATTATTGATGATAAAGATTCTTAAGGATATATACACGGACACCGAGATAGCCTCCTTGCTGGGATTTAAAGGGGGGACAGCCGCGTATTTGTTTTATGGGCTTACCAGATTTTCTGTTGATTTGGATTTTGATCTGCTTGAAGATAACTCCGATGAAAGCGTCGAAAAATTTGTTTTTGATAAAATTAAAACAATTGCTTCCAAATATGGGAAAATTAAAAATGACTATATAAAAGAGAAGACTATTTTTTTAATTCTTTCTTACGGAGAAAAGGAGCATAACATAAAAATAGAAATTTCCACCAGAAAAACAGTTGCGAAATATGCCCCCAGAAATTTTCTTGGTATTACAATGAATGTGATTGAAAAAGAAAGTCTTTTTGCGGGAAAACTAATCGCCTTGCTTCGCAGGAACGACTTTGCCGCAAGAGATGTTTATGACATTCGTTTTTTTCTGTCTAATGGTGATGAAATTGATGGGGATTATTTAAAATCCTGGGGAGTTGAAAATAAGAAGCAATATTTAAAAGATTGCGCCGGTTTTATTGAAAAAGTGTCAAATAATAAAATGATGTCCGGATTGGGTGAATTAGTCAATGAAAATGAAAAGGACTATATTAGAAACAACCTTAAAGAAGAAGCAATTTTTCTACTGAACGCCTACGCAGAAAGCTTAAACGATTAAAACCGACCACCGATAACTTTCTCCACTTGCCTTCACTTTCTCCACTTGCCTTCACTTTCTCTACTTGCCTTCACTTGCCTTCACTTTCTTAACTTGCCTTAACTTTCACACTTTCTAAACTTATGAAAATCCTAATCCTCAACTACGAATTTCCACCCCTGGGCGGGGGAGCGGGGAATGCCACTTATTATTTACTTAAAGAATTTGCCAAAAGCAAGGAAATTAAAATTGATTTGGTTACTTCTTCGGCGGATGAATACAGAAAGGAGCAATTTAGCGGTAACATCAATATTTATTATTTAAACATTGGCAAAAGAGGCGGTAATTTTCACAATCAAAGCAAAAAAGATATTTTGAAATACTCTTGGAAAGCTTATAAATTCTGTCGGAAGCTCAAGAGAAGCAATGACTATGATTTAACCCACGCTTTTTTCGGCATTCCTTGCGGGTTTATAGCGATGCTGTTGCGAAATCCCTATATTGTTTCCCTAAGAGGCTCCGACGTGCCGTTTTATAGCGAGAAATATAAGTATCTGGATATGTTGGTATTTCGATGGCTGAGTAAAATTATTTGGCGGAAAGCCCGTAAAGTGGTGGCTAATTCTTCCGATTTGAGAGATTTGGCCTACAAAACCTATTCCAAGAAAGAAATAGAGGTTATACCCAACGGAGTAGACATAGAAGAATTTAAACCGAGGCAAAAACCTCAAAAATATCAAAAAACCGTCAACATTCTCTCCACCTCCAGGCTGACGGCCAGAAAAGGGGTTCGGCATTTATTGCAAGCTTTTAAAGAATTAACCCGCAAACACCGGAATATCAAATTGATCTTAGTCGGAGAAGGCGGAGAAGAAGCCAAATTCAGGCAATTCACGCAAGAAAATAATCTTCAAGAAAAAGTTCTCTTTCAAGGTTTGGTTTCTCATGATAAAATAGCAAAGGAATACAATAAAGCAGATGTTTTTGTTTTGCCGTCTTTCAACGAGGGAATGAGCAATTCGCTTCTGGAAGCGTTGGCCTCCGGTTTGGCAATTGTCTCCACCGACACCGGCGGAGCAAAAGACTTGATCGGCAAAGAAAACGGATTTATAGTGGAAAAAGGTAGCTCCGCATCAATCAAAAAAGCACTCGAAGACATAATCAAAAATCCGGAAAAATTAGAAAAAATGAAAAAAGC
>CAZDHE010000047.1:0-2618 GCA_964505305.1 uncultured Bdellovibrionales bacterium
AGTAAGCTTTTGGTTTTTAAAAATTATTGTAAAAAAATGAAAATAGAAAATAAAAGAATATCCATTTCCACTCAAAGGCAGATTGAGTTTATAGATATCACGGAAAGAGTGGAGGAGATTGTTCAAGAATCCAAAATAAAATCCGGTCAAGTTCTGGTTTTTTCCCCGCATACTACTGCGTCCGTAGCCATAAACCATAACGAAAATATGCTGATTCAGGATATGGCCCGGATTTTATACAAACTGGCGCCGGTAGATGAGCGGTATGATCACGATATGTTCGAGCTAACTCAGGAAAATAAATCCGACGGAAGAAGCAACGGCCACAGCCATTGCAAAAATATTTTCTTAGGATCAAGCGAAACCGTGCCCATCGAGGATGGAAAAGTAATGTTGGGGGATAGGCAGAATATATTTTTTGTGGAATTCGACGGCGGAAGAGAAAGAGATTTTTTAGTGCAAGTATTAGGGGAGTAGCAAGTTATTTTTGGCGAGTTTTTTAAGAGTTTTTAATAGCATAATATTATGGAGGTGACGAAAGTGGAAAATAAAATAAAAAAAACGGAAGAGTTGAGAGAAAAAGGCTTTGGTAATGAAGAAAAAGAGGCTGAAAACGAAAACGATTTTTTAAGAGAGATCGTGTCCCGGGATTATTTAAGTGAGGAGATTAAAGATCTTTACGCTTTGGATTATGTGTCGGGCAGCCAGAGTGTTTGGGATGTTTTAGAAAATAAACAAAAAGCCGACCGGAAAAGAGGAACTGTTAAATATAAAAAATATGCCGATAAATTTAAAGAAGACGTTTTTGGGGAAGGAGGGTTGATGAGTTTTTTAAAATCGCAAAACTTGGACTTAAATAATCAAGAGGAAATAGAAAAGGAATTGCTTGAATACCTACACACCAATAATCTCAAAAAGGTTTTGAATTTGATGGTGGAAAAGATTTTAGAACGAGAAAAAGGAAGTATAGGCGAGGAGGAAATGGAAAATATAAAAGGAGCTTTTAGTTATTATAAATATCATCCGGGCGACAAAAGAGCAAAAGAAAGATTTTTGGAAAAATTTTTAAATCGCGGAAAAATGAGTATTCGGAAAGAGCAAGAAGAGAGCCGGAAAGAGGTAGCTTTAGGTACAGAGAAGGATGAAGGTAAAATAAGAGTGGAAGGATATTCGGAGAACGGCGGCGATTCAGAAGAAAGATCGCAAAAAGATTTATCGGAAGAACCAAAAAATACTGAAATTAAAAGCGAAAACGGAAAGGAGGCTTTTTCTAAAGAAGACTTTGAAAAAAAATATATTCTTGGAAAAATTTACTCCAATTCTGCCGGCAAGGAAATTAAAATTAAAGAGTATGATTCTGAAGAAAAAAAAGTTCGAGTAGAAATTTTGCCGGAGCTATTTAATGATTTAGGGGAGGATGAAGACGAAAATGGCAATAAAACAAAAGAATGGGAGTTTAACAAGAGCGTAAGCGAAGCCAAAGAAGAAAAGATAATGGAGCGCAAAGAATTTGAAGAATGGTTTCAGAAAGAAGGTTTTTCTCTTGAAGTTGAAGAAGATGAAGAGCAAGAAGATATTCAAGAAACAGGAGGGAGAGGAAGTGAAAAGCAAGAAAAAGAGCAAAACGCTCTGACGGAAGAGCAGGAAAAAATCAAGGGTTTTTATGTAGATCAAAAAGGAAAAGCAGTGGTTGTAAATCCTGTTAATGGCGGGGAAGTGGAGATTGTATTGAAGAGAGGAAAAGAAAAATTTTCTCCGGATAAAGCCGAGAGTATATTAAATAGATTCGAAGCTGATCTGCAAAAATTTGAAACTAAGGAAGATTGCATAGAATATTTGAAGAGCAAGATTTTAACTCCCGATAAAGATGTGGGAATAGATAAGGAGGAGTTCAGAGTAGTTAATTATTTTTATGATGAAAATAACAAATGCTTTAAGGCTAATATTGAAACAAACGGAGAGGAAAAAGCGGTTTTTTTGGATTGGCTGAAAAATGAGATTGAGAATATTGAATCGGACAGAATTCAAGGATTGATTGAGAAGTATGGAAATTTTGAGCAGTATGATTATAAAAACAAAGAAACGGGAGAGGTATTTGTAGTGGATGGTTATTTTTTAGACAGAAAAGTCGGGTGGATGTTTGTTTTGCTGAAAGATAAAAAAAGCAGATTAGAAAAATCTTTTAGCCTTACTCAATTTAGAAAAAAATTCAAAAGGCTTTCTCAGGAACAATCTGGCTCAGAGAGCGAAAAAGATGAAAAAGAAGTTATTGATAAAGTAGCAGGAAGTGGCCTGGAAGAGGCCTCGGAAACCGAAAGTGAGACTCAAGAGAGCGAAGAAGTAAAAGAAGACAAGGCTAAGGAGGAAGATATGGAGGCAATGCTTGACAAGGTTAGCGCCAAAGAAGAAGTTTCCGAAAGTAGTCGGAGCGAAGAAAAAAGCAGGAAAGAAAGAATCAATCTCGATTTGGAAGAGTATAATTTTATCGTTAATGACTTGTGGAATTTTGTTAGGGAGTATAGAGATGAATTAGAAGATTATATTAAAAAAATTAAACAAGACCTAACAAAAGAAGAAAAGGAGGAAGTGAGGCAAAAATATCTTGGCAATTTATGGAG
>CAZDHE010000048.1:0-2182 GCA_964505305.1 uncultured Bdellovibrionales bacterium
CTCATCCTCATTAGCTTTTCAAATTATTTTGTTTTTTGTAATATTATAACCACGCGGGATTAGTTAAGTGGTATAACGACGGTCTCCAAAACCGTAGTCGGGGGTTCGATTCCCTCATCCCGTGCGTAAAATATTTTTAAGCAACTATGTATTACGTTTATCTTCTTGAAAGTAAAAAAGACAGTAAATATTACATAGGCTATTCTTCTAATCTTAAATTAAGATATGAAGAACATCAAAGCGGCTTGGTTGACTCAACAAAAAACAGAAGACCTCTTGAGTTGATTTACTATGAATCCTATAATAAGAAACATTTAGCGATAAAAAGAGAAGAAAATCTAAAAAAATTTGGCTCTGCCTATTATGGATTACTGAAAAGACTCAAATTTTAGCCCCCCTCCTTCGCGAAAGGGGGTTCATCCCGTGCGTAAGCTTTTTTTAATAAGGATGGTATTGCGTGTATTTTCTTAAAGGCAAGAAAAGAGATAGATAGCATTGAGCAGTCTCTTTTTACAGTAACGAGAATCTTTTGTTTTGTGTTGAGTTTTTGTATAATCAATAGAGAGTTCTTTTTGGAAACAGTCTCTTAATAATTCAGAGTTCACTCTAAAGATTCAATAATTTAGTGTTGACAAATTGATTATTTGGGTGTATAATGGTATTAGAATCAAGTTTTAAGGTGGTTCGCAGTTTTTGTGAGCCGCCTTTTTATTTAAAAAAAATTATGAAAACACAATTTCTAAAAAAAATGAATAAAAATAAATCGCCATTCTTTCATGGCTTGGTTTCCATATGCTCTTTGGCTATTCTTTTAGCGCCAGCTCTTGCCAAGGCTGACAACAATGAAGATAAAGAAATTGAGCAAAAAATTGTTAATTATGTTAATCAAGAAAGAGCGGAAAAAGACCTGAATCAATTAAACAGGAGCAAGGTTTTAGATAAAGCGGCTGAAATGAAAGCTCGGGATATGCTGGGCGATGATTACTTTGCCCATAATTCTCCGGATGGACTTGATTCCTGGCATTGGTTTAAGGAGGTGGATTATAAATATAAATATGCCGGAGAAAATTTGGGAATGGATTTTAAGACAGCCGAATCAGTTCATGAGGCCTGGATGGAGAGTACTACTCACAGGGAAAATATTATGTCTTCCAAATATAACGAAATAGGCGTAGCTGTCCTGGAGGGGATTATTGATGATCAAGAAACTAAGGTGGGAGTGCAAATGTTCGGGAAAAAACTCTCTTCCGGAACCGTTGAAGCGGAGATGGTTATGGAGGAATTAAATCAAAAAGAAGCATCTCCAACCGAGACCGATAAAACCAATGAACAAACGGAAGAACAGAAAGATGAAAGCGCTTTGATTAAAGAAGTTACTGTAGAGCCTTGGGAAGGGGAGGAAAGCGATGAAATTCTTATTTTTGCCGGAGTCGAAGGAGGTCCGAAGAAAGTTAATGCCTTGCTCGGAAAAGAAGAGTTTAAATTGGAAGAATTAAGAGAAGGTGTTTATATGAACTTAATCTCCATTGAAGACGAAGATGATCTCAGAAACGGTATTTCAGTAGAGGCTGTTGACAGCGAAGGAAACAAAGAAACCGTTCAGGTTTCACAGGATCAGTATGCTGAATATATAGCCAAAAAACAGCAGGTAGAACAAGAAAAAGAGGACGCTGCGCTCGCCGGATTTTATAAGAAGGATTTTGTGGAAACGCTTAGAAAATGGATTAATCAAACGGGGTTGATTATTCTGGTGATGGCTTTGCTTCTATTGACCGCTTTCAATGTTTGGGTTTTGGAAAAAGAAGAAGAGCGATTGTTGAAGACGATGAAAAAGTAGCTTATTTAGAAATAGTCTAATAAAATTTAATTTTTTTGAATTGTGAGTTGATGTTACGCGCATATACTCATTATAAGTTTAGTATGAATGTATTTTCCAATTATGCAACAGCTTAAAGTTCGAATTCTGCGGATGCAGAAGTCGAACTCCAGGGGTTTTTAAAAGAAAGACCGCTTTAAGAGGTGTGTAACATTAGTAAAGACCTTCTCTTTTTTTAAGTAGAGGGATCCCAGTTCTTAAAAAGAAAATAAAGAAAAATCCTCTCTAACTCTTCTTTTCTAAGGGAGAGGATCATTTCCTAAAAAAGTGTTTTATGATTTAAGGTAATTTCCTAAAGGCTCGGTT
>CAZDHE010000049.1:0-2065 GCA_964505305.1 uncultured Bdellovibrionales bacterium
ATTGAACAAATATGACCTTAAAAGAATTAACAACTTTAAAACTTTAAAGACCGTTAACCAAAACTGCTTCAAATAAGTATGTATTTTAAGGAATTTATTGTTCCAAATAAAAAACCCTCCCGGCAACACAGAAAAACTTAACATAAAAAATAAATTTAGGCAAGAGCAAGAGAGGACAATGTCAAGGGGAAAAGGTTGGAAATATTGCAGTAGAATCATTTTAAGTATATAATAAGCAAAAATTCTAATCAAAAGGAGGGGCTTTATGAAGGCTCTTTTTTGTTCTTTGATTTTTCTATTGTTTTTCTCCTGGCCGGCTTTTGCAGGAGAGGTGCCGGAAAACTTTCGAACATACGAGGTAAAAAAAGGAGATACTTTGTGGAATCTTGCGCCGCAAGAGCACTGGGAATTAATTGAAAAAGTTAATAAAGTGGATCGATATCATTTGATTCCGGGGCGAATTATTCTGCTGCCCGAGAACGAGAAAGCTCACCTTTATTCCCAATTGCCGGAGTTTGTAGATAATTTTCAAAGTGTGGATAAGCTTTTTTATGTAAATCTGAAAAAACAATGTTTCGGAGTGTATTTTTTCGGAAAGTTGCAATTTTGGGGTCCTATATCCAGCGGCAAAAAAGGTCATGAAACACCCACGGGGTGGTTTAAGGTTTTGAATAAGGAGGTTTACAGAGAATCTATTAAATATGATTACGTGCCGATGCCGTATTCTCTGAGGTTTTATAAAGGCTATTTTATTCATCAGCAAGCTCTGCCCGGCAAGCCGGCTTCTCTGGGCTGCGTGCGTTTATTGGAAGAAGACGCCAAAAAAGTCTTCTCCCTATTTTCCAAAGGAGACTATATTTTTATAGAATAAACAAAACCCCGGAGTTGGAATCAACTTCGGGGTTTTTAAGATGATAAAAAAGCTTAGTGTTTTTTATCCGCTTTTAATCTTCATGATCTTCAAACTCATCAATTGTTTCATCCGGGTGCAGTAAGTTATAATCTCCCTCAAAATCTTTTTTCTCAAACCATTCCACGTAGCATTCCGCGCAAATAGGTTCCATGTGTGGTTCACCCGGGTTTTGATATTGCGAAATGGGATAACCAGGGTGCAAATCTTTAATTTCCTCGATGTCTTTCTCGTCAATTATTTTATTGCAACGAATTCGAGGGTAACTTTCGTAAGTACATTTCTCCCCTTTAGTGCTTTCCAAAATCCTTTCTTCCGCTTCGGTCATAAACATAATGAGCTCCTTGCTTTTGAGATTTATGATGGATTAGTTTTTTGATAATCTCCGGATCCCCTTCCATTTCTTGCCTAACCTGGGTCAATTTGACCTTGTTGGTATTTTTTTGATTATCAGTCGCTCTTTCCCGTTCCTGCTGCTGAGGCTTTTTTGACTCTTTTCGGCTCGAGTCCGGAGACTTTTCTTGATGACGCTTAATGAATACTCTTAGAATAGCTCTGTTTTCCAGTCTTGCTAATTGATCTAATTTTCTTTTGGATAATACTTTTAATAAACCCTTAACCGTGGGTGTGTTGAAATTTTCATATTGGTCTATCTCCTTAAGAAAAATTTTTTGCAGTCTTATTTGCTTTTTAATTTTAAGAATTACCAAAAGACTTAAAAGAAACATTAAGGAAGTTGCCATAAAAACTAAGGCGAGTTTCTCATAGCTAAAAATTAGCCTGAGTCCCCGGGCTGTCCATAACTCGAATTGTTGGAAAAAATCAATCCAGCTCATAAGTACTCCCAGAAATATTGAGTTTTCAAAGGACAGAAGAATTTATGAATATCATTATATTGAATCTTTGTCAATAAGTTTTAAGGCTACGCTAAAGTTTTTTACGGATCAAGCTTCTAATTATTTTAATGACGAATGAATGTTACGCATTTCTGCCAAGCCAGCCTTTCTTAAAAACCCAAAGTTCGATTTCTGCGGATTCAGAAGTCAAGCTTCAGTCTGTTGCCGTGACTAAAAAATTGGTTGGGTTTTTTTGGGGTTTTCTTTAATATTAAATCTTGAAAATTGATTGATTTAAATGGTTATTTGTGAAATAATT
>CAZDHE010000050.1:0-1951 GCA_964505305.1 uncultured Bdellovibrionales bacterium
ATCATTTCCTAAAAAAGTGTTTTATGATTTAAGGTAATTTCCTAAAGGCTCGGTTTGAATCTCTTTTTGACCCGAGCCTTTTTTTGTGTTATAAATAGGGGTAGTTAGTTTTTTGGAGGCTTTTTTGGAGGCTTTTTTGCAGATGGAACGGGGATTGGATTTTTGCTGGACCGTTTTGCGGTTATGAGCAGATTAAATCAACTTGGAAGCTTATATCAAAGCTATTTTTGCGGATTTTCATTATATGCGGTAATAGCGGTAAGTTTAAATTTTTAAGAATATATATTGTGAGCGAAAAAGATAAAGATAAAAAAGTTCTTATCCCGAGTCAACTTACGGTCAAAGAGCTTTCCAAGAGATTGGAAGTGGGAGTGCCGGAGGTGATAAAAAAACTGATGGACAGTGGTATTTTGGCAAGCATAAATGATGTGGTCGATTATGACACGGCTTATATTGTAGCTGAAGAACTGGGTTTTCAAGTTGAGCCGGAAGAACTCACCAGTACAGAAGACATACTAACCTTGGAAAAACTTCAAGAGATTTTAAAGATGGAAGAAGAAAACAAAGACAATCTTAAAAAAAGACCGCCCGTTATTACCGTGCTGGGGCACGTGGATCATGGAAAAACAACTCTCTTGGACACTCTTAAAAAAACCCATATTGCCGAAAAAGAATCCGGCGGTATTACTCAGCATACCAGCGCTTACCAGGTCAAGAAAAAAGGAGAGTTAATTACTTTTATTGACACCCCCGGACACGAAGCTTTTCAAGGGATGAGGGAGAGAGGCGCCACGGTTGCCGACATCGCTATTTTGGTTGTGGCGGCTGATGACGGAGTTAAACCTCAAACCGAAGAGGTTATAAATTTTTTATTGGAAAACAAGATTCCCACGGTGGTAGCTATCAATAAAATTGATAAACCGGAAGCCAATCCGGCCAAGGTGAAACAAGAATTGGCCGAGTTTGGGTTATTGGTGGAAGGATACGGCGGAGAGATTCCTTTTGCGGAAATTTCGGCAAAAAATAATTCGGGAATCAATGAATTACTGGATGCGGTGTTATTTTTGGCTGAGTATCAAGATTTTAGAGCCAACTACAATCGCAATGCGCTGGGAGTTATTCTAGAAGCTCACAAAGACCCTCATAAGGGGCCTATTGCTAATGCCTTAATCAAAACCGGAACATTGAAAACCGGGCAAGATATTATTATTGGTAATATGGTGGGAAGAGTCAGGAAATTAGAGGATTATGCGGGAAAAACTATCGATTCAGCACCGCCCTCTACTCCCGCAACAATCTTGGGACTTTCCAAAACTCCTCAGAGCAACGATGTTCTTCAAGTGGAGGAGAGCAAAGAAAAACTGAAAAAATTTAGCAAAGAAATAGACAGAAACGTTTCCAAGTTGAGCAAAGGAGCCGGTCAAATGGAGTCCGGAGAATTGATCAAAACTATTGATGACGCTAAAAGAAAAAAAATCTCTATTATATTAAAAGCTGATGTAAGGGGGACGCTGGAGGCTATTGAGCAGATTATAGAAACTATTGATTCTCAAGAAATTAAAGTCGAATTTGTTAATAAGGGAATAGGCTCTATTACGGAAACCGACATCAAAATGGCTCGCACGGGGAGCGCTATTATCTACGGGTTTAATATTAATACCACTCCGGTTGCCGATAGAATAAGAGAAGGAACCGGCGTCAAGGTGAAAACTTTTAACATTATTTACGAACTCATAGAAGATATTAAAAATGAGATGTCCGAGCTTTTGGAGCCTGAAATTAAGAGAACCGATTTGGGTAAACTTAAGGTTTTAGCCGTTTTTAAGTCCGGTAAAAAACAAATGGTGGTGGGAGGCAGAGTGTCAAGCGGTAAAATAATCAAAGGGGAAAACCTGGAAATTTTTAGAGATGACGAATTAATCGGACAAGGCAAATTGATTCAGCTTCAACA
>CAZDHE010000051.1:0-1902 GCA_964505305.1 uncultured Bdellovibrionales bacterium
TTTTATTCAGGCCAATTACGGCCCCATCGTCTAGTGGTTAGGACATCAGGTTTTCATCCTGAAAACCGGGGTTCGATTCCCCGTGGGGTCACAAAGTGGGTTTTTGTTCGCCTATTTTTCAGCATTAAAATTTTTAAATTATTTCTATGAAGAAAAAAATTCATCCGGAATACCATAAAGAGGCTAAGATAACTTGCGCTTGTGGAAACACCATTGCAACAGGTTCTACTAAATCCGAACTTAATGTGGAGATTTGCAGCGCTTGCCATCCTTTTTACACCGGAAAAGAAAAATTAATCGATACTGCCGGTCAAGTGGATAGGTTTAAACAGAGAATGCAAAAAACTCAAGAAATCCAGAAGCAGAAAGAAGCCAAGAAAAAGAAGAAGAGCCAAGCCAAAACCGCCAAAAAAACTCAAAAGAAAGAGCCTGCGTCTAAACCCGCCAAAGAAGCTTCCAAAAAGACTTCCACTAATAAGAAATAGCTTTGAAAAAATGGAAAAATACCCGGCATTTTGCCGGGATTTTTTTGTAAATATTTTTTAAAAGTGCTATTATTTACTACAGAAAAGCGATAGAATTGTTTTAAAAGATTTATTTAACTTATGAACACCCAAAAATTAGAAGAAATAAAAAAAGAATATCAAGAAATAAAACGGGAAATGGAAAAACCCGAAAATTTTGCTGATGCGGAAAAAATGAAAAAGCTCAATCAAAAGTTCAGCAAACTGAAAGAAACAGTCGCAAAAATTGAATACTGGGAGAACTTAAATCAGCAAATCAAAGAAAGCGAGGAAATTTTAGAAAAAGAAAGCGATCCGGAAATGATTGAAATGGCCAAAGAAGAGAAAGAATCTCTACAAGAAAATCTTGAAAAAGCGGAAAAGGAGTTGGAACTGGAATTAATTCCCAAGGATCCCAGCGACGAAAAAGACATTATTGTGGAAATCCGCGCCGGAGCCGGAGGAGATGAGGCTTGTCTTTTTGCCGGAGATTTGTTTAGGATGTATTCCCGTTACGCCGAAGAAAAGGGATGGAAAGTAGAAATTGCCGACTCCCATGCCAATGACTTAGGCGGCTACAAAGAAATCATTTTTGAAATATCCGGACAAGACGTTTATTCTAAATTTAAATATGAATCCGGCGTTCACAGAGTTCAAAGGGTGCCGGACACAGAAAAACAAGGCCGGGTCCACACCTCCACCGTGACAGTTGCCGTGCTTCCCCAAGCGGAGAAAGAGGACTTGGAAATCAAACCGGACGAATTAAGAATTGATACTTTCGCCTCCTCCGGCCCCGGAGGACAATCCGTAAACACCACCAATTCCGCTGTCAGAATTACCCACCTCCCCACCGGAGTAATCGTTTCCTGCCAAGATCAAAAATCTCAAGGCCAAAATCGGGAAAAAGCAATGCAGATCTTGCGTTCTAGGCTTTTAGATAAAATGGAGCAAGAACGGATAGAGAAAGAGTCCAGCGAAAGAAAACAACAAATCGGCTCCGGAAAACGAAGCGAGAAAATCCGAACCTACAACTTCCCCCAAGACCGCATTACCGACCATCGCATCGGCAAAAACTGGTCCAATATGGAAGGTATTCTTAACGGAGAAATCGGAAAAATTATTGAAGCCTTGAAGGAAGAAGATATGAAGATTGCCAATGAATCCTAATGACAAATCAAACTCAAGTTTTAAAATTTGAGCTTTATTCATTGGTTTGACTTTTGGATTTTGACTTTTATCATTTTAGAATGAATGCGCAACGATTGCTTTATAAAGCAAAAAAGATATTAGAAAAAAAGAATATTAACAGTTCAGGACTCGATTCTGAACTTCTTTTATCTTCTGTTCTCGGTTTTTCTAGGGAATATATTTTGATTCATCCCGAGCAAGAAGTTTCCCC
>CAZDHE010000052.1:0-1818 GCA_964505305.1 uncultured Bdellovibrionales bacterium
TATAATTTGATTAAGATTTCTGTAATTAGGCTTAAAGCTGGAGTCGGAAGTCAATCTCAAAGCTAAATAAAGCCATTTGTAAGCATTGTTAATAGTGAAGCAATCTTCCCTCACCCTCTTTGCGGCGTTTTCGCTCATTTCATTATAAATATCAGGATCTTTCAGCATCCGATAAATATTTTCGGCCACCTTTGCCGTGTTTCCGGGATTTACCAGGAAACCGGTCTTATTATCTTCAATTTGCAGAGGAATTCCTCCAGTTCTATAAGCCACTACCGGCTTTCCCTTGGCTAAATGCTCGGAAACTTTAACTTCAAAACCCTCTTTCAAAGAAAGCTGCAGGGCCGCGAAACAACCGGCCGAAAGAGCATTTAACAGTTGATCGCAGTGAGGAAGCCTGACTACTTTAATATCATCAGCATAAGACTGATAATCATCCATGGAAAGCATCTCCATAACATCGGCAAAAATGGGATGCCCCTCGGGATCGTCTATTGCCCCGTTGCCGGCAATAACCAACTGAGGAATGTCTTTGTAAGCGAAATTATCCCGCTCCAACTTTTTCCTTAATTTTCTATACGATTCTATTGCGTGAGGAATTCCCTTGGAAGGATCAAACCTGGCTATTTGAGTCAAATAAGGCCTGTTTAAATCAAGGGGATTCTGGTTGTTTTCTTTTAGCAGAGAATTCAACAAACGAAGGTAGTAATTTATCTGTTCTGGGAAAAGCTTTTTGTTTAACCCATCCAGAGGATCCGTGGTAGCCGGCATAAAAGCAACTTTTTCAGCGGGAACGCACTTGGGCACAAACTCCTCAATGGGATGACTTAGGAAAATATCCGCTTGACCGGAATTTTGCCAAATAAAATTCCAGGTTTCAACTTGTTGTTGATAACCCTCATCAATCAATTTGGCTTGCACTTGAATATGGGATCTAAAAATGATTTTAGCCCGAGGATTAACCTTTTGAATAAAGGGGATCATCCCCGACGGCTGAGGATCATCAATTACCACTACATCAGCCCTCTTGAAAAGCTTGCTAAACTTTTTGGCGTTTTTCTCGCTCCACTCATCAAAATTTTTTTTGTCTTCCTTGGTAAGTTTTACATAGGGAGGGGCTACCGCTTGTAAAATATTGTGAAACTTTTTCTTGGTGATGTTGAAAATATCCTGGTTTCCCCTCACCACTCTCCACTCCACATCTACGCCCAAAAGCCTGTAAAGCCTTATCAAGGCGTGCCTCATCAAGGAAACTCCCCCTCCGAAAGCGGTAGAATTAACAAAAACCATTTTCAGTTGCCTATCCTTAAATTCTTCCGAAAACTTTAACAAATAATCAAAATTCTTCCGAGAAACTGTTTTTTTGTAATCTTCCAAATTAACCAGCCGGGAAATTTCCACCCTTCCATTAAAATCAACCCTTTCCTTGATCAAATTTTTTTTATTGAATTTACTTTTTACTTCTTTAAATATACTCACGGCTTTTTTTCTGCCATTTCGCCTGGACTTCTCGTACACAAAAGGGACAATATCCAATTTTAACCATAACTCGGAAACTAAGGCATCCGCTTCTGCCTGATCCAAGCCGGAAAAACCGACTGCCACAAATTTAAAATTATTCTTGAGAGATTCTTTTTTTAGCCATTTTTCAAGAAAAGACCTTTTATTTTGATTCCCCACCTCCACATACCTGCTATAAAAATTTTTGCCATTGCCGATAACTGCATAAAAACCCCCATTGCCATTGCCACTAAAAGAAACACCGGCATAAACAGGCTTTTCAAGCCGCTCTCCCGCTTTTCTGTTTTTCTGTTTTTG
>CAZDHE010000053.1:0-1792 GCA_964505305.1 uncultured Bdellovibrionales bacterium
ATGATTGCCTTTTTCAAGTCTCTTTTGAAAAATATCTGATGTTCGACTTCTGCAAGCCCGGAATTTGAAATTCAGTCCGTTTACCTCTTGTTCTTAATCCTCACCCCTCGTTTCCTGCGCCTTGCTTCTTTTTAATTTTTCCGGATTATCTGTTACCGCGGGAATCAATTTGTCAATTTTGATCAGTCTCGCCGTCAAAAGCCTTAAGTAATTCTTCTTTCTCAACAACCCCGCTTAAAAACTCTTCTCCGACAAAAGCGGCGGGCGTTCCGGAAACTCCAAGATCGAGAGCTGCTTCCAGAGACTCATCAATTTCACCCTTGAATTGGTCTTCTTCCAAACAAGTATTAAATTTCTCCCGATCCATATCTATTCCGGAGGCATAGTTTTTAAAAATTTCCTTTCCTTCTTCTTTAGACCATTCTTCCTGATTTTCAAAAAGCGCATCCGCCATTTCCTCAAATTTTTGTTGATCAGCGGCGCATCTTCCCGCCATGGCGGCGTTTTTAGCTTGAGGATACATATTCTCCAAAGGCATATCTTTGTAAACAAAGGCTATATTTTCATTTTCATTCACCACCTCTTTGGCAACCCTGTAAAATTCCTTTGAATAAGGGCATTGAAAATCAGAAAAAACTACCGCTTGTTTTTGAGCATCTTCTTTACCCAAAATCGGATCACCCTCTTTTGCTTCGGGGTTTTCAAGATACTCCCCGACAGGAACCCCCAAAGAAGTTGAATTCATCAAGTAAGCGCCTTCTTTTTCTTCAAAAATCTGGCTAAGCTGGCCTTCGTTGAAAAAATCGGTTTGTTCGGCTTCTTTATCAAAAACAAAAGAAGGAATCGTTTTCAAGCCGTATTTATCAATCATTTTCTCCCCTTCTTCAGAAGAGGCCGGCACCTTTTCCACGCTTACCGTAGGCATTAACTTCTTTATCCCGTCCAAAACCTCATCAGGTTGACACTCGGGGCAATCCTCTTTTTCGGAAACCAAAACTTGCGCCTTAACGGCCGGTTCCTGATAAGCTACCCAGGTTTTATCTCCCAATTCAAATAGATTAGTTTCTCTCAAAGCGCTCTCGGAATATCCGCTTTTGGTTATAAACTGCATCACATCTACAAACAAACTCCCCGTAAACAAGCCGGCTAAAATTATAATAACCGAAATTAAATTTTTAATCTTTTTATCCTTGGCGCCCTCCTCTTCTATTTCGCTCAAGGTTTTATTTTCTTGATCAAATTGATCTTCCCCGTCTTCTTTTGAAGAATCGGCTGTTAAATTAACCTTGGCAGTCTCATTTTCGACTCCCTTTTCTTCTTCTTGCTTCTTGTTGCTTTCTCCCTCCTTGTTTTCAGATTTTTTAGCCATTCAAAAATTGGATTTATTGCAATATTATAATTCTTTAAACTGTTTCAAGTTATCTTCAAAATTGAAGATAAAAGAATAGAAACACTGCAATAAAGTTTTCGTTAAGTTTTATAATTTTTAAAAACCGCTGATTTAAAAAAACAATTACTTTGAATTACGAAATACCTTTTTATTCCCTCTTTTTTTTAATAAGTATTCCTTTTCTCCCTTCTTTTTTAAAATAATCAACCCTTTCACTCCCTCCTTTTTTAAAAGAGTATTCCCTTCATTCCCTTCTTTTTTTAAAAGAAATACCCCTTTCATCCCCTCCTTTTTTAAAATAAAAGCCCTTTTTACCCCTTCCTTTTTTAAAAGAAATACCCCTTTCGTCCCCTCCTTTTTTAAAAGTCCCGCTATAACAATTTGTCAAGTCTTTGGTTCAAA
>CAZDHE010000054.1:0-1781 GCA_964505305.1 uncultured Bdellovibrionales bacterium
ATGTAGTAGATGTCTAGCTTGGCTTCCTGCTCAAAAGCCAGGTCGCTGCGGCCGGAGATTTGCGCCATGCCGGTAACTCCCGGCTTAATAGTCAAAACTCTTCTTTGGTGTTCTTGGTATTTTTCCACTTCCATTGGCTGATGCGGTCGAGGTCCCACCAAGCTCATCTCGCCTTTCAACACATTAAAAAATTGAGGTAGCTCGTCCAAAGAAAATTTTTCTATATAATGTCCCAGCTTGGTTTTGCGGGGATCATTTTTAATTTTATAAACCGGCCCTCTCCGGTCGGACTGCTTTTCAATCAATTCTTCCTGGTATTTTAAAGCCTTGCGATTGTGGGCGGTGGAAAACTGCTTGCCATGACTGTATTCTTTCTTCATATAACGAAATTTGTATAAATCAAACTCCCCACCCTTGTGATTGACCCGCCGATTGAAATAAATCACCGGCCGGCCGGACTCCAGCCAGATCAGTATAGCCGTAGCCAGCATAATCGGCCCGAAGATAATTATCCCCGTTATTGATCCGACTATATCAAAAACTCTTTTCAAGATTTTCCCCCATCCGTCCAGGGGCGTATTTTTCACCTCGATTATCGGCTCTCCCAGAAAAACCTGCAAATCAAAGTTGGTCGTTTGAATCAAGGTGGGGACGTATTTAAAAGCAATCCGGTTGCGAATACAGAATTCTTTCAACCGGAATAATTTTCTCTTGTTCACCTTGGGGTCGCATTCAATAATCTCGTCCACTCCTTTCAATTTTTTGAGATTCTTTATTTTATCAAAATCGATTTTACTGATATGTCCGACCGATACATAGCCAAGCCTCGGGTTTGCCTTGATGAGCTTTTTGAAAGATTCTGCAAATCCACTCCCGCCAATCAAAAGCACTCTTCTTACCCCTATCCCCGAAACCGCCATCAAATACAGCTGCAGATACCGCAAAGAAATCCTGGCTGTTGAAACAAACACCACCGCCAGCGCGGCTCCGGTCAAAATCACAAACCGGGAAGAAAACCAATCCGGCTCCAAAAACAGAACTAACACAATTCCCATCAAGGCAATCAAAGTCGCTCTGGCAACCCGATAAACCTCCATCACTTTACCCTTGTTGGAGCGGATATTGTAAAGCCCTTCAATAGCAAAAATAGCGACAAAATATGCCGCCGCCAATAATAAAACCTGCAGAAACTCCCGCACTGAAAAATCATACAAAATCGGCTTCACTTCCTGTACCACGTCCGCTCTTCTCAAATAAAAAGCTGCCGCTCCGGCTATCACCAGCATCAGATAATCCACCGGCACCTGCAAAGCGCTAAAAAACAATTCCGCTTTTTTCATAAAAAAATCAAAAAATTCTAAAATTGAACCTGTTTTTATTATACAAAAAATACCGTTCCTTGTCTATAAATAAAGTCTTTGATTTTTATGTTTCCTTGCAAGGAATCGTCGAGAAATAAAAACAAAAGCAGTTTTGTCTAAATCGTTTCCTTGTCTCTTTCCAAAGTAATAATCAATATCCAATCTAATCTCTGGGACTATTTCCAAAGAAAAATTTCCAAGCTAACACTTGAATTTTGTTTTCTGTTAATTTGAAACTAAATAGACCGAGTCAGAAGCTCGGTCTATGGCAAAATTAAGTTGTGTTTAAAATTCTTTATCAGTCTGAGCGGGTGACGGGACTTGAACCCGCGACCTTCTCCTTGGCAAGGAGACGCTCTACCCCTGAGCCACACCCGCTTAAAACCATTGTAAAACTTTTTAAAAATATAATCAAATAAA
>CAZDHE010000055.1:0-1685 GCA_964505305.1 uncultured Bdellovibrionales bacterium
CCTCTGTTTGAACCAAAGACTTGACAAATTGTTATAGCGGGACTTTGGGAAAGGAGAGAACAAAAAAGTATTTCGTAATTTAAATAAATTAGATTTTAACATGAGCACTTAAGATACGACTATTTCGGCAAAACAAACAGGCGTTTTTCGTTTCAATACCCCTTCCTTTTTTTGTTCTTAATTCTTGCTTCTTGCTCTTTGTTTCTTGCCTAAACCGCAAACATCTTGATTTTCTCTTTTACTTTATTTTTAACCTCCTCCCTGGCAGCGCCCAAAATTTTTCTGGGGTCGTTTACCTCGCAATGTTTGCCGCTACTCATATTGCAAATTACCGTGCAAAAAGCTATTCGAATATCAGTATCTATATTAAAACAATTTATTCCGTTTTTAATCGCTTTTTCGGCCTTGCCATCCTCCCAATCGGAAGCCCCGTGTAAAATCAAAGGAGTTTCCGGCAGGAGTTTCCTAATTTCTCTTAATCGCTCCCAGTCAGGTTCGCTTTTTTCTCTAAAAAATCCATGGGCGTTGCCAATAGCCACAGCCAAAGCATCTATGCCGGTATCATCCACTAATTTTTTGGCTTCTTGCGGAACAGTCATCACTTTGCTCCAATCAACACTCATCTTTTCCCTGCCCAAATAAGGAACCCTTCCCAATTCGGCTTGGACGGCCACTCCTTTGGGATGAGCATATTCCACCACCTTTTTGGTTATTTCTAAATTTTCACTAAAACTCATCTTGGAAGCATCAATCATCACCGAATCCACACCCAAATCAATAGCTTTAATTATATCATGCAAATTGTGGCCGTGATCCAAATGAAAACCAACCTTCGCTTTGCCGGACTCCTTATCAATGACATCTTTTACAATTCTGCCAATAACATCATTGGAATACTCAATGGCAGTAGTGGTAGCTTGAATTATGCAAGGTTTTTTCAATTCTTCAGCCGCCCGAACAATGCCTTGGGAAGTTTCCATATTAGAAGTGTTAAAGGCCCCAACGGCGGTATTTTTCTGCAAGGCTTCCCTTAAGATTTCAATGCTTTTTTTTCTCATTTTTAAATTTTATTAAATTTTATTAAAACAAATTGTTTTTAAATATGATTATTCTCGTCTTTTTTAAAAAGAAAGGGATCCCTCGGGGCAATCTTGAGCCTTTCAAAAGAGATAAAATCTAATTTTCTTGGGCTACTTTAACAACTTTTGCCAACTCATAGGGCATCTTTCCGGCGCTTCCGATTAACGCTCCTTCCATCCCGGAGTCCGAACAAACTTCTTTGTAGTTTTTGCTGTCCACGCTGCCTCCGTAAATTATCTTCACCCTATCGGCAACACTCTGACCGTATTTTTTGACTAAAAATCTTTTTATCAAAACTCTGGCTTCCATTATTTCATTAGCCTCTGGAGGGTGCTCCGGGTTATTAGCGCTAATAGCCCAAATAGGCTCATAACAGATCACTATTTCCTCTAAGCTACCCTTGCCCACAAATTGCAAACATTTCTCCAATTTTCCCAGAATAACTTCTTTGGTTTTCTCTTGGCGCTTTTCTTCAGCATTTTCTCCTATACACAAAATGGGATGCAGCCTGTTAATTAGAGCCTGTTTGGTTTTATAGGCAATTTGTTGGTCAGTTTCAGCAAAATACTTACGCCTCTCGCTGTGCCCTAAAATAACAAATCTCC
>CAZDHE010000056.1:0-1598 GCA_964505305.1 uncultured Bdellovibrionales bacterium
TTTTCTTTAATTCTTATTATATAATATTTCCGGGTATGTTTCTATAATAGGAGAGTTAGAGAGGATTTATAAATCTATCTTTCGTAAAAAAGGGGGAGGGATTTTTGATTTTATAAATCTCCCTCAGTCCTTCTTTGGGAAAGAGGGAGGGTGCAAGGTGGAAATCTCCCTCAATCCCTCTTTTAAAAAAGAGGGAGGTTTAAGGTAGAAATCTCTCTCGATCCCTCTTTAAGAAAGAGTGATGATAGAGGGTGGGGATTTTCCTCGATTCCAATTTCAAAGTAAAGAGGTGATTATTGCCATTTGTCGCATCTGCTTAAAAATGCATTGCATTCTTCTATGTAGTCTTCTATCTCATCCTCGGTTTCTTCTAATTTTTCCAAGTTATCTCTAATTTTTCCAACACCTTCCTCGGTTCCTTTTTCTAAAGCTTCATCAAGGATTTCTTCTTGTTCTTCTATAATTTTTTCTACTTCTTCCAATCTATCTTCAGCTTCTTCGCAGTTTTCTTTGGACTCCAGATCGCAAATATTTATGGTTTCTTCCGGGTTTTGTGTTATCGGGGAGGCAAAATGCTGGACGATTAAATAGCTTTGTTTTCCATTTCTCTTAAATTCTAATATCCCCACTCCTATTTCTTCAAAATCTTTTGAGAGGATATTTTCTTTGTGTCCGGGGCTATTCATCCAACCTTTGTGCACATTTTCAGCGGAAAAAAACCCTTCAGCTAAGTTTTCGCCGAATACTTTATATTCATACCCGGTCTTTTCGGCAAAATACCAAGGCTGTATGCCGTTGGGAGAGGTATGCTCAAAATAGTCGTTGTCTTTCATATGTTGAGCTTTTTTCTTTGCTGATTGAGATAGTTTGGAATTTTCTTCAAGTGAGCTCAAGCTCTCTTCCTTTCTGGCTTGGTTGGCTAAATCGATTATTTCTTGGGCATCTCCGGTGAAATTTTTTTCTTGGTCGCCGGCGGGGATTTGCCTGACTTGCTGAGTAGTAGTATTGTTTTTTTCTTGATCTTTGTACTTTTCTTCATTTTCCTTTTTCCTGACTTCGCTGATAGATGGGGGATTAACGGTTTTTATGGAAAAACTTTTGAGGTCTACAAAGATTAAAAAGGCAACAATGAGCACAATGTAGATTAAAGCTTTGAGTATTTTTTTAATCATATATTTGCAATAATAAAATAAAGAGGAATGGCTAATTTTTTAGTTTTGTTTCTTTGCGGTTACCTTTTTTGAAAATCAAGATGGTTTTGACGGGTCGGTTTTTTGATTTTTCCACAGGTTTTTCAAAGATGTAATTCATATTAGCATATTTTTCTGCCTACGTTAAGTTTTTTAATGAAAAGAGTGTTTTGGTTTTATAAATCTCCCTCAGTCCCTCTTTGGGAAAGAGGGAAATTGAAAATGTAAATCTCCCTCACTCCCTCTTTTAAAAAAGAGGGAGGTTTAAGGTGGAAATCCCCCTCAATCCCCCTTTTTAAAAAGGGGGAGGCGGTCCCTCCCTTTGAAAAAGGGAGGTTAGGAGGGATTTAGTCCTCTCCTATTATAGAAACATACCCGGAAATATTATATAATAAGAATTAAAGAAAA
>CAZDHE010000057.1:0-1568 GCA_964505305.1 uncultured Bdellovibrionales bacterium
CTTCTATTGTAACATTTTTTAAGGTTCGGGGGTAGGGTGTTTTTCAGTGGTTTCACGTAATAACGTAATATGGTAGTATGGATTTTATCTTTTGTCGAAAGTAAATAGGTGCTTTTCATAAGCAACCGGATTGTCATTTGACATTTCAATCTCCTTGCTTCTTGCTTCTTATCCCTTATTTCTTTCCACTTTCAAGCCCGCCCTCACCGTTACTCCGCATCCGGCTTCTTCACCTCGCCTTCAGATAATTGCAATTTTTGGCCGCTTCCGTCGGTCACCTTGGCGACATCCTTGTCGATTTTCCCCAACTCCTTGCTGGCATGGTTGTAGTGATTAACCGTAGTTGATAAACTACTGCCCACCTTGTTGAAATAGATTTCGTAATTTTTTAGGTGAGTGGATAGTTTTTCCACGTTTTTTTGAATTTTTTTGGCTGATTCTTCGATCTGCAAAGACCGCAAACCTTGCAATACGGTCTGCAGATAAGCCATAAAAGAGGTCGGGGAAACTATCACTACGTGCTTCTCCTGAAAACCGTATTCAATTAAATCCCGGGAAGAAACTTGGTTAGAACCTATTTTGTTAATCAATAAATCATAATAAACCGACTCGGAAGGAATAAACATAAAAGCAAAATCGGTGGTTTTTTCTTTTGGTTTTATATACTTGGCCGTTTCGTCAATCCGGCTTTTCAAATCTTGGCGAAATTGTTTTTCTAAAACATCCCTTTCTTCTTCCTTGCAAATCATCAGCTTTTCATAATTTTCCAAGGAAAACTTAGAATCAATGGGAATAACTTTATCTTTAACAAAAATTACCGCATCCACAGCATTGCCGTCCTTAAACTTATACTGCATTTGGTAGTTATGCGGCGGCAAAACGTTTTTTAAAGTTTCTTCCAAATAATACTCGCCCAGCACCCCCCTCTGCTTGGGATTTTTTAGAATATCTTGCAAATTTTTAAGCTGAGAAGAAAAATCCACCACTCTTTGATTGGTTTCATCCAGCTTGGTCAATTTTTCCGTAACTTGCCGAATAGACTGATGAGAATGCTTGGCCATCTCGTTAAACTGCCTGTTAATGTCATTAAATAAATCCCGGCTCTCCCGAGACAATCCCTTGGATATTTCCTGCATCAATTGATTACTATCCCTGAGCTGGCTTTTAGTTAAACGATTTGTCTCGGATAATTTCTGGTCCATAATTTGAGACATTTGATCCAGTCTCTGCTGAAGCATCAGTAAAGATCTATCATCTTCCGGCTTCTTCATTTCCGAAATTTTTTTGTTGATAACAAAAAAAACTGCCAAAGCAACCAAAAATAGCACTCCGCTGGCAACTAATAAAATAACTTCCATATAATTCTAAACGTTAATAGAATACAATAGAAACCTGCAAACAAGCAATAACTAAAAATCAAAATCCCGGAAATATCATCCCGCTTATTTTAATTGCCTTGAATTGCAAAACTCTCTTTTGTCTCCTTTTTTAAAAGAAGCATCTTTTGTCCCCTCCTTTCTCAAAGTCCCGCTATAACAATTTGTCAAGTCTTTGGTTCAAACAGAGGA